>NZ_ARZY01000031.1 GCF_000568405.1 Catenovulum agarivorans DS-2
TTTGGCTGCGCAAGCCTCTGGGTTAATGCGTTTTGCTGATATTGGCAACATGAGCAAACGAGAGTTAGATCAACTATTTGATATCTTGTTAGAGCTTAAATTTGACGGACACTTTAATGGCTTTTGGAATTCAGTACCCGAGTCAGTTGAATTTATGGCCAATGGTCGCGTTGTAATAGAAAGCATGTTTTCACCGGCAGTTTCTGCACTAAACGCCCGCAATATACCAGTTGTTTTTGCCGCGCCAAAAGAAGGCTATCGAGGCTGGCATGGGGTAATGTGTTTGTCTGCCGCCACACAAGGGATAAACAAAGACGTCGCATATGAATATATGAATTGGTGGTTATCAGGTTGGCCAGGTGCATTTATTGCGCGTCAAGGATATTATATTTCCAATCCCGAGCGCTCTAAACCATATTTAGCTCAAGACGAATGGGATTATTGGTATATGGGCAAACCAGCCGCAAAAGCTTTAACTGGACCGGATGGTCGATTGAGTGTACCGCAAGGTGATATTCGAACTGGCGGAAGTTACACAAAACGCATGAGTAATGTGGTGGTTTGGAATACAGTAATGCCCACTTACGAGTATAGTTTACAAAAATGGTACGAATTTATTAGTGCTTGAGGGTTAAATGGACATCATCAATTTAGCAATGCGCCATGCTAGAACTTTGTCTGTGCAAATTATTGTTGCCGGTCTAGTGTTCGCGTTATTACTAATTGGTGTTGCCTCTATCTTATTTCGCACGCAGGATGCGTTATCTACTAGCCTTAAACAAAACCAAGCGTCGATAGATGAAATTAACGCGGTTCGGTTGATCGAACGTGATGTAATTGATTTACAGCGCAATGTGCTCATATACAAAAGTACTGCGAGCAAATCAGCCCTCAAGCGTTTTACTATGTTGTATCAAGACATCCAAGAAAACTTAGCGGCGCTCACTTCTTTAAAGCGCAATGATAAATTTTCAGATTATAGTCGGCGTATGCAATCGCATTTAAAAGACTATCGAGATAATTTTAATACGGTAATAGACAACCGTTCGTTAAGGACAGAAATTGTACAAACTGAAATAACGACCATCTATACCGCTTTACACCAACTGATTGAGCAAGCGATTATCGATCAACAATCTGCGCAAGAATTATTACAAGCTATAAAAATAGAGTTGCAAAACACAGAAGTCGCTTTGCTGCGCTATTTAGAACAACCAGACTCAACCCATACACAAGCTTTTGCCCAAGCTCATAGCGCTATAGTGGCACTAGTAACCCAACTACCAGAGCAAATTTCACAACCTTTTAGCGAGTCTTTAACTGAGTTACACGAGCATTTTTACAACGTAGCTAATGTGACTCGAGGGTATAGCTTTTTGGTCAACGTAGTGATGGCTGGTACCGCCAATGAGATTCTATTTCTCTCTAAGCAACTGAGTGCGATAGAAAGAGCGCAGATTACACGCAAAAACGAGCAAATTGTCAGTGCTGTTGAAGCGCAACGTCAGCAAGCATTGTTTATTTCCATGTTTGGATTACTCTTTGCTGTGGTGCTAGGTATTTACTTTGTGTTACGAATTTCGCGGCCGATTATTGACATCACAAATGTTTTTCGTGCTTTATCACGAGACAAGCCCGTTGGGGTGATAACCCACAAACATAGAACGGATGAGGTTGGTGATTTAGCGAGGGCTGCTGATATCTTCCAACAAAAGATTATTCAAACTAAAGAGTTGTTATTGCAATCCCAAAGTTTAAATTTAGCTTTGTCTGAATCTAAACGGGAAGCCGAAGAGGCAACTATCGCTAAAAGTCAGTTTCTAGCTAATATGAGTCATGAAATACGCACACCGATTAATGGTATTTTGGGTCTAGTACATTTGGTATTAGAAACTGATTTAGACTCAAAGCAGCGTGAGTATTTAGAAAAAGCTGATTATTCTAGTAAATTACTACTGAGTATTATCAGTGATGTATTGGATTTTTCAAAAATTGAGGCGGGCAAGCTTGATGTCGATTATTTGCCTTTCTCGACCCATGACTTTATTGATGGTTTGTTGGCTAATATTCATACCATAGAGCAGGCGAGCAAGGTGCAAGTTGTCTTAGAAGCAGAGCCAACAATCCCTGTTAGTTTGGTGGGTGATAGCATGCGCTTAACCCAAGTGGTCATGAATTTAACCAATAATGCATTAAAGTTTACCGAGCATGGCCAGGTTAAAATTCGCATGTGGGGTGAACACCTGGCTGGTAGCAATTATCGCTTATATGTGCAAGTCAAAGACACAGGTATAGGTATGGGAGCCGATCAACTTGAGCGTATTTTTGACTCTTTTTGCCAAGCGGACGCGTCTTCTCGACGCAAATATGGCGGCACTGGACTGGGGTTAACTATCGTTAGAGAGTTGTGTAATCTTATGGGAGGCGATGTTACGGCAAAATCTGTGTTAGATGAAGGCTCTGAGTTTAACTTAAATGTGATGCTTGAGGCCGATAGTGACAACCAGATTATTGAAAGCCACCTCGCAAACCATGCAACTATACAAATATTTGGCAATGAGCCATGTTTTGAACGTTACTTAAAAGCCAGCCTAGCTGTTTACCAAAAACGTCGGCTTAGTACGTCGGCAAAATTTGAACCTGTTGATGGGCCTTTTGTCCTCATCTTGTCGCAGCGACTGTATGCGGATAATTATTTATCCAATTTGGACACACAGCAACACGCGTTTTTAATTGTTGCCGATATTTGCCATAAAAGCTGGTTAGAGCAATTGGCAAAAGTGCCTAAGCGCAATATTTTGTACCGGCCTTATGGACCTAGAGAGTGGTCAGATAAAATCTCAAGTATGTTGGCCAGCTCTGACAATCAAGAGCAAGAACAATTACAGGTGGCTGAAGATGAAGTGCCTAGCTTTGCTGAAGCAAAAGTATTATTGGTTGAAGACAATGAGATAAACCAACTTGTTGCACGGGCGATGTTAGAGAAATATCAAGTCGTGGTTGATGTTGCCGAAAATGGCCAAGTCGCGTTAGATAAAATCTCTGATGAAAATAGCTTTGAGCTGGTGTTTATGGATATTCAGATGCCAGTGATGGACGGTTATCAAGCAACCCGAGGGTTAAGAGAGAAAGGCTTTGCTAATTTACCTATTGTTGGCTTGTCTGCCAATGCTCTGCAGCAAGACTTTGAAGCGGCCAAAAAGGTAGGCATGGATGACTATCTAACAAAGCCGATTGATGAGCACAAGCTACTTGGAGTGCTTAGTCAATACTTAACCATAAAGTAGCAAGCTGCGCCATTTTGGTGAATTGAGTTTGTTGTAGTTGGTGAATGCACAAGCTTGATTATTTATTTCATTTATACTAAATATTATTTAAAGTTTATTGTTTGTTTGAATATGGATTGATTTTCATTTTGACTGTGCTTTTTTATATGTGAATTTTGGTTTTGTGTGTTTGATACCTTGTATTGTTGTTATAAAGTTGTTGGTATAAGGATCTGTTGGTTGTTACTCTTCGACGAGAATTCATCTAGTCTCAATGCCTGTGCCTTGCTGTCATAATTTCGGCATGTAATTTGATTATCATATTCAAATGTAAAACCTCAAGTCGGGCGGGGCGTCAACGAAGATGGTAGATCTTGAACTGGGCATTTTGAATCGCAGTGCATTTTTTACGGAGTTAAAAACTGAATATCAAAATGGCGTTAAAAATAATCAGCAAGCATTATTTATTGCACTAGAGTACGACTGTGTGTGTAAATTGCGCAGTGTTATATGTACCGAGCATATTAGTTTCTTGTTGGCGAATCTGGTTGAGGTTTTTAAAGCGCACTTGCCCGAACGTGCGATATTAGGCAGAAGTTTGAAAGAAATTAATGCCTATATTCCAAATGTTGAGTTGTCCGACTTAAATCAAATCATTCAGCGCTTACAAAACGCCTTCGAAATGCCGATCTACTTGCCTAACGGCCGCATGGTTGAAGTTAAACCCAAACTTTTATCTGCATTTTTACCCGGGATTTTACAAACGCCGAATGATCCTGATGCGGTGATTAATCAGCTTGCGATGTTTCTAGGACACGTTGACCAAATGGATCAAGTCAAAACGCATTTCCATTTAAATGAGCAAACTTTATCGTACCTAAATCAACGCATTCAGATTGATAAGCTAATTTTAGGGGCTCAAGCGAATGATGAGCTGTATGTACTTTATCAGCCAAAAGTTACTATGGGCAATCAAGGTATAATTGGGGCAGAAGCTCTAATTCGTTGGTCATCACCTCAGCTAGGTTTAGTGTCACCAGAGCAATTTATCCAACGTGCTGAATTTACAGGTATGATACAAGCCTTATCTCTATATGTTTTACAGGATGCCATTGTTTTATTAGATAGAGCTCGGGTACACAACGAACAATTTACCGTCAGCATTAACTTAACTGCTACTTGTATTGAGTCAGGTTATTTTATTGCTGAGCTTGAGCACTGTGTCAAGCATTCAGGACACCCAGCATCAGCCTTTGAGTTTGAAGTGACCGAAACCGTGGCCATACAGCACTATGAAACAGCCATAAAAGGATTGGAGCGCATTCATGCCTTGGGCTGTAAAATCGCCTTAGATGACTTTGGTACCGGATACTCTAGTTTATCTTGGTTGTCTAAGTTGCCGCTAGACACACTTAAAATTGATCGAACCTTTGTCAGCAATATGTTTAACTCAAATGCCGACGTACAAATAATCAAAGCTGTAATCGCGTTGGCTAAAGCATGTGAGCTAAATGTGATTGCAGAAGGTATTGAAACGGAAGAGCAAGCCGAAGTTTTAGAGTCTTTAGGCTGTGAGCAGGGTCAAGGGTTTTATTTTGAGCGACCAATACACCCAGTTAAGTTATTACCGTTAATTCAAGCGCAAAGCCACCAAAATGCGAAATATAAAGCCAAAGCACAACGGGCAAGTCGTCGGCTATGGCCAAATATTTTGAATAAGATGAATTAATTTACAATAAACTAAAAGCTTGTTGGCTGAACAAAACCCGCTCTATTGCGGTGCGGGTTTGTTGCTGTTTTTCGATCATTTTTAATCTTGGTTTCAAACCACAGCCGTTAGCGATTTGAATAGACAACCCAGGTCTTGCATTTAACTCAAGCAGTAGTGGGCCTTTTTCTACATCTAATACGATATCCGCACCTAGATAACCTAACTGAGTTTTTTCATAACACTTAGCGGCGAGTTCAAGCATGTCTGTCCAATTGGGTACTTTGAGTTCGCTAAGCTTTTGTTGGGTGTCAGGGTGATACTCAACTGGTTTGCCAAATTGCACCGCATGTAATGCCTGACCATTGGCTATATCTAGTCCAACGCCGACCGCGCCTTGGTGTAAATTTGCTTTGCCATCAGAAGCTTCGGTAGATAGGCGCATCATAGCCATCACTGGATAGCCTTTGAATATGATAATTCGAATATCAGGCACCCCTTCATAACTATAATCGCTAAACAGTTGATCAAAGTTAATTAAGCGCTCAATAATGGCTTTGTCAACTTTGCCGCCTAAACTATACAAGCCTGCCAGAATGTTACTGCAGTGGTGTTGCAAATGTTCGATATTCAGTTCACTGCCATTGGGTTTAGCAAAATTAGGGTTGGCATTGTTTTGAATTACTAATATACCTTTTCCACCACTACCTTGCGCTGGTTTAATGACAAACCCGCCTGTGCTGGGTAATAAAGTCATCAAGTTATTGATCTGTGATTGGTGCTCTATTGTTGCGATTAATTCAGGTACATGGATATCAGAATTTTCCAATAAACGTTTAGTTGCCAGTTTATTGTCGACTAGTGGGTAGAGCTTACGCTCGTTGTAACGCGCAATATATTTTATATTGCGCTCATTCATACCTAATATGCCAAGGCTGGCTAATTTAAACGGATTTACCAGCATATCTCTCTACCAATGATTTAAAGCGAGCAAGTTCAAACAATCGATAACCTGTATAGTTGCCGAGTGCTAAAATGGCCGCGAGCAAAATTAATTGCACACCCAAAAAGTTAAAAGTGAGATGACGAATAAATTCATTGGTCATAGCTAAATAGGCAATTACAGCAGTTAATAAGCTGCCACCGCCTTGAATCACCACTTCTTTTGCACCTTCTTCTTCCCATAACACAGACATACGCTCAATTGTCCATGACAAGATAATCATCGGGAAAAAGGTTACTTTGAGCCCTTCACTTAAACCAATTTGGTAACTCAATAAACTAAATAGCGTGATAATGGCGATAACACTGATGATTACTGCTGATATTCGCGCGACCAATAGTAAGTTTAAATGAGATAGGTAACTGCGTAGTAATAAGCCGGTAAAGACAATTAAAGTAAAGCCAACTAACCCGGTAACTAAAGAAGTTTGAATAAATGCGAGTGCGATCAACACTGGCATAAAGGTACCTGATGTACGTAAGCCGACGAGTATGCGCAACATACACACAATTAGCGCGCCGACCGGCAGTAGTAAAATAGTTTTGAATAGCGCTTGCTCTTCTAGCGGCAAGCTATGGATTGAGAAGTTGACTAAACTTTGTTGGACATTTTGTTGTGCTTTAATTGCGGAAGCTATGGTTTCTTGGTGTTTGATGATTGAGAAGCTGACTTTCGAATCAAAGCCGCCCATCACCTCTAACATTGGCATATCTTGTTGTTGCCATAACAACATATCTTGCGGTTTACCACGTTTGCCCGTTGCAGGGTCGAATATTACCGAGTTTTGGCCACTCTGCCACACTTTCACCAATGGAACTAAAGGTTGACGACGTCGGCCATCCTCTAGCTTCACCGCATGGATAACACTGGCGGCAATCCCAGCGTGATTTAGCAGTTTAACCGCAAGTTTAGCTGGCTCAGACTCTTCATCTCGCAACAAGGCTAAGTTCTGCTGGTTTTGCTGTGTGGTTAAGAGTTGAAATAGTTGTTGTGCATAACTGATCGAGTCTGCTGAAATTGATAATAACTGCTGATTGATTTGTTCAGCAGCGGTTAAATAGGGTTCTGCTAGGCTTACTGGTGGAATGGCGGGTGGTGTTGACTCGATATCGTTTTGCAACTGGTCATGTAAAAAATCAACCCGATAAAATAGAGTTTGTTCACCCTGAGCTTGGCGAATGCTCCATTCCAAAATGTTTTCATTGTCTAAATATGCAACACCATACCCGGAAGATGCGCTAGATTCTGATAAAACAGCGTAACCTTGCTGACTACTTGGACGCGCCAGTTTAATTTTTACTGGCCCATTGTCGGCAGTAAACTCCACTCGAGCTTCTATCGACCAAGTTGTTAAAGTTTCACCGGGCAAAAATGGCACTTGAAAGGTTAGGTGGCGGTATATCGACATCACCAAACCTGTTACAAATAATACGCCAATCAAAGCATAAAAAGGCCATCGGGCATACTGCATGGAGATTTCCTTATGATTTTACTTTAGGGTGGATAAATGACTTACCCACTTCGATTAAAGTGATGTCTTGTAAAAACTCGCGGCCGAGCAATACTGGGTAATCCATATCAGTTCTATCTGCCAAGGTAAATTCAGCCTCTTGCTGGAGGTCGTTACCCAGTTTTACGACCAGTTTGATGACGGTTCTACGCTCCAGTTTATCAGATGAAGCTTGGCGTATTCGTGCGGTCCTAACCACTTTGGCTTCCATATCATAGTCTAATTTAGCTTCTGTATGCGTTAAGGTGAATTTAACCCAGTCTTCCCCATCTCGTTCAAAACGCATGATATTTTTAGCGCTGATAGAGGAGGTGGTTGCACCTGAGTCGACACGAGCTTGGATATGTCTTTGTACAGAAGGCACAAAAATCCATTCAACCTCGCCTACAACTGTTTTGCCATTTAATTTATTAGATGTTTCGGCACATTGTTGGTTTTCTTGTTGTGAGGTCTGATTAAGCTGTTTATATATTTTATCGAGCTTTTTACTGGTTTGTTGCTGCTGTTTATCGAGTTTATTTAAACTTTGCTGTTGGTTTGAACATACCTGAGCAAAGGTTTTTTTCAGCTCTACTAGATTCTCTTGCTTGGATGTATCAGATGCATTAGGTGTCATCGAACAAGCCGGTAATAGTGCACATAACACAAATATTGGTAGGCTTGTTCTATTTGGGTGAGTAAATAGAGTATTTAACAT
Source organism: Catenovulum agarivorans DS-2 (assembly GCF_000568405.1). GTDB lineage: Bacteria > Pseudomonadota > Gammaproteobacteria > Enterobacterales > Alteromonadaceae > Catenovulum > Catenovulum agarivorans_A. The sequence continues at coordinate 8,185 of NZ_ARZY01000031.1, forward strand.
ACGTCCTAGTCTAGCGTTAAATAAAATCTATCTTCTCACCACTTAATTGTTTCCCGCAAGGGGTTGAAGGTAAAAAATTGCACTAATGCTATTTTTTACTATTTATTTTGCTAAATAGCGGGCTTTTTTATTGGCTTTTAGTTTAGTTATATCGACCAAGACTAAGCCGTCTATGCAGTCGGCAAAATCAGGGTCAACCCCAAAATCTAAAAATTTAACGCCATCTTCTTCACACAGTTCGCTGTATTGTTTATACAGTGTTGGCACACTGGTTCCCATGTTGGCGAGCATAGATTTCAGTTTAGCAAAATCCGTTTTGTAGTTATCGCCGGTGAACTCAGTTTTCAGAACCGAAATAACATCATTGGGTATTTTATACGGTTGTTTCGAGCTGGCGATAACTTCTTGGTGTTGAAAATACAATTTGTAAAAATATACCATTAAATCTTTTGCTGGTTTAGGCATGCTATTACTCATGCTTACAGGGCCAAAAAGATAACGAATGTTAGGATGTTTTTTTAGAAACGCTCCAATACCGTACCAGAGGTAATCAAGGCTGCGCATTCCCCAATATTTTGGTTGAACAAAGCTGCGGCCAAGTTCGAGACCATGCTCGAAGTATTTTTGCATTTGTTGGTCATAAATGAACAAAGAGTCTGTGTATAAACCGTGTTGCCCATGTGCTTGAATGATCTCAAGTGTTTGGCCTAGGCGATAAGCACCAACAATTTCTTGTTCTTGTTTATCCCATAAGATCAAGTGCTCATAATAAGCGTCGTATTTATCTATGTCGCGCTTTTTGCCACTGCCTTCGCCAACCGCTCTGAAAGATAACTCTCTTAAGCGGCCAATTTCTCGCATAATTGGCGAGCTGTCTTCAAACTTGTATAGATAGATATCTTTGTTGTCGGCGGTTTGACCTAACAACTCACAATTATAAATGGCTTTGGCCAATTCTTGACGATGTTCTGGACGTGCTATGGCCGATTCGGTAACAAAGCAGCCTTTTTTTTGTTTACCAATACGGTACAAATGGCGCTGGAAAAGTCTTATTTTTTCTTTATTGGTGAGTTGGCTGCCTTTAAAGCTGTCGTATGGTATGAGCTCACCAACTCGTACGGGCATATTTTTATCTTGTTGTTTAAACATTTCGTTGACCAAAAATAAGGTCGAAAGTGGTTTGTACAACATAGATAACAGATAAAAAGAGTTGGAGTTTTTCCCTTGAACATGAATTGGCAATATAGGCGATTGAGTTGCTTGGGCCAATTTAAGGAAGCCACCATTCCAGCGACTGTCGCGAATACCTGCTGGTTTTAACCGCGAGACTTCGCCTGCTGGAAATATAATGACGGCGCCGTTGTTATTGAGATAATCTTGGATCCCTCGGATATTTTCTCTTGCGGTGCGTCCTGCCATATTATTGACTGGCAATAACATTGGACGGAGTGGCTCAATTGCCATCAATAATTCATTGGCAACAACTTTAAAATCTTTACGAACTTCGCTGACTAATTTAATTAATGCTAGCCCATCCAATGAACCGATAGGGTGGTTGGCAATAATCACACAGCGCCCTTGGCTGGGGATCCGCTCTAAGTCTCTGGCTGAAATGGTGTAGCTGAAATCAAAATATTCGAGTGACTGTTCAACAAAATCTAAACCACGTAAATGTGGGTAATGATCGGCGAACTCGATGAACTCTTGTTCATGTAAAAGTCTTTTGAGAACTTTACGCGTAAGCGTGCTCAAAATAGGGTGTTTTTGTAGTTGAGGTAGATTTTTCTCTATAACTTCTTCAACAGTAAACATGGTTCAGCTCCTAATAAATAACAGCTGAACTCTAACGAGATAGTGTGAACAGTGGATGCAACTTTTATTGCATTTTTGTTGCTGATAATTTGCTCAATGCAATAAAAGCTGTTCGGCCAACTGAGTTAGGCTGCATGGCTAGCAGGTGTTGTGACCTTAGCCGATTTAAGCTGAGTTAAACTTTGTACGGTTTCGGTCCAATATATCAGTTCTAATTGCCCATCTAAGTGCTCCGTGAGCACAGTGCAGTTTTCAATCCAATCACCGTCGTTGCAATACAAAATACCGTTTTTATATTGCATATCTGGCTGGTGGATATGACCACAGACAATACCATCAACACCTTTGCTTTTGGCATGTGCAATTGCAGCATCTTTATAGCGTTCTATCGCCGCGGCTGCACCTTTAACTCTGCTTTTAATATAACCTGCTAATGACCAGTATCCCCAACCCATTTGTTTACGGAAGCCGTTGCAGCACCGATTTAAGAAGAGTAAAAAGTCGTATAGAACATCACCTAGTTTTGATTGCCATTCACCTAAGCAAACTTGACCATCAAATTCGTCGCCGTGCGTTACAATTAATTTTTGCCCAGTACCTGTGGTATGGATGATATCTTGGTGAATTTCTATGTCAGCAAAGGTCATTCCGATATATTGGCGTACTTTTTCGTCATGGTTGCCTGGTATGTAGACAACCCGTGTCCCTTTGTGGGCTTTATCAATTAAACTATCGATAACTTGATTGTGTGCCGCGGGCCAATGTACGCGTTTTTCTAGCGCCCAGATATCAATTATATCACCGACCAGGTAAATTGTTTTGGTGCTCACTTGTTCAAGCAGGTCGAGTAGAAAATGTGCTTTGCAGTCTTTGCTGCCCAAATGGATATCTGACAGCCAAATCGCTTGGTACTGCGTTTTCTTGTGTTTCATATTTGCATCCCTCTTGGTTGAGTTCCCAACGATATAGAAATGACCTTTCTGATTTGTTAGGGATAGATGCAAATATGCAGAGATGAGATTAAATTACGTTGACTATTTAATGAACATTCTATTACTGCTCTAAGTACTTTCCAACCGCAGCGAAAAAGCCTTGAGTGTCAACAATATCATATCGATTACAATGGCGTTGACCCTGTAAAGTATTGCACAAGTATAACCATCTATTCTGGCCATCTACTTGAACTTCGGCATTGGTATCTAATAAAAATGCTTTGCTGCCAAATCGACTTGGTATGTATATACTCTCAGCTACAACACCTAGCTTTTCGTAAGTGATAATTTTAGGGTAAGGCAAAAGCGCTGCAACAAGCGCCAATAAAGCCAAAAAATACCACTTTGCTTTGCTTGGTTTTTTAGCAACCACAGGTGCTTGAGCGGCCTGAGCCGCTTGTATTTGCGCCATTTTTTGTTTAATCAGCGCTTGCTGTTTGTCAATAGCTGCTTTTTGTTGCTTTTGTCTGAGCTGCTTTTGAAACTCTTCTTTATTGAGTAACTGTTGTTTCTGTGGGCTGTTCATGCTCTGTCACTTTATTACTGAAGATCAGGCCTTCATTGGCAACACTAAATAAAAAGATACTATAAGTTGCAACATTTTGCTGAATAGATTCTAAACTGATCTTGTCAAAAGTATCATTTGCAGAGTGTAAGTACTTAAAATAATTATCAGTTTTTTGCACCCAATTAAATATTGGAATATCCAGTGCAAGCATATGTTGTGTGTTAGTCGCACCACCAGATGCATTATGGCCACGCTCAATCGCCAAATCAGTTGTTAATGTGTGTATCTTATCTGCAAGCTTGAGCGCCGACTCATCAATATTGGTGTCTAGCCTGAAAATAGACTCGCCACCTAAATCAGCTTCAGTTGCAACAACTATGTGTTTGTCATTTAAGTGTTTAATATAGGTTTTTATACCTAGTTGATTAAACTGTGCCGCGGTTACAAAGACAATTTCGATGTCATGTTTTAGTTTATCTTGAAATTGGATTAATTGTTTAATTATACCTAAACCAATGCCAATGCCGGCTGCATTATCTAACGCGCCCGTGCCTAAATCCCAAGAATCAATATGTGCGATAAAAACAACTTTGTTTGGATTGTTTTGACTGTGATCAGCGCTCAGCGTTGCAATAAGGTTGTAGGTATCTACCCAACGGCTTTCGCTATTTTGTAAATTGATGAGTAATGCAACGGGCAGGTTTCGTGCAAAGAGTCTGTCGAGTAAGTCAGCATCGGCTGGTGAAATCGCTGCTGCCGGAATTTGGGGGGAATTACTGTGATACCTGACTGCGCCTGTATGAGCCGTTCGGCTTTTGTCAGTAGTTTGTGAACGGATAATGAGTGCCTTAGCCCCTTTATTTGCAGCGATAATCGCTCCTTTTTGGCGGATTCTCTGCATGTTTAAATAATCTTCTGCTGGACTATGTTCATCTAACTTTCGTGAGATATAAACAATTTTATCTTTTAATTTGTCGGCTTCTACAGAATTTAAATGGTCGAAGTTATTTATTTTAATTACTTCGGCTTCTAGGCCCTCTGCAGGGGTTGCAACACTGCCACCCAATGATTCAATGACCAATTCATGTTTATACGGAGAAATGACCTGTGCCGAGGCGGATATACGCTGCCAATTGCGGACTTTTAGTGGTTGTTTGCTCAAGTGACCAACCGACAGTTCAGTTAGTTGCTGCTCTAACCATTTCAGTGCGTTTAATTCTTTTGCGCTGCCTAAAGGGCGAGCGCCAATTTCTGTGGTGATGGCTTCAATTTGGTGATACGCATAGTCATCTGATAAAGCTTGGTTCTTTATCTTTTCAATCATTTGCAGTGACTCGGCTGCAAAACTTACTTTTACTAAAGAAATGATTGATATTAAACTTAACCACGCAGTTTTGGTTTTCAACAATTTTTGCATTGAAATAATACTAATTATTTATAATTCAACTAAGCTCAATATTATTGCATTAAAAAGGCCAAGAATCAGCGTACAACTGAAAATATTAATATCTGAGGTGTGTTGGACCCTTTTGTTTAACTAATTTAGGCAGTTTGCATGGAATTATTACATCAAGCGTATTACTTCTCTGTTGGTGTTAGTACGTTAGTAGCACTGGTGTTATTTGCACTTGCTGTGGTGAGCTATCACAAAGGTCGGATGATCTCTTTGGGCATTATTTGTATCATGGTGTCTGTTTTTCAGTATATTTCAGCGCAACTCATTCTAGAACCTGAGCTACTAGCACAACTCGAATTACGCAGGCTACGCAATATTTGTGTTGTGACCTTTCCAGCAGTTCTGCTTTATTTCCTCAATACATACTCAAAATTCAAATGGAGCTCGGCAGTTTTTTATCTCGCGTTGACTGTCGGTCTAACGTTTGTTTATGCAAATTTTGCCTTGCCTTACACAACTCGGTTTAGTTCACTGCCAACAATGCAAACGGTGACTTTGGGCCAACAACAATATTATCTAGCCGTAGGAGAAGCTAGTTGGTGGAGCCATGCATGGTTTATTTATTATTTTGTTGTGATGGGGATTGCGCTATACATTGCTAAACGCTTGTTCGAATTAGGCTACAAGGCTATTTCGCTAGCGCTTAGCAGCTATTTTTTCGTGCAAGTGTCAATGGTCTTTTACGTCTACTTAGCAAATTGGGGGATCCACAAAGATTTTCCGGTTACAGGCTTTGGCTTTTTAATTTTCATAGCGTTGATGTGTGTGGCGCTAATATACGAATTTAAATTAGCTGACGCTAAGCTCAGACATAAAACGAAAGCCTTGCGCGAAGAAGCGTTTAAACGTGGGCAACTGGAAAAGGAGCGTGATAAACTCATTCAGTTAGTCCAGGAAGATCCCATTGCAACTCATGTGGTTAACTTAAAAGGTGAAGTTGAACAAACAAATGCGGCAAGTGTTCGTTTTTGGAAAAGTGATTTGGCGCAGCAAAAGTTTAATTTGGTGGCGTTTTTGCGCCATTGTTTCGAGAGCCATCAGTATGTGCTTAACATGCACAAAAATACCAAGTTACCTGAGTTTCAATTAAATAATGTTGATTTGTCTGCTTGGCCACAAGCACAGGCGATTAATCATAACGCTTGGCTCAAAATATATATCTTTCCATTGCATAATCGACAAAAGGAAATTACTCATTTTTGTGTTCGGATTAAGGATGTCTCACAAGAGAAATATGTAGAGCAAGCCATAAACAAAATTGCCCAGGGTGTGGTTGGTGAAAGAGGAGACACCTTTTATCAATCTATGGTTCAGAGTTTAAGTCAAATATTCCCTGTTGATTATGTGTTTATCGCACAAATCTCGCAACAACAGGCAAGTGCTCGCACACTCGCTGTTGCGTATAAAGGTGCAATTGTCGACAACTTTGAATATGCTCTAGAAAATACCCCGTGTGATAAAGCGCGCCTAAATGGTTTATGTTGGTATCCGCAAGGGGTACAAGAGGCGTTTCCGCAAGATTTATTGCTGACCGAAATGGGCATTCAGGGTTATTTAGGGATTGCTTTGCAAGACAGTGAAGGTAATGGCATCGGCATATTAACCCTACTGAGCGCAAGCGAGTTAGATGTTGGCTACCAAGGGCAAGAAATTTTAAATATCTTTGCGGTGCGTGCAAGTTCTGAATTGCAAATGGAGCGAGCTGAATTAGAAATTAGAAATTTAGCTTATTATGATTATTTGACTCAGTTGCCGAATCGAGCAAACTTGTTGAATAAACTAGCGACGTTTTTACAGAGCAAAAACCAGCATTTTGCGCTGTTATTGGTTGACTTGGATAACTTTAAATTTGTTAACGATGCTTTAGGTAACGATGTAGCGGATGAGTTGTTGCGTAAGGTCGGCCAACGCCTTGCATCCTTCAATGAGTCGCTAGCTGCTCGGTACGGTGGCGATGAGTTTATTATTATTTGTCAGCCTCAATCGGCTGAAGATATTAGGCTCTATGCAGAGAAGCTCGCCCATTCAGTTATTCAGCGCTTATCCCAGCCGATTCAAGTTGGCGAGCGAATTGTCAATATTGCCGCGAGTGTTGGTATTTGCCTATTTCCACAGCATAGTACTGATAGGCTTGAAGTTTTACGATTTGCCGAAACTGCCTTGATGCAGGCTAAAGAGTTGGGGCGAGGGCAATTTTATTTATTTGATCCTGAAATTCAAAAGCGCGTTGAACAACGGATATCGTTAGAGCATGATTTAAAAAGGGCGATTGCTCAGAATGAGTTTTCTTTATTATATCAACCTCAATTTAATGCTCAGCAGCAAATTTATGGCGCAGAGGTGTTAATTCGTTGGATCAGTGAACAAAATGGGTTTGTCTCTCCTGCTGAGTTTATACCTTTAGCTGAAGAAACGGGGTTAATTCATGCTATCGGTGATTGGGTGATTGAAAGTGCATTGTTGCAAATGACTGTCCTCAATCAATATGCTTCATTTAAACGTTTGTCGATCAATGTGTCGGCATGGCAATTTGCCGATCATAATTTTGTGAAAAAATTATTAGCGCAGACGGATAAATTTAATATTGATGTTTCAAAAATCACGCTAGAACTGACAGAAACTGGGTTATTGCAAAATGTAGAAGAAGCTAAAGCTAAGTTGTCAGAGTTACGTGCAGTCGGCTTTAAAATAGCATTAGATGACTTTGGTACAGGTTATTCTTCATTGTCTTACTTGCGGGAATTACCGTTAGATGAATTAAAAATCGACAAAGCATTTGTTGATGAAGTTGATGGGATAAAACCCGCACCTTTGGTTGAATCTATGGTGTCTATCGCCAAACATCTAAAATTGTGGGTGGTTGCTGAAGGGGTGGAAACTAAAGCGCAATATCTAGCGTTAGAAAATATGGGGTGTGATCACTACCAAGGTTATTACTTCTCTAAACCTATTACAGCTGACAAGCTGATTGAGCAGTTAGTGCAGGAGCAACAGGCATAAAAAAACCAGAACCGGTGTTAGCCGTATTCTGGTTTCCTGCAATTGTGTAATTGCGAATTATAAAGCTTTAATCTGAGCAGCTAGGCGGCTCTTATGACGTGCAGCTTTATTTTTGTGGATCAAACCACGAGATGCAAAACGATCCAAAATCGGTTGAACGGTTTGGAAAGCAGCAGTTGCGCCTTCTTTGTCACCAGCTGCAATAGCGGCAACAACTTTTTTCAAATACGTACGCATCATTGAGCGGCGGCTTGCATTATGCTGGCGACTTTTCTCGGCTTGAACCGCGCGCTTCTTAGCAGACTTGATGTTAGCCAAAACTAAACTCCTAAAAATCGAAAACAGGGATACCCTTTCTAAAGGCGCGGAAATATGCCTGTAAAAAGGGAAAATGTCAATCTATTTCGGACAAAAAATGCACTTTTCTTCTAGTAAACCAGCTTACTTATTTGCTAATAGATACTAGGGCGTAAATTATCATTCGATTTAATGAAATCAAAGCGAAAAATATGCCACAAAGATCAACTGGCTTTAGTATACTGCAACGCCTGCTCAATATGAAACTGGATAACACTTTTGGCGAAAGGTTTATTAAAATCAGGCATAATTTTTAGTGCAATGACTTTAGTTTCTCGTGTACTTGGATTGGTACGCGATGTGGTAATCGCAAATCTACTGGGAGCGAGCGCTGCCGCTGACGTTTTTTTTCTGACCAACAAAATTCCCAACTTCTTGCGACGATTGTTTGCTGAAGGGGCATTTGCACAAGCTTTTGTGCCAGTTCTAACTGAATACAAAGAAAGTCGCAGTTTAGATGAAACTAAATTATTAATTGCCCGTGTTGCAGGTACCTTGGGTACAATTGTGATGATCACCACCATTTTGGGCGTGATAGGCTCGCCCGTGGTGATTGCGTTATTTGGTACAGGTTGGTTTTTAGATTATTTAAACGGAGGCCCAGGTACCGCAAACTATCTACTCGCGAGCCTGATGCTCAAAATTACCTTTCCATATTTAATGTTTATCGCAATTACCGCTTTGGCAGGAGCGGTACTAAATACTTGGGGGAGGTTTGGCGCAGCTGCATTTACACCTGTATTACTCAACATTAGCATGATTAGTGCTGCAATATTTTTTGCTGATTATTTTGAACAGCCAGCGTTTGCCCTTGCTTGGGGGGTGTTTTTTGGCGGTATTGTCCAGTTTATCTTTCAGTTGCCATTTTTACACAAGGCTGGGTTGATTTGTCGACCACGTTGGGGTTGGAATGATCCTGGCGTTAAAAAAATTCGCTTGTTAATGTTGCCGGCTTTGTTCGGCGTTTCTGTCAGTCAAATAAACTTGCTGTTAGATACTGTGTTAGCAAGTTTTTTGCAATTTGGTTCAATTAGTTGGTTGTATTATTCAGACAGGCTATTAGAGTTCCCGCTTGGTTTATTTGGCATTGCTATCGCTACTGTTATATTGCCTCAGTTATCTAAAGAGCATGTTAATGCTGGCAAACAAGATTTTGCCAACACCATGGATTGGGGTATTCGTATGGTTTGTATTTTGGGTATTCCTTCAAGCTTCGGCTTAATGCTGTTGGCTGAGCCTATGCTGATGGTGTTATTTATGCGCGGTGAGTTTAGTGCTTTTGATGCAGCTCAAAGCCGAATGAGTTTGATGGCGTATGCAGCAGGGTTAATTTGTTTTATGTGGATTAAAGTGCTCGCCAGTGGGTTTTTCTCACGCCAAGACACTAAAACACCTGTTAAAGTTGGTATTTATGCCATGGTACTGAATATGGTGTTTAATCTACTGTTAATTGTTCCGTTTAAGCATGTCGGACTTGCTATGGCTACCAGTTTATCAGCATTGTTTAACGCTGGGTGCTTATATTACTTTTTACATAAACAAGGCGTATATCGCTTGTCTACTGTTGGAGTAATGACACTAGTTCGGGTTATTGCTGCAAGTTGTGTGATGATTGCCACGATCTATTATCTAATGCCCACTCGCATTGAATGGATTGACATGGAGCTAGTAATGCGTGCCTTTTGGCTGGCTGGATTAATCGGGGTTGGTGCTGCTGTGTATTTATTGTCATTATTTGCAATTGGTTTAAGACTTTGTCATTTGAAAGCTGCATAGTTTTGTTAGCTAAGTTATAATCGCGCCGAATTTTTTAGTTAGTGGGCTAGCATGGAGTTAATCCGAGGTATACATAACATCAAACCACAGCACAAAGGCTGTGTTTTGACCATAGGTAATTTTGATGGTGTTCATTTGGGCCATATGTCAGTTTTGGCACAGCTCAAAGCGAGCAGTGTTCAGCATCAATTGCCTTCTGTTGTGATGACATTTGAACCTCAACCCGTTGAAGTATTTAACCCTGCAGCGGCTCCAGCTCGGCTGATACGTTGGCGCGATAAATACCAATTATTGCAACCGCATGTTGACCGGCTTTTATGCGTGCGCTTTAACCGAGCGTTTGCAAACTTGCCCGCAGATGAATTTGTGAGCGAATTATTGGTCAATAAATTAGGCGTTAAACACTTGGTTATCGGTGATGACTTTAAGTTTGGTTATAAGCGTCAAGGTGATTTTCATCTGCTACAAGTTTTGGGTGAGCGCTACAACTTTAGTGTAGAAGACACTCAAAGTTGTATTCTTGGCTCTGAGCGAGTGAGCAGCACGGCTATTCGACAAAGAGTGGCGAATAGTGATTTTACCGGCGCAGAGAAGTTGTTAGGACGGCCATATAGTGTTTGGGGAACGGTTGTACATGGCGCTAAAAATGGTCGTACAATTGGTTTTCCTACCGCTAATATTTTAATGCATCGTAAAGTTTCCCCTGTGTCTGGTGTGTTTGCGGTGCAGGTCAAGCTTGATGGCGTTTTATACGATGCCGTGGCGAATGTCGGTTATCGGCCAACTTTAAATGGCACACGGAATCAACTAGAAGTACATATTTTCGACTTTAATGGCGATTTATACCAAAAGCGCTTGCAGGTCATATTTAAGCACAAAATTCGTGCTGAACAGAAGTTTCAATCTTTAGCGGCATTGCAGCAGCAAATTGCATTAGACTGTGAATCTGCCAAACAATTTTTTGCGCTTGAAAGAGCAGAATAACTATCAGGAATACGGCGAAAAAAATGAGTGATTATAAAAGTACCTTAAATCTACCTGAAACTGGCTTTCCAATGCGAGGCGATTTAGCTAAGCGAGAGCCTGGTATGCTTAAAGCTTGGCAACAAAAAGGTTTGTACCAAGCGATTAGAAAAGCTCGCCAAGGTTGTGAGCAATTCGTTTTGCATGATGGCCCTCCATACGCCAATGGCAACATTCATTTGGGTCATGCAGTTAACAAGGTACTTAAAGATATTATTATCAAGTCTAAAACCTTATCCGGATTTGATGCGCCGTATGTACCAGGTTGGGACTGTCATGGTTTGCCAATAGAACTTCAGGTAGAGAAAAAAGTTGGTAAACCAGGTCGAAAGGTCACAGCGGCTGAATTCCGTGAAAAATGCCGGGCTTATGCGGCAAAACAGGTCGATGGGCAAAAAGAAGATTTTATTCGTTTAGGTGTGTTGGGTGAGTGGGACAAGCCATACCTAACCATGGACTTTGAGTTTGAAGCCAATATTATTCGCTCGTTAGGCAAAATTGTTGAAAATGGCCACTTGGAAAAAGGTTTTAAACCGGTTCATTGGTGTACTGATTGTGGGTCTGCTTTGGCTGAAGCTGAAGTTGAATACAAAGATAAAGAATCGCCAGCGATAGATGTTCGCTTTAAATTAATTGATGAAGCGATTGCTGATAAGTTTGATCATCCAGAAGGGCATAGTGGTCAAGGTGATATTTCGGTGGTTATCTGGACGACTACCCCTTGGACCTTACCAGCGAACCGCGCGGTTGCCGTGCATCCAGAACTAGACTACACCTTAGTTCAAGTAGAAGGTGACCAACCTGAGCGTTTGATTGTTGCGTCTGATTTAGTTAAATCAGCAATGGATCGTTTTGGTTTTGAAAAATATCATGCACTTGGGTATTGCAAGGGGGCCGCATTAGAACTGGCGCAAGCACAACATCCTTTCTACGATTTTACTGTGCCTATTATTTTAGGTGAGCATGTAACTACTGAGTCAGGTACAGGTTGTGTACATACAGCACCGGGCCATGGGCAAGACGACTTTGTGGTTGGTGCAAAATACAATCTAGAAGTAGCGAACCCAGTTGGCGCCAATGGTGTTTATTTACCTGGTACACCTTTATTTGAAGGCCAGCACGTTAGCAAAGCGAATACGCCTATAGTGGATTTGTTACGTGAAAATGGTGCATTGGTCCATCACCATAATTATCCGCACAGCTATCCACATTGCTGGCGGCACAAAACGCCGATTATTTTCCGTGCCACACCACAATGGTTTATCTCTATGGATAAAGCTGGTTTACGTGAAAAATCATTGGCTGAAATTAAACAGACTAAATGGATCCCAGCTTGGGGTGAAGGCCGTATTTCCAACATGGTTGAAGGCCGTCCAGATTGGTGTATTTCACGTCAGCGCACTTGGGGTGTGCCAATTGCTCTATTTGTACATAGTGAAACAGGTGAATTGCACCCTGATTCACCCGCTTTGATTGAGCAGGTTGCGCAACAAGTTGAAGAAAAAGGCATTCAAGCTTGGTTTGATATTGAGCCAACTGATTTGCTTAGTGCTGAAGATGCAAAAGTTTACGTAAAAGTACCAGACACCTTAGATGTATGGTTTGACTCAGGTGTAACACATGCATGCGTGCTTGATGCGCGTGACACTTATACCAAGAAACAAGCAGATTTATACTTAGAAGGTTCTGACCAGCATCGTGGTTGGTTTATGTCATCATTAATGACAGGCATTGCTTTAAAAGGTGCAGCACCGTATCAGCAAGTATTAACCCATGGTTTTACTGTTGATAAAGATGGCCGCAAGATGTCTAAATCAATTGGCAACACGGTTAGTCCACAAGAAATAATCAAAAAATTTGGTGCAGATATTTTACGTTTATGGATAGCATCGGCGAACTATACTGCAGATATTACAGTCTCTGATGAAATCTTTAAGCGCTCTGCTGATGCTTATCGTCGTATTCGCAACACTGCACGCTTCTTATTGTCAAATTTAAATGGCTTTGATCCGACCAAAGATATGGTCGAATTGGATGAGATGGTTGAATTGGACCGTTGGGCAGTTGCAAAAGCATATGAAGTACAACAAGACATTACTCAAGCTTACGACGAATATCAAATTTTACAGGTAGTGCAAAAACTAATGCACTTCTGTTCAATTGATATGGGAAGCTTCTATCTTGACGTGATTAAAGATAGACAATACACAGCGAAAGCAGATGGTCATGCGCGTCGCTCTTGCCAAACTGCATTGTATTTAATCGCTGAAGCAATGACACGTTGGATGGCGCCAGTATTAAGCTTTACCGCACAAGAAATTTGGACTGCACTGCCGGGCAAGCGTGATGAGTTTATCTTTACCCAAACTTGGTATGACAAGTTAGCGCCATTGCCTGAAAGTGCCAAATTATCGGATGCTGACTGGCAGCAAGTGATGGCAGTTAAAGATGAGGTGAATCGTTTGATTGAAGTGGCTCGTCGTGAAGAGGTGATAGGTGCTTCGCTGCAAGCAGAAGTTTCAATTTTTGCCGATGAAAGTTTATATGCATTGTTGGCGAAATTAGAAGATGAATTGCGTTTTGTGTTAATTACATCAAAAGCGGACATTCAACCGTTAGCACAAGCAACTGACGCGGCAGACACTGAAATCGCTGGATTAAAAATCACTATTGAACCAAGTAAAGGTAAAAAGTGTGACCGTTGTTGGCACTATCGTGAAACTGTTGGGCAAATAGCTGAACATCCAACTTTATGTGATCGCTGCGTGACCAATATTGATGGAGCAGGCGAAAGCCGACAATTTGCCTAATGATTGCACAATATAAACAAACAGGTTTAGCTTGGATTTGGTTGGCGTTGTTGGTGTTAATTGCCGACCAAGTGAGCAAAATAGCTGTATTGCAAAGTTTTCAATTGTACGACAGTGTAAAAATTACCGAATTTTTTAACCTAACTTATGTACGAAACTACGGTGCGGCTTTTAGTTTTCTAGCCGACAGTGGTGGTTGGCAGCGATGGTTTTTTACCTTGATCGCTGTAGTCGCTGTTGTTTTGTTGTCGTATTGGTTAGCTAAAACGCCGAAAAAACAAATTTGGTTAGTGATTGGTTTTAACTTAATTTTAGGAGGCGCAGCCGGTAACTTGTACGATCGAGTTGCTTACGGTTATGTGGTCGATTTCCTTGACTTTACTATTCCGTTATATGGCCGATGGCCAGCATTTAATATTGCAGATATGGGAATTGTGATTGGGGCGGCTTGTGTATTAATTGATGCGTTTATTCATCAAAACAAGCAACAAGCGAACGAAAATAAAACATAGTAGTGATTTATCATGAGCACAGTTATTCAACAAAATAGCCAAGTAACATTCCATTTCGCAATTATTTTAGAAGATGGTTCTGCAGCAGAGAGCACAAAAGTTCACAACAAACCTGCTCAGCTAACCATTGGCGATGGTTCATTAACGCCTAGCTTTGAACAATGTTTATTAGGGTTAAAAGCAGGTGATAAAAACAAATTTAAACTGGCACCTGAAGATGCATTTGGTCAAGCAAACCCTGACAATGTGTATCACTTGGATCGCGATAAATTTTCTGCAGATTCACCAGCAGAAGTCGGCAATATCATCGCTTTTACTCAACCTGATGGCAGTGAGTTACCGGGTATTATCCGTGAAGTAGAAGGTCAGTCAGTGACAGTTGACTTTAATCATCCTTTAGCGGGATTAACCGTTGAGTTTGACGTTGAGATAATCGACGTAGTCAACCCTGAAGCTTAACAACAGGTAATCAGAATTATGCAAATACAATTAGCAAACCCAAGAGGCTTTTGCGCGGGCGTCGATAGAGCAATTAGCATAGTCGAACGTGCGTTAGAACTGTTTGAAAAACCAATTTATGTCCGCCATGAGGTTGTTCATAACAAATACGTTGTAGACGGTTTGCGTGAGCGTGGTGCGGTATTTGTAGATGAATTAGAAGAGATACCTGACGACAGTATTGTGATTTTTAGTGCGCATGGCGTATCTCAAGCCGTTAGGCAAGAAGCTAAAGACCGTGGTTTAAAAATATTTGATGCGACCTGCCCACTTGTCACAAAAGTTCATATGGAAGTCACTCGAGCCAGTCGAAAAGGCATCGAATGTATATTGATAGGTCACCAAGGTCACCCAGAAGTTGAAGGCACTATGGGGCAATACTCAAACCCAGCAGGTGGCATTTATTTGGTCGAATCGGCAGAAGATGTTGCCAAGCTTGAAGTAAAAGACCCGACCAATTTATATTATTGTTCTCAAACAACTTTATCAGTGGATGATACTGCAGATGTCATTGATGCGTTACGCGCTAAATTCCCAGAAATCGGTGGACCACGCAAAGACGATATCTGTTATGCCACACAAAATCGCCAAGATGCTGTGCGTCAATTAGCCGCTGATAACGATGTTGTATTTGTGGTTGGAGCTAAAAATAGTTCGAACTCAAATCGCTTGCGAGAATTAGCTGAAAAAGTTGGTAGTCAAGCTTACTTGATTGATACTGCAGATGATATTCAACCACAACTTCTCGAAAATGTGAACTCGGTTGGGGTGACTGCTGGCGCTTCTGCTCCTGAAGTTTTAGTCAAACAAGTAATTGAAAAGCTTAATCAATTGGGTGGCGTATCCGTTAATGAAAAACCAGGCATTGAAGAAAATGTGGTCTTTTCATTGCCTGCCGAGTTAAGGTAGTTTATTTTTCTATTCGCAATCTCTCGAATTTGATCTATAGTTATTTGTGATAGATTAAAAATTGTACGGTTATTTCGATGGCCATTTTGCAAAAGGACGAGAGATTGTGTTGTACTCAAGGTTTTTGCTGCTTCAGCGAGCTGATTATAGATTAGCCCCTTCTGATTATGCTGTTGCGATTAAGTTTTTTTTAAACTTAATCGTGATAACAACAAAATTTGTGAGCTTGTTAAATGTTACAGGCTTGTCTTTTGTGTTAAATTCTTGCATTCTTCCGTGCTGTAAAAAGCACTTTTTCACCAGTTATCAATAGGGATATTATGCGTAACGTAAAAGGCCAATCTGGCTTTTCTTTAGTTGAACTTATTGTAGCCATGTCGGTTATGGCTATTGGTATTGTTGGTGCAGTCGCGACACAGGCTACAGCTAAGCGCTCAGGCGTGGACGCAAGCCAGCGCTCGTTGGCGGTATTTTTTGCGCACGATATGTTGGAGCGCATGCGCCTAAACAAGACTCAATTAAATGCATATCAAGGCACAAGTTACGGTACTGGCAGTTTTTCTGTCAGCAATCAGGTGAATTGTTCGGCCAATAACTATTGCACGCCTCAGCAGTTAGCACTTTACGATACTTTCCAATGGCACCTAAATTTGGCTGGGCGCACTGTAATCAACAGTGAAGGCTCTAGAGTGGGTGGACTGCTCAAACCAACCGGCTGTGTTGAAAACAATAATGGCTACATAACAATAGTGGTTAGTTGGTTGGGCAGGCAAGCAACACAAGATGCTGCTGACGACGGTTCGACATTTGAGAAAAATTGCGGCACCGTCAGTGATAAGCGTCGGCAAGTTACGCTGACCGCTCACATATATTAAGGACAATTTTAGATGCACAGAATTAAAAGTGGTCATAGAGGTTTTTCATTAGCCGAATTATTAGTCGCAATGGCGGTTGGTTTAATCGTTTTTAGTGGTGTTATTGGACTATTGATAGCGTCTGACGAAACCGTTTCCGATACAGTTCAAAGAGGCGAAATGCAAGAAAATGGGCGTCTTGCAATGGCTTTATTGTCTAAAGATGTAATGATGGCGGGTTATTGGGGAAACTTTACCGGAATGGATATTCACGAAGCTGCAGGTGCTGATATTAGAGCAATTCGATTGAACCAAGTGAATGGTAACAAAGTGGCAGTGCAGGGTGCAGACTGTTTGGGGGAAGGTGAAAACAATGGCTCATTTTTTGTCGAAAATAGTGACTTTTTCTTCCGCTTTTTATGGGGAACACATACAACATTTAACCAAATTTTTAACGGGTGTATTGTTGATGCTGTTGTTGGCTCGGATGTATTGCAAGTCAAGCGCGTATTGGGCAGTACTACAGAACAAGGTAATGAAAAAGACACCCGCTATTATTTAATTTCAACTGATAACCAGGGCATTATTTATGCAGGGTCGGATGCTACTCCTGATATTGAAAGTGCGGATATTAACGAATATCTACATCATATATATTACATCGCAGAAGAAATGAGAGGTGGGCTGTTAGTTCCTGTCCTTAAGCGTAAGTATTTGTATAAAACAGCCAACAGCACAGGTAATCAAGGGCAGCTTAAAACCTATAACCTAGTTGAAGGGGTAGAAAAACTCGGTTTTTTATACGGCATAGATACCGATGGTGATGCTACAGTTAATTATTATGCAAAAGCCAACGAATTAGATCGTGAAGATTGGGAGCAAGAAAGGTCGACTATTATGTCAGTTCGTATTCATATATTAGTGCGCGCTTTGGAGCAAGATTTGTCTATAGACAATACCAATATATATGACTTGGGCAGTTATACCTATCAAGCGAATGACAACTATCGTCGAACCTTATTTACCACAACAGTTAAAATTGTAAATGCAGGGAAAGAAGTATGGCGAAATTAATTTGTAGGCCGACATATGCAAAACAGAAAGGTGCAGCACTTGCAGTCGCTTTAGTCTTAATGCTCGTATTAACAACCTTATCTGTTACTTTAATGTATAATACCTCATTAGACACAAAAATGGCTCATGCAACTGTTGTTAAAAAGGCTTCGTTAAATGCATCTCTGGGTGGTAGTGATGAATTTATCCAAAAGGCACATACTCAAGATGCTGTATTTGCTGGTTCAAACCCATTAACAGGTAACACCGATGTTGCAAGTGTCAATTTAACTGGTACGGACTTAACTGGTGAAGCAGAAGCATTGACGGATTTTCCAACCAATTGCCCACATTTTAGTCGTTCTGAAGCCAGTGATTCATATATCCGCTGTACTAGATTCGAAATTAAAGTAACGCATGAATTTGGACAGAACAACCAAGGTAATACCGAGGTGGTGACGGCGGTAGCTAGTCAGATCCCGGGGGAGAGTTAAGGATGAATATTTCGAAGTTAGCCGCTTATTTAAGCGTTAGCGCAGCTGTACTAACTAGTTTTTATTCTGGTGCGGAAGATATAGAGCTTTACGTAAGGAATATAGCTGATCGTGTCGGCACGGCTCCTCAAGTCATGATTATATTTGATAACTCGGGCAGTATGCGGCGCAGTGAAAGTGTTCGCTCGAGTTATGATCCAACCGCATCCTACCCTGGTCGTTATACCAATGGGGCAAATGATAGGGCTGTGTTTTTTACCATAGGTGCTGCAGGTGTTGCAGAGCTACCAGATCCTGTAGACGACGAGCGTCGATTTAACGAAGCAATCAATGCTTGTAATCAATCTTTTATTCCGCTTTATGGACTTTGGAAGCACAAATCCACTGGCGCTGAAATAAATGGTTATGAATTAGAACAACAAGGTTTAAATTACGCTGACTACAATTTAATCGAAGGCGGTCAAGGTTATTACGTAGACCGTGTGGCAGAGTACTATTCGTCAGGGCAAAATAAGAATACTTGGCGTAGTCTGCGCGAAAACAATGGTATGAATGCAACAGATGTTATGGATTGTCTTAAAGATATTTTGGAAATTGACCAAAATAACCCAGGCGAATTTGGCGCACAAAATGGTAATGGTACGCCAATATCCGCTGGTTTACCAGTGAACGGTATGGTGACTGGTAACGGAAATAATCGGGTTGTGCATACTCATTACTTTGTATCAGATCCAAATAACATTGAGAATGATGCAACTTATCAAAGTGCTAAAGCGACATTTGCTGATGTAAATGTGGTGACCTTATATACCGGGAATTATTTAAACTGGAAGACAGCTGCAGATGAAGATGTTGGTACCACCAATAGAAGTCGACTAGACATTGCAAAAGATGCGATTACATCGGTTATTAATGCCACTTCGACTGTCGATTTTGGTTTAAGCTTGTTTAATATTAACTACCCAAACGAAAATAATAACGACGGAGGTCGAATAGTTTCGGCTATAAAAAATAGAACCAGTGCTGAAACTCAAACTTTACTAAATACAGTTAATAACATTCGAGCTGAAACTAACACGCCATTATGTGAAACCATGTATGAGGTTTATCGATATTATGCTGGATTGTCCGTGCAATACGGAAACGAGAATGGTAGTGATGTACCATATTGGTTAGATCATTCGGATGTTTATATCCAACCAGGTAAAGATACAAGTGCAGAAAGTGGTGGAAACTATATTTCTCCATACGGTAATAACTGTAGAAACGAAGCTTATGTTGTTTTGATTACCGACGGTTACCCAACGGTTGATAGAAACGCTGATAATGCAGTAGCTGGTTTGCCCGGCGCAATCTCTAGCTCAAGAGTTGATGGTAATTATTTACCTGTGCTGTCCGAATGGATGTATAACCACGACGTAAATACCAACCTTGATGGGGTGCAAAATGTAGTCAGCTACACGATTGGATTTGGTAGCGACGCGTTAAGTGCAGAACCTATATTAAGAGCCGCAGCGCAAAAAGGTGGTGGTGAGTATTATGCCGCAACTGACCCTGATGAATTAGCTTCAGCCTTGCAACAGGCGTTAATTAGCATTCTAGAGCAAAGTGCGTCTTTTACTTCACCATCGGTCGCATCTAACAATTTTGACCGCACAAGAAGTTTAGACAATGTATATTATTCAATGTTTTTTCCAGAGGACGGCCCTAGATGGCCTGGAAATTTGAAAAAGTTAGTTGTTACAAACAATGTGATCGTCGATTCAAATGGTCTGCCTGCGATTGATTCAAATGGCAATATAGCCAACACCGCATTTACGTTTTGGGGGGCGACCAGCAATTGTGAATCTGGTAATGTCTGTGCCGATGGCAACGATGTTAACAGGGGGGGGGTTGCAGAATACCTAGCTAATAAGTCGCCAGCTGATCGTGATATCTACTCTAATGTTGGACCCGGTGGCGCATTGCAAAATTTTACGCCTGCAAATGTATCTAGCGGAGTAGGTAATTTAGCCAATGTACTAGGCGTAGCTAATGGCGAAGAAGCAGAATTAATAAACTGGGCAAGAGGCCAAGATGTTCACGATGAAGATAATGATGGCAATACCAGTGAAATGAGACTCGATGTATTTGGTGATCCACTGCATTCTAAACCACTTGTAATCAATTATGGTGGCAGTGCTGAAAATCAAGATTTACGTGTGGTTGTTGGCACGAATGCTGGTTTTCTCCATATGTTTGATGATAACGGCTCAAATTTAACGGAATCTTGGTCATTTATTCCAAACAGTCTATTTCCCAATCTTGATCCTCTGCGTGATAACTTAACCAATGACGCGAAAGTATATGGTATGGATGGTTCTCCGGTTGCATATGTTAAGGACGTAGACGGAACGGTTAACGCAGGAGATGGCGATAAAGTTTGGTTATTTGCAGGTATGCGCCGCGGCGGCAATCAATATTTTGCTTTTGATGTTACATCGCCTGACTCTCCGTCAATGAAGTGGAGTATTACAGGTGGTTCAAGCGATTTTCCAACCTTAGGGCAAACGTGGTCACAGCCAATAGTCGGTTTTATTAAAGCATCGCAAATCGATGCTAGTACACCAGTGCTGATTTTTGGTGCTGGTTATGCGAGTGATTCAGACTCAACAGGTGCCACAGACACAGGGAGGGGGATATATATTGTAAATGCAGACACTGGGCAAAGAATCTGGAGTTTTACCCCAGATACAAATTTAGCTAACAATACTCTAGTGAATATTCAGGATGCGATCCCCGCGAAAGTTGGTGCACTAGACTCTGATTTTGACGGCTATATCGATAGAATTTATGCTGGCGACTTAGGCGGTAATATTTGGCGAATGGACTTATTTGGCAGCGACCCAACCAAATGGACAGCTTATCAGCTTGCAGCTTTATCAGGCTCTGATGCAGCAGACAAACGTAAGTTTTTTAACGAGCCAACGATCGTCCGTACATTTATTAATGTGAAAAAGCGTGTCAGCGTGCAAAGCAATGAAAATTCAACCATTATCGTTTCTAAAGAAGTACCCTATGAAGGTATAGTGATAGGAAGTGGTGACCGAGCGCACCCTAACTCTTCGACAGTTAATGACAAACTATATGTAATTCAAGATCGAAACATTATTACAGACTCATATACAAGTACACCATCTTGGTCAGGTATTAGCGAAAGTGACTTGTTTGATATGACCGGTGACCCAGTCCAGCAATCAATTGCGGATGATGATTTAGACTCATTATTAATAGACGGATTATCTACCAAAAAAGGTTGGTATATAGATTTACCAAGAATGGGTGAAAAATCATTATCTGCCGCCCGAGTGATAGGTGGGGTTGCCTATTTCACCTCGTATACGCCACCAGATTCAGGAGTGCTCGCCAATAGTTGCACAATCAAAGCTGGAACTGGGCGTTTGTATGCAATGGATTTAAGTTATGGCACCCAAATATATGATTGGGGAACGGAGATGGTGGTGGGTAATCGTATTCCAGATACACCGGTCACCTTTGCTGGAGAGAACGAATCAGGTAAAAGCTTGTTGTCTTTTATAGGTGTTGGTCAAGGTGAAAATAATACTGGCGTTATAGAAGCCAAAGGTTCGACTGGTGAACCAGGGCAGTCGTGCGCCGATTCTAACACTTGTGATGTTGACTTTGGTTTAAAAACTTACAAACTACATACAAAAGTAGAAGAGAAGTGATTGAAATGAAAGCTAAAAAGCTAGGCTTAACGCTTGTTGAACTTATGGTTTCGGTGGCGATTGTAGGGATTTTAGCTGCTGTGGCTTACCCTGCGTATGTTGATTATTATGCTCAAAGCTACCGAAGTGATGTGATGCGTGAATTAGTCAAAGCGGTTAATCGGCAAGAAGCCTATTATTCAGATCAAATGACCTATACTGCAGATATGACTAACTTGGGTTATGCTGCTGATCCCTACGTGGTTGAAAATTCTATGTATTCGATTGATGTTGTGACTTTTGAAGGTATGGATTTAACCCAAGAATTTGAATTACGGGCGACGGCAGTGGTAACTCAAAAAAATAATGATCCTAATTGTGCAAGCTTAAGCATTAATCACCTAGGTGAGAAATCAGCGCTCGATTCAAATGGAAATGATTCTACTTCGACATGTTGGTATTAAGATGATGAAATTCAGATATATTGCAGGTGTTATCGCTATACTGTGCAATCCAATTCAAGTGTTCGCTTCAACTGAAGACTTTAAGTGTTACGTGCAATTGCATAATAAAACCCATCAAATAGCGTTTGTTGATGGCTCTCAAGTGAGTTCAACAGCTCAAGCTGCAAAAACTTTGTTAAACCAAGGCTTTTACGCAGAAGACGGTAAAAGCATTATCAAAATCAAAAAAGTGATAGAATGCCAAAAAATGTATACGTCGTTTGTTGATGTTAATGCGAATATTGCGGACGAAAGAACACCTAGATAATTTAGCTACAGCTGATGTGACTTGAGTTATTGTTTAGTTCGTCTTTCCCGTCGTTGTCAATATCACGAGACATACGAGGTCTGCCACCTAGGCTAATAATCAGCGCGCGTGCATAGTGCTCGCTGTTGGTTACGTTTGGACAATACCTGAAAGTTCCAGCAAGTCCTTTCAAATTACCAGTTTCGGCAAAGCGCAGGTAGCGCCCTCCAGAAAATATAAGTTGGTCATTAGTCGTCAGCGCTTGGCGAATTCGAATGGTTTTATCTAAGTTTAGATCAAACTGAGCATTGTTATTTTTGTCAATAAAAACTCGATAGCCTATTTTCCATTGGTCAACACAGTTTCCCTGACTGTCGGTGGGGCATATTACGACAGGGTAATTATATTGAATTGCATGATTTCGCGATAACAACACATCTTGATTTAGTTGATATAAGTGGTTGTCTACCCTAGATTCTATCAAGGTTTCTTTCAGGCTGGGTATACCAAGCAATAAAACGATAGCAGCAATAGACAGTGAGATTAATAGCTCTAATAAAGTAAAGCCTAAGTTTAGTTTGGGCATTCTGTTATCCTTAACAGTCTTATTAATTCCGTTGAGCTTGATTCCTGGGTTCTTAATCCATACGATTAAAGTTTAAGCATATAACATAGAATTGGCAACGACTTTTTAAGAGCAAACAATATGGTCGCTGGCATCATTTATTTCGTCTTTGCCATCACCATCTATATCTGATGATGTCCTAGGCCTACCACTTAACCCGATGATTAATGCTTTTGAATATAACTCGGCATCACTCACACTTGGGCAATATTTAAAGGTGGCCTGGGCGTTATTGGTGAATGTAGTAATAGGAGTGCCATCAAATTGAAATTGCAGTGAGCTCCCATCTGAAAATACCAGACTGTCACCTGATGTTATCTTGTCTCGAATAAATAACTTTTTTTCGGTGTTCGAGCTAAAGCTCTCATTACCATCTCTGTCGATAAACACCGTGTAGCCCAAATGCCAGTTTGTGTCACATTCATTATTGGTATTTAAATGACAAATGGTAATCGTTGTTTCATAGTTAACGGCATAGCTGCGTGCAGACACAATATCTTTGTTTAGATTCATGACAACCGTATTGACGCGATTTTCTACAATAGCTTCTAGTAAGCTTGGCACGCCTATTGTCAAAGCAACGCCTGCAATAGCCAAAGTAATCATCAGCTCCAATAAAGTAAAGCCACGTTGGAAAGATTGATGTAAAGTAAATAAGGACATCCGTACTCCTGCTTAAATGCACCGATGGTAACAGGATCAATTATGGCAAATTTTTACCGAAAAGCGAAAAGATATAATGAAAACGTGAATTATATTCAACAATGATTGGTAATTGACTGAGGATATGGCGTCCCATAGGGGATTCGAACCCCTGTTACCGCCGTGAAAGGGCGGTGTCCTAGGCCTCTAGACGAATGGGACGCATAGGAACTTGCGTGATTTATAAATTGTAAATGGCGTCCCATAGGGGATTCGAACCCCTGTTACCGCCGTGAAAGGGCGGTGTCCTAGGCCTCTAGACGAATGGGACGCATAGGAACTTGCGTGATTTATAAATTGTAAATGGCGTCCCATAGGGGATTCGAACCCCTGTTACCGCCGTGAAAGGGCGGTGTCCTAGGCCTCTAGACGAATGGGACACTTAGGAACTTACAAATCAAAAATATTGGCGTCCCATAGGGGATTCGAACCCCTGTTACCGCCGTGAAAGGGCGGTGTCCTAGGCCTCTAGACGAATGGGACACTTAGGAACTTACAAATCAAAAATATTGGCGTCCCATAGGGGATTCGAACCCCTGTTACCGCCGTGAAAGGGCGGTGTCCTAGGCCTCTAGACGAATGGGACGCTGAGTATTTCAGAACAACTAAAAGTTGTTAGGCCATTACATTGAAGTTAAGCAAAAACTTGGTGGAGCTAAGCGGGATCGAACCGCTGACCTCAACACTGCCAGTGTTGCGCTCTCCCAGCTGAGCTATAGCCCCTCTTGCTTAGGTAATCCTTTGTAGAAAGGCTTTCCCTTCAACGCGGGGCGCATTCTATGCACCCCGACCTATCATGTCAACAAAAAATTATGACTTTTCTCGATTATTTATAAACTCAAAGGCTAAGTCGATTCGATTGATTATTTTTTGTCTATCTATTAACGCTAAAGTAACATCTAGTGAAGGTGAGTTACCACCACCTGTTGACGCCACTCGCAGTGGCATACCTACTTTGCCCATGCCGACAGATAATTCTTCGGCAGTTTGGTTGATTGCTGCTTGAATTGCTTCTGGTGTCCAATCAGCCAAGTCAGCTAATTTTTGTTGAACTAACTTTAATGGCTCTTTGGCAACTGGACGTAAGTGTTTTTTCGCCGCATTTGCATCAAACTCGGTAAAGTCTTCAAAGAAGTAACGCGAAATTTCAACCAATTCTTTTAAGGTTTTCACTCGATCGGCTTGAATTTTTATCACCTCAGCTAACGATGGGCCATTCGACACATCTAATTTTTGTTCTGCAAGATGCCATTGCAAATGATCAATGACCTCTTCAACAGGAGAGCTTTTTATGTAATGCTGATTTAACCAAATTAATTTTTCTGTATTGAATGCTGAAGCCGCTTTATTAATTGCTTCTAACGAAAATAACTCGATCATCTCTTCTAAACTAAAAATTTCTTGGTCGCCATGTGACCATCCCAATCGAACCAAGTAGTTTAATAGTGCTTGCGGTAAAAAACCGTCGTCACGATATTGCATTACGCTTACTGCGCCATGGCGTTTAGAGAGTTTTTTGCCATCGTCACCTAATATCATCGAAACATGGGCATAAGTTGGAATAGGTGCACCTAAGGCTTGCAAGATATTAATTTGGCGTGGAGTATTGTTAATATGGTCTTCGCCACGAACAACATGGCTGATACCCATGTCCCAATCATCAACAACCACACAGAAGTTATATGTTGGTGAGCCATCTGAACGTTGAATGATTAAATCATCGAGTTCGCTGTTGGCCACTTCAATACGGCCGCGGATTTTATCGTCAAAAACAACGCTGCCAGTTTGTGGGTTTTTAAAACGGATGACAAAAGGTTGATCACTTGGATGATCGTCTCTATCACGCCATAAACCGTTGTATCTTGGTTTTTCACCCGCAGCCATTTGTTTTTCGCGCATCTCTTCCAATTCTTCAGGTGTGCAAAAACATTTGTAAGCTTTGCCTTCGTCTAATAACTGCTGAATTAAACTTTTGTAACGATCAAAACGTTTAGTTTGATAATAAGGGCCTTCATTCCATTCTAAGCCTAACCAGTTCATTCCATCCATAATCGCGTCTATCGCTTGCTGAGTAGAACGTTCTAAATCAGTATCTTCGATGCGTAATACAAATTCACCCTGATTTGCTTTTGCAAATAACCAAGAATAAAGGGCAGTTCGAGCGCCACCTACATGGAGGTAGCCAGTTGGGCTAGGTGCAAAACGTGTTTTAATCGTCATTTTTGTCTTCCACAAACTTGAAGTTAATGTAATGAATAAAGAGAAAGCAGGCATTTTAGCAATGCTAAAGGCACTTGCCTAATTAGATTTGCGCTTCAGTGCATTTTATTTGGCTATATTTTGGCGCTTTCGCTGGTTTTTTGTTCGTTTGATATAAAAGCGCAATTTTTTTTAGATTTAGTGTTGACAGAATAGCGCGCATCCCTATAATGCGCACCACACACAGCGACATGGTGTAGCCATGAAGCAAAAGATGGACGTTTAGCTCAGTTGGGAGAGCATCGCCCTTACAAGGCGAGGGTCACTGGTTCAAGTCCAGTAACGTCCACCATCTCTTTCTTGTGTGTTCTGTCTTTAAGATGGACGTTTAGCTCAGTTGGGAGAGCATCGCCCTTACAAGGCGAGGGTCACTGGTTCAAGTCCAGTAACGTCCACCATCTCTTTCTTGTGTGTTCTGTCTTTAAGATGGACGTTTAGCTCAGTTGGGAGAGCATCGCCCTTACAAGGCGAGGGTCACTGGTTCAAGTCCAGTAACGTCCACCACTTATTCATACCTATCCTAAATAATTCAACTGATTATTCACAAACCTATCCACAGTATTGGTATTGTCCCTTAATTATCCAGAAATTATTCAAACCTTTTCCACTGGTTATTCACAGAATTGTTTTATATTTGGAAAGGCTACATATAACCTTTCCAATTCACGTGTTTGTTTTGATCTTTTGAAAGCACCACTACTTCGGTTTTGGATATTATATCATGCAGTGCGCGCTTACCGCTCCAAGGAAAAATCACCCAAAGGTTGCTTAAACCACCAAATGAACATGCTAAACGAATTAAACATTGTGCATGAGTGAGTTGTTTACCATTTAAACTGCGCAGCTGCAGTCGCCACGTTTTCATTCCTGCGGTTTGGCCACCGCGACGCCAAAACCAAACGTAAAAGCCGATAAAACAGCACGCTAAATAAACTTGATAAATTAGATTGTTGCGGGCGTATTCAGAAATGTCTCCATGAATGCCAAGCTCAATCAATCCTGCTGATTTTAGACCGTTAATCACGGCTAAACCAACAGATGATGCTAACAACATTATTGCGATAATAATGAGTCCATCATAAACCCAAGCTCCGATGCGACGAATCAGTCCAGCGCGTTTTATGAGTGGTTGAGGATTTACACTTGTTTGTTCTGACATAATCTCTTTTTTGGCTACTAAATTACGTCGCTATTGTACCTACTAAGTTTGATTAGTGGCTAGATAATTATTGTTTTGTCAGCGCCTGACGCTCTGTTGGTGGTTATTTAAGCACTTAAACCATCAATTTCAAAAAAATACTTGCTTGAATACATTGGCTTTGTATAATGCGCGTCACTCTTTAAGAGTTTCCCCCTAAGTGCCTGGGTGGCGAAATTGGTAGACGCAGCGGATTCAAAATCCGCCGGGGTTAAACCCGTGACGGTTCGAGTCCGTCCCTAGGCACCATAATTTTAAATTTTTCTGTTATTTTTCAAATATTTATCCTTGATGCTCTTTTGGTTGCCCCCCAATATACCCACCAATTGGTTTTCTTTAATCTATTCTCATAGTTGGTCATTTTAAGGTGCTCTAGCTTTAATAGACCTTCGGCGTTTTTGGGGACATACCCTGCTAAATACCCTTGTTTTGTTTGAACAGAGTTGATCCTACACCACCCGCATACACAACAATACTTACTTCTTTTTGATTCTTTTGTGTGCTGTGTTTACAAGTTCTGATATGACCATTGAGTAGGTGCTATTTGGGATTTTTGCATTTCGGCATAGTTCTATCAAATTACTGTAAGTAGACTGGTCTAGAGAAATATTGATGCTTTGCTTATTATTTTTAAATTTTTCTATGCGCCACTCACTTTTCATTGTGGTTAGTAGGTTTTTAACCCATTCTTCTCCACCCCCTACAATGGCCTTGTTTACATATTGTAATAGAGCTTCGTTTATGTAGGGACTTTTCGCACCTAAGTCAATTTGATTATAGCTTAAAAAATTTATAATAAATTGCTGTTGCTCTTGAGTTGCATCTTCCAACCAAGTTTCGAGGCGTTTAATTGTCGGATTTTTCTTATACATTAATATAACGTTCTTGATTGTTTTCCTTATGTTATAATTATGTTTGATGTCATTCAATAAATATTATCTGGTGTTATGTTTGATTATAAATCATTATCTATCATTATAGACTGGAAAGTTATATACGGGGGTTTAAATTAAAACTTCTGGGGGGTATATGAAAGTTTCAAATATTCTATTAGATGAAAGTTTGAATGCAAACGAAAAATTAAATTTGATTAAAGTTGTTTCTCTGAATATAGAATCAGATGAGGATTGCAATTCTATTCGGGAGCTGTCGTGCAGATATTCTATTCAGCGAGATGCGCTTGCTAGCATATTAAAAAAAATTAAACTTGAAACTACGGCGAGCCAAAGCGCATTTTATAAACTGGTTGGCTGTGTGAATCATTTCTCCCAACCCAAAGAGTTGCTGAATAGAATAGGCTCTTCCGATAAAGCACAGCATTATTGCAGTGGTGATTGGGATAGCCATGCTCACATAACTATTCTACAAGATTTGTTGGTAAGTGATTTTCCGTATAGCCACAAAGCAAAGAAATATCCATTAAACAAAAATGAAAGAGTTTTGCTGGCTATTTTATATGTGCTTTCTAGCAACTACTTTGTTGTTCGCGACATCCCAAATAAATACCTCGCATTATTATTGGGATGTAAAATTGGATCAATTCGGCCTTTGGTAAATCGTTTGATTAGGAAAGGGTTTATTCGATGTCTTATTGCGGGTGGATCTTCAAAAAGTTTGGGGTTAGTGGCTTCCACGTATTTATTGCAAAGCGATGTGTTTGGCATTAAAAACAGTCGCGTTTTTCAATGCAGGAACTCATTTTCTTACTTGAACTTGATGTCCGCACTAGGCTTAATGCATGAAAATAAGTGGGCGTCTCCTGAAGGCGCTTCCTATGAGGAAATGGTAAACACTTTAATGGATAAAAAATCTCATAAACTTTTTGGTGATGGGTTTAAACTAGACTGCAAAGAGCCAACTGATTTTGCTTATAGCACAAGTGAGCTCCGTCCTATACTATCGACTGTTGCGAAATTAAACACGGTAATTTTACAAGAGTATGTTAGAGCTTTTGATAAAATCAAACCTAAGACTGAATTAGCTAAGGGGGTATTTGATTGCGTCTTACAGAGAGTGTTTGGTTCTGAAACTATTAGACCATTTCAATATTTGCTAGCGCTGTGTTGTTTGCATCATTTGTTAAAACATAATGGGTGGGTGGACATGGTCCGCGCAAATGTTTTAGAGAATATAATTCCCTCCAAAGATTGTGATTCAGCTGGGGATGATAGCAAGCCCAATAAAGACGCAGATTCAAGCAATGGTGGTAGTGACAAGGATGCAGAATTGGCCAATACCAAAAAAGGTGATAAGCAAACTAACAATAAACCTTTAGCAATTCCTGATGCGAAGCTGTGGCCTCGAATTCAGCACATAGAATATTTTATGAGTGTAGCGGATTTGCGTGTCCAGACCAAATGTGAAGAAACAATCTTGTTTTCTCTGACTTCTGAGCAAACTTTATCGGAGTGACTAATAATTAAAAAACCAAGGCCTGTCTTGGCGGCTAAATCAAAAAAGCCTTTATCTCCTTGGTCGGTTAGATGAGTAGTATGTCGGATTGGTATTATAGAAATAGAATAGAAATTCACTAACTGAAAAAGACTGAGTAAAACTATACGTGCAACAACCTTGATATGTGTTTAACCAATTAGGATATAAATCATGTCAAGACAATATCGAGCAATAACAGAATCACACGTAACAGAGTTTAACGGTTTTCCTCTTCCTAAAGGTGGGGGTCCATACTACACCAATCACTTGGATAAAATTGATAAAACAATTCAGTGTGCATTAAGAGAACATCCTCGTACTATGGCCGTTAGATTAGATTTACACATACCCAGCTACCATAGGGATGATTATTGTGCGCCAGCGTATACCGGCTCCAGCATAATTACCCGCTTTTTTGAATCATTGAATGCTAAGTTGACTGCCGATGAAATGCAACGCAGAAGAAACAATACCAGAGTACACCCATGTCGATTGAGATATATATGGTGCAAAGAAAAGGTGAGCTCATTGCACCCACATTACCACCTTGTGTTATTTGTGAATAAAGACAGGTTCCACACTGTAGGCAGTATCGATATGCAAAGTGGTGAGCGTGGGTTGTTCAATATGGTAGTCGAAGCATGGGCGAGTGCAATTGGGATACTGTCACCAAATCCAACAATCGTACATATGCCGGTTAAAGCAGTGTATTGGCTTACGCAGTCAGACCTTGCTCAGAAGAGCCCGAAAATATGTGATTTTTTTCAAAGAGCCGCTTATTTAGCCAAAGTGGATTCAAAGCATGCCGAGAAAGGCGAGCACTTCTTTGGTAGTAGCCGAGGGTAAGGTGTCGCCATTAGATGTGCTGCAGGTTATGAGGCAAGTAGTGACAGTGCAATATTCGGTTGCTGCTGTGCCTGTATTAGCAAGGTTTCGGCGGATTGTTTGAGAATTTGGTGTTTTACAAGGCTTGCCGTTTCCGCAGCATAATCTGCATCATGAATGCGACTTTTGGCGTTAGTCACATTCTCAGCAACGTTAGATAAGTTTCTGATGGCAGATTCAAATCTATTGCCTGTTGCGCCCATACTGCTGCGTTGATTGTTCACCTGGTACTGTGCAATATCCAGTATGCGAATGGCCTGCTCATATCCATCTTGAGTATTAATATCGAGTACGTCTATTGTGGCTTTGATTTTATCTACAGCGTATAAGCCTAGCTCTGGAATATTTTCAGGCAACACATCTAGGTTTGAAAGTTTTTCGCCAAATGACGTGAGTCTGAACCTTGGGATATAAAGTCCATCATCGGTACCGGGAAACGCATTCGCCATATCATCCAATTTAACCCCATTTGAAGCAACAAACGTAATACCGGTAGAGTTTGGATTTGATGGGTGAAAAATACCTGACACATGAACACCAGAACCACTTAAAGCGGATCTTATTTGGCCTAAAGCTTCAGAAACATAATAACCATTTTCACTGGTTACTGATGGGTTTGCAGGGTCATAATGTATGGCTGGGTCATAAGTAGGTATATTGATTGCGACATTAATGTCATTCACTTTAAAGGTGGTAGGTTGCATAGATGGATCAAAATAAGAATGTACAACGGTGCTGTAATTATCGATTCGTTCCACTTTAACTGGAGAATTATTAACTGGGAAATCAGCATTATTGATCTCATCAAAAAACTCCTGAGCAGTATTGTATGGACCTGAAAATTCAACGCCGTTTAAGTTTAGCGCCTGTGAATCTAGTGCTTTAGTTAAGTTGGTATTCCATGTATATGAGTTGTAACCACCGGAAGATTGATATGTTCTACGACTTTCCCACTCATAAGCACCTAGCTGGCTTGAACGTGCATCTAAGTCAGACACTTCAATATTGTTACCAGCATTGGCATCTACTAAAAAGCGCCCAACATATTCACCGGTTAGCATGGGCTCGCCGTTGAATTCGGTTGTTTGCGCCACCCGCTCTAATTCGGCTTTAAGCTGCTGAAATTCAGTATTGAGCGCGTGTTTGTCTGCATCAGAATAAATGCCATTACCAGATTGCACGGCTAATTGTCGCATTCGTTGAATGAGGCTAGCGGTTTCAGATAATGCGCCATCGGCTACTTGAGTGGCTGATATACCATCACTGCTGTTTCTAATGCTCTGGTTTAATCCACCAATTTGTGACGTCATTCTGTCGGAAATTTGCATACCCGCTGCATCATCTGCAGCACGATTAATTCGAAAACCTGAAGATAAACGTTCAAACGCCTTATCCAACTCCGTGTTGTGTCCACGTAGTTGGTTATTCAAATTAATGACACTTGTTTGATTTTGAATGGACAGACTCACCGATAATTTCCTTAAACCCTTTCCAGTGTTACGACACCTTGCACACTTGTTATCGGATTTATAAATGAGTGTTAGATAATCCATATGCCTATTTGGCTAGGTATATTGCTTACAGTCGCGCCATCCAAGAACAAGGGATGTCGGTTAAAGAAGCGATAGCGCATAAACGCAATGTATGTGTACCCAATGCAAAAGCAGAAAAAATGGCTGGGTTAAAAGCAGATCTTGAAACAGTCCAACAAAAGTTAAAGCAATCGAAAATGGCTTTGGAGGCGGTAAAGCAAAAACGCGTGTAGCGAGATATTGATGCTACCTAAATTTAGCTAAGTATCCTTACCACAACCGCCACTCATAGCGCATTTTAGAAGCACGCAACCTTGGCGGTTGTTCTTTATAACAAACGATGTACACTCGCAGAAAGATTTAATTTAGGCTACCTGATGATTGAATTATTCTGCACTCAAAAGTTAATTGCTAAGCTGCCAGTGAGCCAAGGCTTATTGCCCGAAGGGATTGCGTTAAATGAAAGTTTGACGGAAAAAATATTAAATAATCCTTTATCGGGCTGGCATGCCAATTTATTAACAATCCAACGGCGAAACTGTATTTTAATGGTACACAACCAAACTCGCTTCCCACTATTATTGATTGGCTTGACCAAAAAAGATTTTGCAGTGTTGGATTACCATTTCGCTGACGCGCTCATGAATACATTGTTGAAATTGGGCGCAGATGAAGAGCAGATGCAAGCTGCGCAAGATTTGTTAGCACCAGTTAGTATTGCAAAAGCGTTTGATCGCTCAGTACAAGGCACAATGAATCAAATGAAAGGTGATCTTGAGCATTTCATTTGGTTTGACGATTTAAATATAATGGATTGTTCGGCATATAAACTTTCAGTTTGGTTGGCAAAACGACCTTGTACAGTTAAAGGGCAAAAAGACTGTGTCTGGCCAGATAAAGCCATGTTGCAGCTTTTAACTAGCAATGCCAGTTTGTTCCAAAACTAAGCTCAAACTCAATATGCCCAATTTACTCACAAGGCTGAACTAATAAAATTGTGTAATAGTTATTCGCAGGTGGGGAGATATGATTCATTACAAACAAGGTAATATATTGCACGAGCAAACCCAAGCTATCGTTAATGCTGTGAATACGGTTGGCGTAATGGGAAAGGGCTTAGCTTTACAATTCAAAAAAGCATTTCCAGATAATTTTAAAGTGTACAAAAAAGCTTGTGATGAAAAATTGCTAACAACTGGGCAGGTATTGTCTGTCGAACTAAACAGTATTAATCCCCCGCATTATATTATTAACTTTCCAACTAAAGCACATTGGAAATCGCCATCCCAAATTGGTTATATTACATCTGGATTAGAAGCTTTAAAGCAGGAAGTTAAGCGGCTTTGAAAAATGGATTTACTGTTGAAGAAATTGACGGTGAAGAATATAGCAGTATAGGTGACATCAATGGTTTGCATAAAACTATAGCTGCTGTGAATGTTGATAGTAGAATGCCATTAACCGGTGAAGAGTTTAAATTTTTACGAGTTGAATTGAATGCTTCGCAAAAATTACTTGGTAGCCGTTTTGGGGTTTCAGAGCAAACTATTGCCCGCTACGAAAAAGGTCAATCAGAAATTCCTAGAACGACTGATGCTGCACTACGATCTCTATACATGGAAAGCTTGGATAAAAACAATCCAGTGAGTTATTTTCTAGATTTATTGTCTGATGCAGAAGCGCAAGACGCAGCTAAAGATATTTTACTAGAAGAGATTCATGAGCATTGGGAAATTGCGGTTTGATATTAAAAATTGCTTATTGAGCCCCAACATTTTTGTCGGCTCTTTAATTTGTGCTGTGATGTATCTGGCTAATACAGACCCCACTGAATAACGCGGCCTTAACTCATCTCTGATTTTTTAGTTCGAATGGCCACTTTTATCTGCTGACAAAGATTTAGTTGATGTGATTTTTACACTTCGTTTATTGAATTAATTTTTATTGATGTTTTTCTTTGCGTCGCAACATTTCAAGTGATTTGATGTCGTATTTTGGGTGTTGATGTATGTCGTATTTTTGCGTACATTTTATACGGTGAACATAGGGGCTATTGATGACTATTCAAAGCAGAATTCAAATGAGAGTTAAGCGCTCGAAGCGTTCTGTTTTCCTGCGTTCTGATTTTGAGGACATTGCTGGTTATGATCAAGTGGGCCGGGTGCTGAGAAAGCTTGCTCTTGATGGCTTACTGATGAAGATTGGTTATGGCTTGTATGTTCGAGCTAGAAAAAATCGAATTACCGGAAAGTTGATGCCTGATAATGATGGTGGCGCAGATGGCGTATTGATTGAAGCCATGGAGCGATTAGGTGTCGATTATAAATTTGATGATCTATCAAACATGAACTTAACAGGTCAAAGCACACAAATTCCAGCAAGCGTTAAAATCACCCCAAAAGATCCTCGCTTCACTCGTAAAATTACTGTAGGCAAGCAGTGTGTCAATACTGACATGCCTGAAGTCGATTGAGTAATATTTAATCCTAACCAGATTCGTTGCTGCCATTTTAAATAAAAAGAACACTAAAATATTTGCCTTGGTGTATCTTTGTGGATACACTTTGTTATAGTTATAGATGATGCAACGTAAATATTTTGGTATATGGAATACATTGTTAAGAGACTGGACGAGTTTAACGACTGGCTGAACGATATAAAAGACAGTAAAACTCGGCTGCGTTTAGCTCGCCGATTAGACAAAGCAGGCCGAGGGTTATTGGGCGATGTTAAGCCTGTTGGTGATGATGTTTGGGAAATGCGCGAATTTTTCGGCCCAGGTTGGCGTATGTATTATGTGATTAGGGGCGAGTATATTGTAATTATGCTGGGCGGTGGTGATAAATCGAGCCAGACTAAAGATATTGAAATTGCTCTGAAAAGAGCGGAAAGCCTTGGGGATTAGATGATGACTCAAAAAATTAATGTAAGTAGTTTGCCAGAGTTTGATTTGTCTGAGCAGTTGAGAACCGATGACGATATTGCTGAATATTTGACTATGGTATTGGAAGAGGGGGATACGGACGAATTGATTCGTGCCATTGGTTATATTGCTAAAGCGCGTGGTATGTCGCAAATTGCTCAACAAACTGGTTTAGGGCGTGAAAGCTTATATAAAAGCTTTAGAGCTGGAGCTAAACCGCAGGCGGAAACTATTTTTAAAGTGCTCAAAGCAATTAATATTGACTTGCGTGCCGTAAGCCATGGCAGTATTGCGTAGAGCGATCATTCTACTTGGATACTAGCTCTAATAGTTGAATTAGAATCTCCTCCGGTAGCTGATATACAGCTGGATATTCAAAGTAAGTGTGGCTGAAAGTTAATTAACTTTCAGCCTTCAAACTCCACTAACTCGGCCGCTTTCACAAATCCCGCTTTTAGCGCCTGCCTTAATAATGCTATTGGTGAGCTAACGCCAATTTTGCGATAAATGTTAGATCTGTGCACCGATACAGTTTTTGGCATCATATCTAATGTACTAGCGATATGTTTTGGGTGGATGCCAAAACAAATCAGCCGACAAACCTCAATTTCTCGGTTGGTTAAGCCACCAAAGTCTTCGACTAATTTTCTGTCAGTCTGTTTGATTGGCGTAGATATATTCGAATCCACTTCGACTAACTCAAATATAAACCCCATACGTTGGAAAACAGATTTTAATAGTTCAGCTTCTTTAATCTCAAGCGTTTCAATATCACTCGGAAAATCCAAGGCGGTTGTGTTTTTCAGTGGCAAATCATGCCCTTTATAGACTAAGTAATATTTCATGGCACACCTATACAACTGGTTTAAGTCCCTATAAAAGCCGCACAACATCCTTGTTCACAAACAGGGGGCTGACGAGGATGATACTCTAACTAATATTGTATACAAGAAGGGATAGTCAAATTGCTTATAAGGCTAAGTTATTTGCTTAGTTTTGTTGATTAAATAAACAAAATGGCTTTCTATAACTCAAGCTCTTTAAAGTCACAATCTATTTCATCTTGCGTTATACCGATATAACGTAAAGTCGCAGACTCCTGACTATGCCTAAGCATTTTCATCACCCGGCCTAAATCTTGGGTTTTTTGGTACAACATATAACCACGGGTTTTGCGCATTGAGTGAGTACCTAAATTGAGGTTGAGCTCTTCACCTACCAGCCTAAATGCATCGCAAACAGCGCGCCGCGTTAATGGCTTAGGTTTACGGTATTTGGTTTGTCGACTACGATACGACTGAAATAGGTAAACATGGTTAGGATGGCGGAGCTTAATGTCGTTAATTAATATTTGCGCCTTGGCATTTAGTTGGATATTGGCAACTTTACCGGTTTTACTTTCGCGTAGAATTAACCTGTCTCCCTGAATGTCGGAAAACTGAATGGATAATAAATCGGATATGCGTAGCGCTAAATTAATACCAATGTTCCACACGTCTGACATTTGTTTACTGACGCGAATAGAGAGCAGGTGGCTAATTAAACGAATGGTGTCTGCATCTTTAATTGCATGGACTTCACACATGGTTAACTTCCTCATTTTTTCTATAAAGGGTAAAAAGGGAACCAAGGGCGCTTTCAAATACCGAAGGCCCCATGGGACGGGGGATGCAATCTTCCCGTTTTACCAATACGGGAAGCTAGAATAGAACTGCTAATTTTCACAACTTACTTCAACTTCAAACACACCAAGCTGGTGGTAGCTTAAAAAATTGCGGATAAAGTCACGAATGTATTGCCCTGCAAAAAAGTCGTTGATTGCTCTATCCATCACACGCACAGTTTTGCTGGCAAAACAAATATCCACCTCTTTCACCAGTTCGGGTTGGTAAAAATCAAGGTAACAAAAATCTGTAATGTAAATAAACTTCCAACCGCTAGCGCGTTTTTCTAATCGCACTTCTAGCGGGTGGTATCCACCTTGTTCGGCACTATAGTTTGGGTCCCTAAAGTTAAGCGTGATTGCTTGGGTTGCTTCGGAAAGTTGTGCGCTACTCGCTACACATTTATTAATCACGGTTTTAAACCTTGCTGGTAACTCAAAACCTTGTGTTGGGCTGAATAATAAACTCATATGGTATCTCCTATATCAAACCGGCTTCGGCAAACGAATAGGTCGATTCACCAACAATGATATGGTCAAGCACTCTTACATCTATCAGTGCTAAAGCTTGTTTTAAACGCTCAGTAATTTGTTTGTCTGAGTGAGATGGGTCGGGCACGCCAGATGGATGGTTGTGCGCAAAAATTACTGCCGCCGCATTGTATTGCAGAACCAACTTAACCACCTCACGCGGGTAAACTGAAGCACCGTCGATGGTGCCATAAAACAGCTCTTTGTACTGAATGAGCCTGTGCTGGTTATCCAACATTAATACTGAAAATACCTCACTGTCGTGCTGATTAAGCTTGCACGACAAATAAGCTTTAGTCGCATCTACGTTATAAAACGCTTGTTCTCGTACATAGCGCGCTTCAAGAATAGATGCCGCCTGATTCAAAATTGCCTTGTCTTCGTCTTTCAAACTAGTTAAGTAATCTGTGGTTTTAGTGCTGTGCATAATGGCCTCCAGGGTGATTAAAATATTTATGCACAAAGGTAATATAGGTTTGAATTTTGTTGGATTTAACGTCCAAATAAATCCAATGCCGTGTAACAGAATACGGGCACTGCTTATTGAATGAAACGAACAGTAGGAGTAATTCAATGACTAGATTAATTAAGTTAAAAACCGTACTCAATGTAACTGGCCTAGGGCGCTCAACTTTATACGAATATGTGAAGAATGGACAATTTCCAAAACCAGTTGACCTAGGCATCAGAAATGTAGCTTGGGTAGAATCAGAAGTAGAAGAATGGATTCAACAGCGTATAGCCGCACGAAAATAAATCGAAAAAATTTCACACATACATCATGTCTATTGAAGCAATTAATGAGGACTTAACCATGGTTATCAATAGATTAATGAAACTAACAGAAGTTTTACACACAACAGGATTAGGCCGTTCAACACTCTATGTGCTGATATCAGAAAACAAATTTCCGAAACAAGTGCAACTCACTCAACGCTCAGTCGCGTGGCCACAAGACGAAGTGCAAAACTGGGTATTAGAGCGCATAGAAGAGCGTGACAAAAGTAATACTCAAGCAAATTACAACCAATCGCAAACACCAAGGTTATCACCAGGTTTTAAGCTCAACTAAATTACACGAATAAATAGATAGGCATCACAGGCTTTAACGCTGTGAGCTTAAGTGTATCCAACCATGCAGGCTTGCGCTTGCATGGTTGGATACACACATGACAGTTTTAGTTTTTGTTTTCAGTACAACTGAACTTGTAACCACAAGCTAAACACTGGCAATTATCCAGTATGTTTTGGTCTATTACCTCACCAAACTTAGCCCCCAGTTTATAACCAGCTAAACCTCCAGCAATAGCGCCAATAACTGCACCTGTTGGCACACCAACAGGCCCTGCAATAAAACCCACCCGCATGCCAACCTGCGCACCCGTAAAGGCTGTGCGCAAGCTAGCAACAAAACTAGACGCCATACAAATACCACCGGCAACACGCTTGGCATAATTTAATTCAACAGTATTTTTTGATTTACATTTTGGACATTCAAACATAGTGATTACCTCTTTAATAAAAATTTACTATCGGGTTGATAGCAAAGAGGTAATGTAGGTTTGGGTTTTGTTGGAGTTTGGTTATTAAATTAATGGGGGTAATTAGCTAAATGCGTCACAAAACTTTTTGCGCAAATAATATGTTGAGTTCTGCATTCAATTGTACTAGTTTGTCATATTGGCTATGTAATTGACGCACTTTTCAAAGTGGCCGAGTGAAAATGACTGATACCGTTCTGACTATTAAAGAAGTAGCTGAGTATTTGAAGGTAAATGAGAGAACTGTTTACCGGCTAGCAGCGGCACATAAAATTCCTGCTTTTAAAGTTGGAAATGCTTGGCGCTTTAAACAATCCGATCTCGAAGAATGGATCAGTACGCAAGCAGCTCAAGGAAAAGGGGGGTTGGATGGTAATAACTGATTATCAAGCAAAATACTTTGCGCAGGAATTGACCATTCGCCACGCTGAAAATGGCGTTGATAAATTATCTCAATCCCTTTTTGATGCCAGTGTTGACCTCAATCCGCACCAAATCCATGCGGCACTTTTTGCGCTCAACAATCCGTTAAGTAAAGGTGTTGTACTCGCTGATGAAGTGGGCTTAGGGAAAACCATTGAAGCAGGCTTAGTACTGTCACAGTATTGGGCAGAGCGTAAACGCCGCATATTAATCATCTGCCCAGCGTCACTTCGACGCCAGTGGGCACAGGAATTGGGCGATAAGTTTAACTTACCGACGCAAGTGCTTGATGCAAAAACGTGGCGCAATAGTGTTAACAATGGTCAAACTAACCCGCTAGCGAATCACTGCGTTTCTATTATGTCCTATCACTATGCTGCGCGAATGGAAACACAGCTAATGCTGGAGCCATGGGATATAGTCGTCATCGACGAAGCGCACAAACTACGTAATGCGCACCGTAGCAGCAACAAAATGGGTCAAACGCTACGCCGAGCATTAGATGGCAGTAAAAAGCTATTACTTACTGCAACGCCCTTACAAAATTCGCTTATGGAATTGTATGGACTTTCAACCATCATCGACGATCAAATCTTCGGCGATGAGCGAAGCTTCAAACAACACTTTGTCAATAACGAAAGTGCACTAGGGCATCTAAAGAAACGACTTACCGGGTTTATTCAGCGAACCTTGCGAAAAGATGTACTCGAATACGTCCGCTATACCCAACGTCAAACACTCACCGTACCGTTTACACCCTCTAGTGCTGAAATGGCGCTTTACGAAGGTATTAGTGCCTTACTGGAAAAGGACGAGAGCTATGCACTACCAAAGAGCCAACGTCATTTAACCGGCCTTATACTGAGAAAGCTATTAGCATCTAGTTCGCACGCAGTGCTTAACACACTCGAAACCATAAAGCGCCGATTGGTTGACTTGAAAGTACAGGCTAAATCGGATCTCGATATTATCGGTGAGCTTGTTGAGAGTGATGATTTAGGAGAAGAGTACAGCGAGTATGTAGAAGAAACACAAAGCAATACCCCTGAGAGTGATATTGACTTTGAGTTACTCAATGCTGAAATAGCCGAGCTTGAGCATTATATCGAGCAGGCTAAATCCATTACCACCGACAGTAAAACCCAAGCCTTGCTAACGGCGCTTAATCAAGGGTTTGCCAAAATGGAGGAAATGGGGGCGCCACGTAAAGTCATTATTTTTACCGAATCGAAGCGCACGCAAGAATACCTAGCTCGTTTCCTCGAGGCTAATGGCTTTGCTGATAAATTAGTCACCTTTAGTGGCAGCAATAACCATCCAGAAGCAACCAAAGTTTATCAGCAGTGGTTAGCTGAAAACCAAGGTAGTGATAAGGTGAGTGGTTCACCGCAAATTGACCGCCGTACTGCCCTAATTGATTACTTCCGCCATCATGCCGAAGTTATGATCGCAACCGAAGCGGCTGCAGAAGGGGTTAACTTACAGTTCTGTTCGTTACTGATTAACTATGACTTACCATGGAACCCACAACGGGTAGAGCAACGTATTGGCCGTTGTCACCGCTATGGACAGCAATTTGATGTTGTGGTGATCAACTTCCTCAACGAAGCCAACAAAGCCGATCAGCGTGTTTTAGAGTTACTGACTGAAAAATTCCATCTGTTCGATGGCGTGTTTGGTGCATCGGACGATGTGCTAGGCAGCATTGAATCTGGTATTGATTTTGAAAAACGCATCCAAAATATATACGAGACTTGTCGGCAACCGGCGGAAATAGAAGCAGCTTTTGATCAATTGCAAAAAGAGCTAGAAGCCGACATCAACCAAAAAATGCGCGAGACCCAGCAACTGCTGCTGGAAAATTTCGATGAAGATATTCATGACTTGCTGAAAATTCAGCTTGATGCCGCGCAGCAACGCCTCGATAAAGTAGGTCGTTGGTTTTGGCAACTCAGTACGCATGAGCTTGCAGCTATCGCAGATATCGACCCAAGCAATCATAGTTTTACGCTTAATCAGAACATAAATCAGGCTCCTGCTGGTATCTACCAACTTGTACGCCGAGGACAGCAAAGCGGCAGTATTGAAACCGGTAAACTAGCCAATGCCCATGTGTATCGTATCACCCACCCGCTTGGTGAATGGGTGATCAGCAACGCGCTTCAACGTGAATTGCCTACTGCTAGCGTAATTTTTGATTACAGCAACCACCAAACAAAAATCAGTATGCTAGAACCCTTAGTTGGTTCGTCAGGTGTACTAAGCCTACAAAAATTCAGTGTCGAATCATTAGAACGTAGCGAAGACCATTTACTG
Organism: Catenovulum agarivorans DS-2; assembly: GCF_000568405.1. Lineage (GTDB taxonomy): Bacteria > Pseudomonadota > Gammaproteobacteria > Enterobacterales > Alteromonadaceae > Catenovulum > Catenovulum agarivorans_A. Next base: position 49,727 of record NZ_ARZY01000031.1, read on the forward strand.
TTCGCCGCGCAAGACGACCATGGCAACCTGCTACCAAGTGAAGTCGTGCAAAAGCTGATGCAGCTTAATGCCTGTGTGCAAAGTGAAGTAAGTGAGCAAGAACTTGCCGCCTTATATCCTGGCTATCAAAATGCGCTGCAGCATGCGTTACAGCAGTCGAGACTAGGCATCGAAAAGCAAGTTAACGATCGTAATCTCAGCTTCTTCGAGCAAGAGGTAAACAAGTTAGATTCTTGGGCAGACGACTTAAAAGAAGGGCTTGAACAATCTATAAAAGAGCTTGATAAGCAAATCAAGCAAGTACGCCGCGAAGCCAAAATAGCCCCAACCCTGGAAGAGAAACTTGCCCTGCAAAAACAGCAGCGCCAGTTAGAAAGTCAGCGCAATAAAAGCCGCCGTGAACTGTTTGATAAACAAGATGAAGTGGACGAAAAGCGCGAACAGCTGATTGAAAGCTTAGAAGGCAAACTGAATAAAAAAACCAGCCAAGAGACCCTATTTACCATTGGGTGGACGGTTCAATGATGACAATCAATTTCAACGCCAGCATTGACTTTTTTCAGTTTGGGGCTATGATCACTGCAACAACACCCCTCCCGCTACCCGTCAGATCAGCGCCCTGTGAGGGGTTACTCGTTTCTGGGGCCCGCAAAATTCGATCTTCTGTTACATGGGAGGTCAAATGAGCCGCAAAACAGCCCCTAAAGTCGCCTTTACCAAGCCCCCTACAAGCTTTAGCGATCAAGTACGCTTGTTGCAACAACGTGGCCTAGTGATCAGTGATGTCCCCAAAGCCGAGTTTTATCTGGCACAGCTCAACTACTATCGTTTTGCGGCTTATTGTTTGCCCTATGAGCAAGATCACGCCAGTCATGCGTTTATCGCAGGCACCCAGTTTGAACAAATCCTAAACCTATATGTGTTCGATCGTGAACTACGTTTGTTAGTGCTAGATGCCATCGAGCGTTTTGAGGTGTCATTGCGCACACAAATTGCGTATCAGTTGAGCCAAAAATACCAAACGGCGCACCCTCATTTAAAACCAGAGCTTTTTGGTGACTTATTAGAATACGCCAGCAGCCTTGGCAAACTCACGGGTGAGGTAAAGCGCAGTCGCGAAGAGTTTATTAAACACCTTACGCAAAAATACCAAGAGCCACTACCGCCTATTTGGGCCTGTGTTGAGCTGTTAACCATGGGGCAACTTTCCCGTTGGTACAGCAATATCAAGCTGCGTGCCGACCGCCAAGTAATAAGTAAAAGCTACGGCCTAGATGAAAAAACCCTGACCTCCTTCTGTGAACATTTGTCGCTAGTACGCAATTTAAGCGCCCATCATTCTAGGCTATGGAACCGTGATTTTATCAAAACCACCGTACTACCACGCCATGGTGAATCGGCACTGATCCAAAGCTTGCAAAACCTGCCCGATAGTGACCGGCGTTTACGAAAAATTTATAACACCTTGGTGATGCTGGGCTACCTCATGGATGTGATCAGTGGTGAACATCACTGGAAGCAACGACTCACCCAATTGATTAACCATCACCAAATAGACAATAGCCGCATGGGCTTTCCAGCCGACTGGCAAGCGCGGCCAATTTGGCAATAAAAATAAGGACAACTCACTTGGCAGCATTACAACCACAATTTCTTGCACCCTTAAAAGAACTGCTTCAGCAGCGGTTTGTGCCGCATTTACCGCCATTGCTTGGGCAAGGTGGACGAGAAGACTTACCTGAAAAACAAATTGCACGTGCGTTCAGCGCTTATGTACTGCAAACACATTTTGGCATTGATGCAAAATTAGCGGCACAGTCAGTGTTAGACGACTACAACGATCAAGGCATAGATGCAATTTACTTTGATGAAAACACACGCATCTTATTTATTGTGCAATCAAAGTTTAAATCACGTGAGCAATTTCTCCTGCCTGAAGCGCAGTCCCTGATGACAGGGGTTGAGTTATTGTTAGATAAGAACTTTCAAGCCTTCAACCAAAACTTCAATAATCGCCGTGACTATATAGAAAACGCGCTAGATGAGTGCAATAGCATACAAGTGCTGATTGCATACACTGGGAGTGGTATAGCGGGTACAGCAAACAACGAAATGCAACGCAAGCTTGCTGCATTAGTTGAGCGCGGTGAAGCGCAATTAAAAGTGCAGGTTGAAGAGTTTTCAGCACAGGATGTTGAAGAAGCTTTGCGTGCAGAGCAAGCTATCTCCGAAGTAAATGAAAAAGTAGCTGTTTATAAATGCACAACGACCAATGAGCCCAGAAATGCTGTATTTGGTGTAGTCAAAGTGAATGATCTAGTCAGTTTACACAATAAGCATGGCAAAGCACTTTACGAGAAAAATATTCGCTATTTCATTGGTGCTGGGCGTCGTGGGGTCAACAGCGCAATCAAGCAAACACTACTGGCTAACCCGCAAGATTTTTTCTTTTTAAACAATGGAATCACAATGGTGGGAAACCATGTAGAACCCAAGCGCCTGCAGAACAAAGGTGGCCCACGAAACATTCAGGTACTAGGCCTATCCGTCGTTAACGGTGCGCAAACCATCGCTAGTGCTGCGCAGTTTATGCGTGAAAATCCAGATGCCGATATCAGCCAAGCCCAAGTGATGGTGACGATTATCAACACGGGTAACGATGCATTCCACAAACAAGTAACCAAAGCGCGTAACCTGCAAAACCCAGTAGATTTAGCCAACTTTGCCGCACTGGACGATACCCAAGAACGCTTGCGCCAAGAGATGAAAATGTTTGGTGTGGAATATCTCTACCGCCCACAACAAATCGCAGCAGTGGGTATTCGTAGCATTACTATCGACACATTGGCAAAGGCATTGGCCTGTATGCAAGGTGATGTACGTGTGCCTTATCAGCTAAAGGCAGAGCCTGGCAAATTTACTAACCAAGAAAGTACCGAATACCAAGCCATTTTTAGTGCAGATTTACAAGGTGCCGTCGCCATTAACGCGGTGAACTGCTATTTGGCGATACAAGGCTTATGCACTGCCGCAGAGCGCAGTAACCCAAGCCCAGAAAAACTGGTCTATCGCCATTTTACCTACTGCATAACTACGCTAGTAATGGCGCAGTTTAAAGGCGCTATTACTGCCCCAGAAATTACCGAGCAAGCTGAATTTGAAGGCTTAATCAGCCGCACCTTTGATGAACTGCGACAGCAATTTTTTGATAGTTTTACGGCATTAGCATTGGGCAGTGCGCCACACGCGTATTTTAAGCGCTTGGGCGATACCGCACGTTTAATGCAAACGGTGTGGATCAGCCATTTAAACTTGGCAGAAAGTCCGGCAGTTGTTGCAAAACAAGAACGCCTTCAGGCTAACGACCCACATAACCAGAATTTATTTAGTTACTTAGCCGAGCAAGCACAACGCCGACAAGGGCAAAACGCTCAAGCGGCCAATCGGCAAGCACAGCCAGCCTAGCTATTGCGGTGGGACAAAGACGCCAAGTAACGAACACAATATAAGAGCACAGAAATGATGAGCAAAACCAAATTAGAACTGACCTGGATAGGCAAAAACGAGCGCAAAAAGTTAGAGCCGCGCATTTTGTTAGAAGACCCGAGCAAGTCTTATCACGCCAGCCAAAAAGTCACGGACAACGACATTTTTGATAATAAGCTGATTTTTGGCGATAACCTGTTAGCGTTGAAGGCGTTAGAGCAAGAATATGCGGGCAAAGTGAAGTGTGTTTACATAGACCCACCATTCAATACCGGAAGTGCTTTTGAGCACTATGATGATGGTCTGGAGCATTCCATTTGGCTGGGCTTAATGAGGGATAGGTTAGAAATAATTCGTAATCTACTAAGTGATGATGGAGTAATATTCGTTCACTTAGATGACTGCGAAATGGCTTATTTAAAAGTTTTGATGGACGAGATTTTTGGTCGTGCAAATCAGTTAAATACCATATCGATGACCACAAATGACCCTTCGGGCTTTAAGGCAACAGGAGCCACAGTTTTCTCCACAGTAAACTTTTTGCTTGTATACGCAAAAGATCGCACCCAGAAACCGCTTAACAAAATCTATATACCTAAAGGATATGATACGGGATATAACAAATATCTATTAAACCCGGATGACCATTATAAAAGTTGGACGTGGTGCGGTATTGCCGATGCGTTTGCAAAGGCCAATGGCTATAAAGATACAAAAGAAGCCAAGAAAAAACTGCCTGATACATTTGATGATGAATTAGCACAATTCGCAATTGATAATGCAGAACGTGTATTTCAATCCGTTGCAATTGGTGGTGGTGCTAAAATAAAGAGAAAAGAAACTATCGAGAAGTCAAAGACAGATAGGGATAAGGTTTATGTACATCCAAATGAGGATGTCGAAGGCTTTTATATCGCAAATGGTAGGCAAATGGTCTTTTACTCCAATAGGCTTTTGGAAATTGACGGTGAGATGCAACCTGCTGAACTAATAACTGATGTTTGGACCGACATTAGTTGGAATGGAATAGCAAATGAAGGTGGCGTTAGTTTCAAAAATGGAAAAAAACCCGAAGCGCTTTTGAAGCGGATTTTCGAAATGTGTACGCGAGAAGGCGATTTAGTCTTTGATTCATTCGGTGGTTCGGGAACTACTGCTGCTGTAGCTCACAAGATGAAAAGACGTTGGATCTCGGTCGAGCTAGGTGAACATTGTCATACCCATATTATCCCGCGCTTACAAAAAGTGATTGATGGTAACGATCAAGGCGGCATTTCTAAAGCTGTAAACTGGCAAGGCGGAGGCGGTTTCCGTTATTACAAACTTGCGCCGTCATTAATTGTTAAAGATAAGTTCGGCTTGGAAGTGATCAACAAAGAATACAACCCAGAAATGCTTGCTGAAGCCGTTTGCAAGCTAGAAGGCTTTACCTATGCGCCATCAGAAGTGGATTGGTGGGATCATGGCTACTCAACTGAGACTGACCATATTTACGTGACCACACAAAGCCTGTCTGTTGAAAAGTTAGAAGCACTGTCAGAAGATGTGGGCAGTGATCGAACCCTATTGGTGATGTGTGGCGCATTTCGCTGCGAAGCAGGCCGCTTTGCCAATTTAACCTTGAAAAAACTGCCAAAAGCCATTTTAGATAAGTGCCAATTTGGTCAGGACGATTATTCGTTAAATGTGGCTAATTTAACAGACGATGCGTCTGTCGATGACGATGCAGTGCAAGATTAACGGTTAATAAGGATAATTATAATGACCATGGATTTATCAAGCTTAAAACCCGAGCAATTACGTGCCATTAACAACGTTATCGGCCGGGTAAGTT
>NZ_ARZY01000032.1 GCF_000568405.1 Catenovulum agarivorans DS-2
GAAAAGTGTCCGGCTGGAGTTGACCAGAACATTATACCGAGCTTTCACTTGCCAAAAACAAACTTAAGTAGCAATGCAAACGTCCAGCAAGTAACAAAAGTCACCGCATAAACATATTTGTTGGACTGACTTTTTTCTCCTGCTGCTTGGCCTACTAAAGCCATTAGTCTGGCTTTTTCGCTATATAAAATCGCTAATATCATCAGAAGTAAAACCCCATTCACATAAGGTGTGCCTTGCCAACCAAGCGAAATTGGAATTATGGTTATGCTTAAGTGCATGGGCAATAACATGAGTGACGCGACCAATCTGAATTTATTAAAAAATAGCAGCAAACCAACTAGCAGCTGAGAGACTGCTATAAAATAACCAAACAAGGCCAGTTGGTATTTGCTGAGTTCGTCTATTAACCAGACTGGGCCTATTATATTTGGGAAGTCTGGTACAAGTTTACTCATACCAGCTGAAAAATAGATAACTGCCAGTAATACTTGAAAGCTGGTGATCAGCGATTTGGCTATATCCTTGTTCACCATAATGAACTTTCACCTTGTATGTTTGCTATTTTTCTAACTTTGGTTGTGGATTAGCGACTTTTTGTATCTTCTTTCTGCAATGTGCCACATTAATACACCAAAGCAGATACCTGCAATAGGCCAGATAAGATAGTGGCCAATCGCAGCTTGTGTTGTAAAACCATGTAGAAACGGTTCATTTATAAACGCCATTAAAATAAACATGGGCAATCCATAAAATAACAAGCCAAATTTACAGATAAAATGCCATTTTCCTTGTTTTCGGATGTCTTTCCACGCGGCTATTGTTTTATCTTGCGTCATGCTCTTCTTCTTTAGTTCCACTTTAATTTATTGCCTTTCTAATTCTTGCTGTTGGGGCTGATTGCTGAATATAGTAATAAGTTTTTTAAACAGACCTTTTAGCCAAACATGGGTTTTATAGCTTTGCCAATATAGGGTTGGCACAAATATTAAAGTCACTACTGAGGCAAATAATACCCCAAATGATAAAGCGACCACCATAGGGATCAAAAACTGCGCTTGGTTGCTTTTTTCAAACAGTATAGGCAATAAACCTACAAAGGTGGTGAGCGATGTTAATACTATGGCGCGAAATCTATCAACACCTGCTTGCACCACGGCTTGTTTTACCTCTACCCCTTGGGCGATTAAGTCTTTTAAGCGCGAGAGTAAAACTAGGTTGTCATTTACTACGACACCGGCGCAGGCTAAAAAGCCAAAAAATGACATCATACTAATGTCTAAGCCCAACAATAAATGTCCCCAAACTGCGCCCATAAAGCCAAACGGCACGGCAGTTAACACTAATAATGGTTCCCAGTACGAGCGAAATACAATGGCCATTAAGGCATAAGCTATGGCTAGTGCAATCATTAAGTTGGTTTGCAAACCTTGGGTGAAAGCTTGTTGGGCGCGTAAGTTGCCATCGGTACTTAAATTAATCCCTATATGTTTAAGTTGCCATTGTGGTAAGTAGTCTTGCAACATTTGTTCAACTGTGGCGTTGGCGTCAAACCCTTCTTGAATGTCTGCGGTTATGGCTATGTTACGGCGTCTGTCTACTCTATCAATTTGGCTAAAACCTGGAATTAATTTAACGTCAGCCACGGTTTCAATTGGTACTTGGTAACCTTGAGGGTTGCGAATACGCATGGAGAATATTTCTTCTAAACTACGACGATGCGATTCAGGAAATTTAAGCATTACTCGTACGTCTTCTTTACCACGAGGTATGCGTTGTACCTCTTCGCCATAAATTGCTTGGCGCACTTGCCTTGCTATCATCGCAAGGTCTATGCCCAGTGTTTCAGCATGCGGTTTTAACGACAGTTCTACTTCAACTTTTTCTGATTCTAAACTTGAACGTACATTATGCACGCCTGGGTAACTCGCCAATACTTTAGATACATCGTCTACAGCTGCTTGTTGGCTTGCTAGGTCGTTGGCTGCTATGTTCATATTCAAGAAAATGTCTGATTGGTTGCCACCAAAACTAAAAGCGAGTGAGTAGCTTTTTGCTTCTGGCAGCGGGCCTATCATATCTTGTAACTTGGCCGAAACCTCGTGCACAGGTATAACGTTTCTTTCGGGGATTTCTAATCCTACAAATACGTTGGCATTGCCTGTAACTACATTGGTTTTTATTTCGGTTACAAATGGAATTTGATCGTTTTGCGCTAAAAATTCTTCGTCTTTACTGAGCTCTTGAACTACTTGTTCTATGTGGTTGGCTATACGGACGGCTTCGCTATAGGGCGCACCTTCTGGTAATCCTACATTTACTGAAATAAAGGTTTGTGGAATGTTTGGGAAAAAGGTGGTGTTTAACCATCCACCAATATAGGTTGCCACACTTAAAGCGCAAGCCATGATAAAAGCCATTAATGTGGCTGAGCTTTGTTGCACCATGCTGGTTAATTTTTTGCCGTAGGTGTTTTGCGCAAAGTGTTCCATTTTGTCGGCAAACTTTTGGCGGCTATTTTGTAATTTTGCGAGTGGGGCAAAACTGGCAGTTTTTTCTGGTTTTAAATGGGCCAAATGCGCTGGCAGTATTAATAAACACTCAACCAGCGAGAATATTAAGCTTAAAGTAACCACAAAAAATATAGAGTGGGTGAATGGCTCAACATCCATAGGCACAAACAGCATAGGGGCAAATAAAATAATTGTGGTTAATACTGCCAATACCACAGGTTTTAATACTAGCTGGCTGCCAATAATGGCGGCATCTAATCTATTGTTGCTATTGTTTTTTTGTTGCGCGTATATGGCTTCACCCACCACAATAGCGTCGTCTACCACAATGCCAAGCACAACTAAAAATGCAAACATTGAGAACATGTTTATGGTTACATCAACATAGGTTAATAACCAAATTGCCCCAGCAAATGCGGTTGCTATGCCAACACATACCCAAAGTGCTAATGCTGGGCGTAAAAATAATACGAGTATAATAAATACCAGTATTAACCCGCCTAATGCGTTGTCGGTTAATAATACCAGGCGGCTGTCGAACAGCTCTTTCATTTCGTAGTTGATGTCAATTTGCATGCCTGCAGGTAGATTTTTTTGTAAATCGAGTAGGTAGTTACGTGCGTTTAATGTACCAGCGAATAGGTCTGGGTCGTCGCTGATCATTACTTGAAAATCAACTGCTTTTACCCCGTTAAACTTCACCGACATATCTTGTTCAACAAAACCGTCTGTTACTTGGGCAACATCACCTAAACGTATTTCGCGGCCAAAATTGTCAGACTTAACCACTATGTCGGCAAAGTCTGCTGCGCTATAAGCTTGGTTACGTGTTTGAATTTGAATGTTACCAACCGATGATTTTATCGTACCTGCAGGTAAATTCATTGAGGCGTTGCGAATGGCTTGCGCTATTTGGTCGAAAGTTAAGTTGTATTTTCGTAGCTGGTATTCAGATAATTCAATGCTGACTTCATCTGATTTAGTGCCGGTATAGTTAACGGTCGACACACCTTCTAGCAGCGCCATTTCATCGGCTATTTGTTGTGCTTTTGCTTTCATTAATTTGTCGTCAGCATTGCCCGACAAGGTGAAAAACATTAAGGGTACACGGTAAATTTGCTGGCTAATAATCGGCCGTTCGGTATTACCCGGAAAGGTGTTAATCGCATCTACGCGCAGTTTTATGTCGGCCAGTGCATCTTTTATCGGGTAACCTTCAATAATTTCGACAGACACATTGGCACTACCGTTATAGGCATTTGAACGAATTTGAAAAATACCGGGTAAATCGGCAATGGCTTCTTCTATGCGGGTAACAATTTGTTGTTCAACTTCTCGTGGCCCTGCACCTAAGTAGGCCATGTTAATGTTGACTATGTTGGTTTCGGTTGCCGGAAACACTTCTTTTTCAACTTCTTCTACACCGTATATACCACCAATGAAAATTGTGAGCATTAATAGGTTGGCAGCTACCGAGTTTCTGGCAAACCATGCAATTATTGAATTCATTTGGCTTTGCCTCTAATTGTTTTGTGCTATTTTTGTGGTTGACTCTACGTCTGTACCTGGCGACAGAAATCCAAGTTTGCTGATTATTACTTGGCTACCGTCGGTTAATTGCTTGCTGCTAATCCACACTTGCTCTGCGGTTTTGCCAACAACTGTCACCGTTTGTTGTTCTATTTGGCCATCTTGATTAATGATATAAATTTGGTTGCGTTTGAATAAGGCTTGTTTTGGTAGCTCAACCAATTGTTCAAGTGGTTTGCTGGTGATATTGCCATTTACAAATAGGCCGACTAATAAGGGTAAGCCGTGTTGTGATTTTTGTGCCTTGTGTTCAACCGTTACAATTAAATCAAGCATGCGTGTGTTGTTGTCTATTGCGGCGGATATACGTTCTATTTTCCCGCTCCATTGGTGTTGCTGCCCAGCGTAAAAACTTTCTAGTTGAACCAGTTGTGCTGTTTGCTGTGCTTGTGTGCTGTTCGACAATTGAATAATTGAGTTATCTATTAATGCTGCTTGTTGTTCGGTTAATGGTAATTTTACTTGTACTTTACTGGTGTCAAAAATACTGGCCAGCGGTGCGCCTGGGCTAACAAATTGGCCTACACCAACTAAGGTGTGTTCTATTCTGCCGTCAAACGGTAAGGATATTTTAGTGCGGCTTAAATCTAATTTTGCTTTGTTTAAACTGGCTTGGGCTGCTGCGTACCTTGCTTGCGCTGCGCTTAATTGTGGCTCTCGTTTAAATAGGGCATTTGCTTCGGCACTGCCTAGCTCTTGCCATTGGCGCTGTGCTTCTTGGGCGAGTGCTTGTTCTGTTGCAAGTTGCATTTTAGCATCCGCCAATGACGCTTGTGCTTGGGCTAAAGCAAACTGGTAGTCGCTGTCATCTAATTCAATTAACACTTGGTTTTGTTGAAATGCACCACCGTCGGCAAAAGTATCGGCAACCTTGACTATTTTGCCACTCACTTGCGCCATAAGTTGTGAGCTACGAATGGGCTCTACCACGCCTTGGCTGCTAACCGTTACTTGTTGGGTGGCCTTTTCAACCACTATGGTTTCAACCTGTGTTTTTACAACAGCTGTTTCGGCTGGTGGGGCTGGTTCTGGTTTAGGTTTGGCGGTTGCTACAAAAAAAATGATGATTGAACTAGGAATCAGTATTTTTAGTGTCAATGGTATTTTGGCGAACATCTTAGCGGTGGCTCCTGCAGTAAAAGAAAGTCCTCAAGCTAATTTAACACTCTATTGTTGTTTGCTATACATTTTAACAAATGCATACGTATGCATTTGTATGGTGAATAAAAGTCAAAGTCAGTTACCATCATGACTGTTTAAATATTAAATTTATTATTCACATATGATTAATAAAATGTAAAGATACTCATATTAGTTGCAATAAAATCTAATTTAAAAGGCGAGCAAAATATGAAAATAATGTCATATGCATCAGTATTGGTCGGCGCGAGTGTACTTGCCGGCTGCCAATTGACGAGTCAGAATGATAAATCACTTGTAAAACCACCGAGCAGCGAGTTGAGCACACCTGTTGGCTACCAGTGGCAGGTTATTGACAATATGTCTGATGAGTTTGAAGGTTCGGAGCTTGATAAGCAAAAATGGCGTGATCACATCACCACTTGGAAGGGACGCCCGCCCGCGGAGTTTCTACCTAAAAACGTTGCGGTTGCCGATGGTAATTTATTGGTTAAAACTTCAACTCATCCAAACCCATCAGAAAAATATACCATGGCGGGTGGAGCTGTTTCAGGTAAACATCAGGCGACATATGGTTATTTTGAAGCTAGAATTAAAGCGTCGAACACGCGAATGTCGACAACTTTTTGGTTGCATTCAGACAAACATGAAAATCAGCAACTTGGATGCGAACGAAAACACGCTATTGAAATTGACATTTTAGAGGCTATCGGTGGTTGGTATTCGTCTTTTTGGTCAAGCCAAATGCATTCAAATACTCACTACAAATCTTATCAGTTAGATGAAACGGGTAAATGTGTGCGATCGCCATATCTGTCAAAAGGGGCGAAGCATCAGCACGATGCAAAATTGGCTGACGACTATCACCTATTCGCAGCTTGGTGGGTAAACCCTAACTTAGTACATTTTTATTTTGACGGTCAATTGATGGGCACGGTAAATGTGGCTCACGACAAAGATCAAATACCTTTTAATGGGCCAATGTCATTGCGCATGGTTGCTGAGACCTACGACTGGCAAAAAAATATCGTACCTGCTGGTAAACCACATTATCCAACTGCTCAAGAGCTAGATGATCCTAGTATTAATACTGCATATTATGATTTTGTTCGCAGTTATCAATTGACGCCCAAAGCGACAAATTTAATGAGTAATGCTGATTTTGAACAAGCTGATTTACAAAATTGGCAGCTACACAAAGCGGAGATCGCGCAAGGTTTAGGCATGAGCTATACCCATGATGCTGGATTGCATATTCGCGCGGGCGGGCAAGCAGAATATCAACTGCGTGGCATTAAAGATGGAAACTATCAGTTGTCTTTTTATGCTCGAACAGCGAAAGCCAACGCTGCAGCCAAAGTGGAAGTGATAGACGCCAACGGCAATGTAATGGCGCAACAGAGCTTAACTGCAAACCAGTTTACGCCTTATCAATTATCGCTAACAAACCTTCAAGCAGGTGGAAAAATTCGTTTTGTTGCCAGTAGCGGCAGTGCGGTTGCGATTGATACTTTGGCATTCGAGAAAAACTAGGGGGGTGATATGCTAAGTTTTAACAAGGTTTGGCTTGTATGTTTAACGAGCCTGCTGTTTGCTTGTCAATCGGCTGAAGAAACAGCTATTGCTATAGACAAAGCGCAAACTCAGACGAAGGCGCATTCGAACCCGAATGTTGTGCTGATTCTAATTGATGATTTAAGTCACTATGGCGTAACAGCCTATGGTGCCAATAAATTACATAGTTATGATGGAGAATTCACCAACAAAGAATTCGCAACTCCAAATATAGATCAGTTGGCTAAAACAGGTGTGCGTTTTGACAACGCATTTGCTTATCCTATTTGTGAAAATACCCGAATAGCATTGATGAGTGGTAAGGTTAACGATGCTAATTATTTGCAGCCGAAATCTCAGCATAGCTCGGATATTACCTTTGGTGATGCATTTAAAAAAGCAGGTTATACCACAGGGTTATTTGGTAAGTGGAAACAAACACGTGGCACTAAAGAAGTTGCCGGTAAAGATTATATTGCTGAATTTGGCTGGGATGACTATGCGGCCTTTGATGTCGTTACCGAAGGGCAAAGGTTTATTAACCCTAACCTAGTCATCAATGGTAAAGAGTACAATTATAATGGCCGCTCAGATGTGGACCCAGCAACAGGTCGCCGATGGTACGGACCTGATATTGTGAATCGCCATGCACTAGAATTCATTGATAATAACAAAGACAAACCGTTCTTCTTATATTACCCGATGATTTTGGTTCATGATGATCACAAACCGACGCCTGATACTAAACCTAACAGCATCTTCGATAACTTTCCAGAAAACGCTGATTACAATAATACCCGTGGCGACGACAGAGAATATTTTCCTGACATGATCGAGTATATGGACAAGCTGATTGGTAAAGTGGTTAATAAATTAGAGCAAGCGGGTGTACGTGAAAACACCTTGATTGTCGTTATGGGCGATAATGCAACAAAAGAAACCTTCGGCCATATTCTACCTGACGGAACTATTTATCCTGGCCGCAAAGGTGGCAACGCCGACAATGGCATACACGTACCACTTGTGGTTAATTTTCCAGGTGTAGTTCCAGCCAGCAACAATCATGACTATCGAAGTTATGATGGCTTAACCTATGTAACTGACATATACCCAACTATTGCAGATGCTGCTGGCATTGAAATGCCAAATGCGGAGCAGGTTGAAGGCAAAAGCTTTTGGCCGCAAGCTATAGGTAAAAACAGCAATGAACATAGAGACTATATTTATGCGTGGTATATCGGTAACTCAAAATACACTTCAGATGAAGAGTTATTGCGGTATGCGTTTACCAAAGAGTTTAAGCGATATGCACCAGATAAATTTTTTCCAAAAGGACGGTTTTTTGATTTACGCTCAGACCCATTAGAAAGAGTCGGTGATGTGGTTGAAAAACGACGTTGGGGCGTTTTACGCTACAGTGGTTTGGATACAAATAATCTCACGGCTGAGCAACAACAGGCATATGATTATTTGGGCAAAGTATTAGATCAGCATCAAATGGTTCGCGTGACAGGGCTTAAACTTATCGCACCAAAAAACCAATTGTCTGTTGGCGATAGCATTCAATTGCAAGCGCAAGTGCTGCCTGAAAATGCAACTCGAAAAGGTGTTGTTTGGGAGAGTTCTGATCCTTCAGTAGCGACAGTTGATAAGTTTGGTCAATTGGTTGCACATAAAGCAGGACAAGTGACTGTTCGTATCTTCTCTTGGGACGATGCTTATCCTGTTAGCGCCAATCGTCAGCAAACCTATTATCGAAATGGAGTAACTGCCAGCAAAAGCTTTACCATCGGTCGTTAAAGCTTCCAGTCAAAGTGAGCCACTAGGCAAAATTTAAAAGGTTAACTGCCGTTTGGGCAGTTAACCTTTAATTGCGGTAGTAAAAGCTTTACCACCAAGTTGTATAGAAAGTAACAAGGATAATAGTGCAGCCTAGCGCCGCTAGGTTAAATCCTTTTGTGGTTGAAAAGTTGACTTCTGACAACGCAACCGTGTCCGAACTGGTGTAACCTTTGTTTCGCAATGAAACTATAGCTGTTACAACCAAGCATAGAACAAACACTAAACCGATGCGGTCCATAAACGGCAACTCAGGCCAAATAAATCTTAATGCAACCGACGCAACTGCTGAACAAATCGCAGCTGCTAATGCGCCTTCCGATGTGGTCTTCGACCAGAACATACCCATTAAGAATATTGCAGTGATACCTGGCGAGAACAAGCCGGTGAATTCCTGAATGTATTGGAATGCTTGATCAAATTTACCTAACAAAGGCTCAGCCATTAAATAAGCGATAATGAGTGACAGTACAGTGGCTAATCGACCAACGGTAATATAATGATGTTGGTTTTTATTTGGCTTCAGTGGCTTGTATATATCCATGGTAAATATGGTTGAAATACTATTGGTCATAGAAGCAAGAGAAGACACTATCGCGGCAACTAATGCTGCAAATACCAAACCTTTAATACCCTCTGGCATTAAGTTCATCATAGAAGGATAAGCTTGGTCCGGTTTGACTAAATCTGGATACAAAATCACCGCAGCAATACCTGGCAATACCACTATTAATGGCATTAGCAGTTTTAAGTAAGCAGCAAAGGCGATACCTTTTTGCGCTTCTTTTAAATCTTTTGCAGCTAGAGCACGTTGAATAATGTATTGATTAAAACCCCAATAACCAATATTCATCACCCATAAACCACCGACTAATACAGATATACCCGGCAGGCTCATATAGTTTGGATTGTCAGAAGATAAAATCATGTCGAAGTGACCAGGTGCTTTGTCAGTTAAAATACTGAAACCAGCAACAATACCATCCCCTTCAGCAATTAAATCAAGTGCCAAGTAACTTAATAACAAACCACCAAATACCAACAATACCACTTGGATAATGTCTGTATAAGCAACGGCTTTTAAGCCGCCGTAGGTTGAATAAGCGACCGAAAACACAGCTAAAAACATCATACCGTAACCCCAGCCAATGCCTGTAACTGTTTCGATTGCCAACCCGCCTAACCATAAAACTGAAGTCAGGTTTACAAAGATATACACAGCGAGCCAAAATAGTGCGAGGGTCGTTTTTATACGGCTATCAAAACGCTGCTCTAAATATTGCGGCATTGTATATATTTGGTTTTTTAAGAAGATGGGTAATAAATATTTACCGACTAATACTAGGGTAATAGCCGCCATCCATTCGTAAGATGCAATGGCTAAACCAATCGCGTAACCTGAGCCTGACATACCTATGATTTGTTCGGCTGAGATATTTGATGCAATCAGTGACGCGCCAATGGCCCACCAAGGCAGTGCTCGACCAGCCAAAAAGTAATCTTTGGTGTCTTTTTCATGGTTTTTCTCGTCGCGCGAAATCCACAATGCAATTGCCAATAAGGCAACTGCGTAGATAACCACAACGGCTATATCAACATTAGCTAAGTTCATTATGTTATTCCTATTATTATTAAGCTAGTGCTCGCCAAGGGAATTGACCCTGCTGCAAGGCTGGCTGCAGCTGCTTGTAGCCTTGGGTAAATGCCTCAACAAATACTGGGTTTTCAGCCAAGTCTTGCGGAAATACGCTATCGAGTGATAAAAATAGTTTCGCGTCATGCGTTGGCTCATCATTACATTGCTTGGCAATTGCAAATAATGCTTGTGCAAGTGGATCGACCAATTCTGCTTGTGCCATATAACGTTTTCTGCAGAATAAACACCAAGCTGCCAAAGCAACAGATAAGTGTTTAACGGGTAAGTTATTGGCTAAATTATGGCTGACAATCGGGATAATTCGCATTGGTAGTTTTTGCGAGCCATCCCAAGCAATTTGTGCCAGTAAGTGGCGGATAGCTGGGTTGCGAAAACGCTGTAAAATGTCTTGGCTATATGCCTGTACATCCAGCTCCTTAGGGGCAACAAAAGATGGAATTACTTCTTGCAGAATAAGTTGGCTAATAAATTCAACTAAGGCAGGCTGCTGCATTGCATCGTGTACAGTTTCAAGGTCTGCCAATACGCCAATGTAGGCCATTGTTGAATGTGGGCAGTTTAATAAACGCAGTTTAGCGTTTTCAAATCCTTGTACATCCGAAGTGAGGGTTGCGCCAACTTTTTGCCACTGTGGTGCATCAGCTGGCAGGGTGTCTTCTATTACCCATTGGACAAAAGATTCACGTTTAATCGGCCAATTATCTGCAAGTTTAATTTGCTCTGCCACTTGTGCACGAAGTGCATCGTCAGTTGCCGGTGTAATGCTGTCAACCATGGTACAAGGGCTAAGTAAATTTTCATCTAACCAGCTTGCCAGAGCGGGATCTTTTTGTTGGGCAAATTGAATTATCGCCTGGCGTAATTTTTTTCCATTGTCGGTTACATTGTCACAGCTCAAAACTGTAAAAGGTTTAAGCCCTAAGGTTTTTCGCTCAGCTAGTGCCGCTGTTAATAAGCCTATTGCAGTCACAGCTTGCTGACCTTGCAGGTCTTGCTGTATGTCTGGATTTTGCAGATCAAGTTCACCTGCTAGATTCAAACAATAGCCTTTTTCTGTGATTGTCATTGAAACTAATTTTGTTGTTGACGCTGTTAGTCGTTTGAATACCTGCGGGTAATCTTGTGCAGCAACCAATACTTCTTTAATAGAGCCAATAACTTCGTAAGCTGTTTGCTTGTCTAGTTCAGCTAAGGTGTAAAAACCATCTTGTGGGTTGAGGGCTTGACTGACTCCTGCCGAACGCATCGAAACACAGCTTATAGCCCAATCCCCACCAAATTGTTGCATTAATTTATGGGTATACCATGCTTGATGGCCTCTGAAAAATGCGCCTGGACCCAAATGCACTATACCTATTTCAGGTTGTTGTGAAGCAAAGCGGTATGTTGGTATGGAGATACCTTCTATTGATTGAACGGTTTTCGATTGCAATTGTTGCATAGCCGTATTCCTATTTATTTGTGAATATACTCAAAAATAATACATAATTTATATTCACTTGTTAATGTTTATATATGGAATTTGGTTGTTTTTTTGTGGTTTAATGTTAACCAAATTGGTTTTATTTTCAACATTTTATTTATAACTCTTTGATTATTAGTTATTTGTGTAAAAAATGGCTGATTCATTCAAAGGCAGGTTTGCAGTGTTTTTTTAGATCTCATATTAAAATTACGAAATTCACAAGTGAAAATAATAATTGATCTTTGTGCATATTTGATTATAGTGAGCATATTAAAAGAAACAATTTGTTAAATTGGGTGTAACACATATGGCAGGTTTAAAAAACAAATTTATTCAAAGCTCTGTTGCTTTAGCAATATTAACGGCTATCAGTGGTTGTGGTAGCACATCACCTTCTGGCGAATCTAACCACGCTGCAAATTCAGAGCACGCAGACAAGTTGGCTCAAATCGAAGAAGTTGCTAATCAAGGGCCATATAAGGCTTCGTTTGATTCCTTTACACAGTATGAAATTCCAGCTTGGTATCAAGATGCCAAATTCGGCATCTTCATTCACTGGGGCGTATATTCAGTACCTGCATATAATGGCGAATGGTACCCGCGCAAAATGTATCGTGATGAAAAATGGTCAGATGAAAAAGAGCATCATGCTAAAACTTGGGGCCCGCAAACTGAGTTTGGTTACAAAGACTTTGTGCCAATGTTTAAAGCTGAAAAATTTAATGCCGATGAGTGGTTACGCATAATTAAAAATTCAGGTGCTAAATATATTGTTCCTGTTGCCGAGCATCATGACGGCTTTTCAATGTACGATAATTCTTACACCCGTTGGGACTCGGTTGAAATGGGGCCAAAACGCGACATTATTGGTGAATTAAAAGTTGCGACGGAAAAAGCTGGATTACACTTTGGTTTGTCTAGCCATAGAGCTGAGAACTGGTGGTTTTTTGATGGTGGTCGAGAGATGCCGTCTGATGTGCAAGATGATGCATACCGAGATTTATATGGCCCGGCGGTCAATAAAGCGTCAACCGAAGCTGGCATAACGCCTGTTTCACAAGAATTCCTAGACGATTGGTTATTAAGAACCGTTGAGTTGGTTGACAAATATGAGCCTGAACTGATCTGGTTCGACTGGTGGATCGCACAAAAGCAATTCCATGAACATGTACAAAAGTTTACCGGTTATTACTATAACAAAGGGGTAAATTGGGATCGCATGCCTGCATTAAATTATAAAGAACATCATGATTTACGTTCTTTCAAACCAGGTAGTGCAGTACTGGATATTGAACGCGGCGCAATGACGGATATTCATCCGCACTTTTGGCAAACTGATACTTCGGTTTCTAAATCTTCTTGGGGTTATGTGACCAACCATAAATATCGTGATGCCAACTCATTAGTTGATGACATGGTCGACATTATTAGTAAGAACGGTTCGTTATTACTCAATATTGGTCCCAAACCAGATGGCACTATTCCTGACGAAGAAATCAAGCTTCTGGCGGAAATTGGCGACTGGTTAAAAATGAATGGTGAAGCAATTTACGAAACTCGCCCTTGGGTTGTGTTTGGTGAAGGTGAAACTGAAGTTCCAGACGGTAAGCATGCAAATGATGCTGAAAAACACCGTAAAGACTTTAACAGCAGTGATATTCGTTTTACCAAAAATGGTAATACAGTTTATGCAACTGTATTAGCTTGGCCTGGTAGCGGCAAAGAAATTACTATCCGCGCGGTTAACAAGCAGAATTTGCCTCAGAAAATTAAAAGCGTATCTATGATTGGCGCCGGTGAACTTGCTTTTAGCCAGACCGACAAAGGGTTAAAAGTGGTACTGCCAAATCAATCGCCTTCAAAATATGCGCAAGTCATTAAAATTAAGATTTAGTGTTTAGTGTGTGTAGTGCGGCCCTCGGGTGTTGGATAAATACTCGTTGGGCCTTTTTTACACTTTATTGTCTCTAAGTTTCTTCGAGTGGAACCTCTCATTTACTACTTTTAGATTAGTCGTTTATGAGAGGTTTTCGTTTATCTGGTTGATTAAGATTTACAGCCTTTGCTGCCTTTGGGTAGTGCTACAAGTCCTATATTAGCTACTTCAATGTCGAGCTTCCCTTGTGTCGAAATACTAACAATGTTGGTGACTTGGCTAAAATCCATGGTACTTTTGTGACTAAAACAATTGAGCGGTAAGGTCAGCATGCTCCACTCTTGCTCTGGAAGCTTTTTTAACTGATGCTTAATTGGGATTTTCCCTGAGCATTTATTAGAATACTTACATTGCATTGAAATAAACACGTTTTCAGAAGGTGATCTGTTTACTTTTAACTCAATTGCTATCGCTGCTTGATCTTCTACCTGTGCAATATCTATTTTGTGTTTACCCAGTGCAAAAAACGAATCGTTTAAAGTATTACCGCCCCACTGATTTTTAACTTTTTTACCTTTCCAAGTAATTCGCAGAGCATCATTGTTTCCATCCTTACTGCTCGGCTCAACCAATAAGTTGCCGCGAGGTGTTTTTGCTTGCTGATTTTCCACTGGCACAAAGTAGTTTAAAGCATTTCCAACATATGCTTGCCACTGAGGAACAGCTTGGCCTGACTGGATATAGCTTACCAATGGGTCTTGGGCGAATGATGTGCTTGAGCCGCATACTGCGATCCCAAATAATATTGATTTATATAGTTTCATAGCTCCACCTTTTTTGTATGTAAATTTAATGTGTTGAATATAATTGTTGCATAATGGTTATAAATAAGTCAATTTTCATTGGTTTATTGCTCGGGTATTATGTATATCTAATTGATATTACGTGATTTTGTTTATGTGTTACCTGTGAAATTTAAAGGGTTTTATCGAGGTTAAATATGAAATCTTCTGTTTATATGGAAAAATAGTGCTGGTATTTTTGCTGGTCAATGTTAAGATTGATCTATTAACGCTATTTTTTATTGGGAGATTGCTCACATGAGATCTATTGTATGTGTCGAGCCAGGCAAATTAGAAAGCCAAATAAAGGACAAGCCAGTTGCTGCTTCAGGTGAAGTATTAGTTAAGATTAAATCAATTGGTATTTGTGGTACGGATATTCACGCATTTGGCGGCAACCAACCTTTTTTTAGCTATCCAAGAGTTTTAGGACATGAGCTATCGGGCGAAATTGAAGCCGTTGGTGAGGGTGTAGATTTACCAATTGGCCAGGCCGTTTATGTTATTCCTTATATAAGCTGTGGTAAATGTGTCGCTTGCCGAAAAGGTAAAACTAATTGTTGTAGTAATATCGAAGTTATTGGTGTTCACCGCGATGGTGGCATGTGCGAATATTTAGCAGTACCCGCTTCTGCAGTCGTAAAAGCAGATGGCCTGTCATTTAATGATATGGCGGTAGTTGAATGTTTAGCAATTGGTGCGCATGCGGTTCGACGTGCACAAATTAGCCAACAAGATACCGTTCTTGTGTTGGGCGCTGGGCCAATTGGTATTGGTGCATTACAATTTGCTCAAGAAGCTGGGGCGAAAGTTTTAGTTGCCGATGTTAAGCAAGAAAAACTCGACTTTTGTCGTAAAGAATACCAAGTTGATGGTGTTGTTGATGTAACTGCTGATGTTGAAGCTCAGTTAAGAGATTTGACACAAGGTGATTTTCCTTCTGTTATTATCGATTGTACTGGCAATCTAAAAGCAATGCAGTCTGCTTTCACCCAACTCGCACATGGTGGCACAATCGTATTTGTCAGCGTCGTTAAAGGTGACGTATCTTTTACTGATACGGAGTTTCATAAACGTGAAACAACTTTGTTAGGTAGCCGTAATGCGACCCTTGAAGATTTTGAGCATGTTGTAGCTTGTCTAAAAGCTGGAACCGTTAAAAGTAGTGCGTTAATTACCCACACAACTAAATTTAGTGGTTTAGTTGAAAGCTTTACCCAATGGGTCAAACCTGAAAGTGGTGTCATTAAAGCAGTAGTAGAGATGGATTAAAACCATGAAGATTGATTCGCACCAACATTTTTGGCGTTATAACCAAGCAGATTATGGCTGGATTGGCGAGCAAGAGCAGGTGCTAAAACGAGACTTTTTACCCAGCGATTTAGCCCCTATATTATCAAGCAACCAGCTGGATGCTTGTGTAGCGGTACAGGCGCGTCAATCAGACTCTGAAACTCAATGGTTAATCGAGCTAGCTAACGACAACTCATTTATTAAAGCTGTCGTTGGTTGGATCGATATTGCAGCTGATACCTTGTCAGAACAATTAGCGCAATATGCTTCCCATCCCGTGCTAAAAGGTTTTAGGCATGTGATCCAAGATGAACCTGACGCTAACTTCATGTTAAGGCCTGAGTTTATTCGTGGCCTTAAAGTTTTAGCCAAGCATGATTATTGTTACGACTTACTGATTTTTGCCAAACAATTACCTCAAGCGATTGAATTGGTTAAGAGCATACCTGAACTACCTATTGTGGTTGATCATATTGCGAAACCCGAAATTGCCGCTGATATAGGCTTTGCACAATGGCAAACATATATGCAGCAAATTGCAGATTGCCCTAATACCATGTGTAAAGTATCAGGCATGGTGACCGAAGCGGATCATCAAAACTGGCAAGCTGAAGATTTTCAAAAATACCTAGCGGCGGTATTCGATGCTTTTGGCCCGCAGCGGATCATGTTTGGATCAGATTGGCCTGTGTGTTTGTTGGCTGCTGAGTATTCACAAGTTAAAGCAATTGTTGAAGACTTTGTAAAAACAAATTATCCGCAACAATTTGCTGCGATATTTGGTGGCAACGCGCAAACTTTCTATCGAATTTAACTTATTAATTTCCTCTAGCTGACAGTATGAATAAATTACCTAAAATCATTTTTGGCACCAGTAGTCTCGGTAACTTGTTTGTTGAATTAGATAATGCAACCAAATGCCAACTGGTTAAAGCTGCGATCGACAATAGCCCTGAACAGATTATTTTTGATAGTGCCGGCAAGTATGGTGCAGGTTTGGCGCTTGAAAGTTTGGCAGGGTGTTTGGCTGAATTGGCAGTTGCGCCAGGGAAAATCAAGATTAGTAATAAACTGGGTTGGAAACGTGTGCCGCTGACAACAGACGAACCGACTTTCGAACCGGATGCTTGGATTAACCTTAAGCACGATGCTGTACAAGATATTTCTTATCAGGGCATTTTAGATTGTTACCAACAAGGTAATGAATTGTTGTCGCCTTACAGTGCTGACATTGTTTCAGTGCATGACCCAGATGAATATCTAGCGGCTGCTGCTGATGAATCTGACCTAGAGCGGCGAAAAGCCGATGTACTCGGCGCATACAAAGCACTGCAAATGCTGCGCGATTCTGGACAAGTTGAATCTATAGGCGTGGGTGCAAAAGATGTATCGGTAATCGACTTTATCAGCGAGCATGTGCAGTTAGACTGGGCTATGTTTGCTTGTTCTCTTACCCCGTACACTCACAAAAAATCGACGTTAGATTTATTGGTTAAATTGGGTAGACAAGGTGTGACTGTAATCAACTCTGCGGTATTTAATGCAGGGTTTTTGCTTGGCAGTGATAATCTCGATTACAAAAAAGTATCGCGGCAAACCCATCCTGCACAATTCGCGTGGCGAGATAAATTCAATCAATTGTGTGACGAATTCCAAATTCATCCAGCGCAAGCGTGTGTGCAATTCTCCTTTTTGTTCAAGCAAGTGCAATCTATTGCATTGAATTCAAGTTCAGCTAAGCGGATTAAGAGCAATATTATGCTAACGGAAGCTGAAATCCCTATGCAGTTTTGGCAAGCCATGGCTGATCAAGGGTTGATTGACCAGCAAGTTTTTGCCTATATTTGAGGTTACATATAAAGGTATGTTGGTGTTTACATACCTTTAAGGTTATTAAAAAAGGCCGCATTACTCATGCGGCCTTTTTGTTTGGCTAAATAATCTATAATGTCACACCATTTTTCCAAATGGCGACTTCGCGATTATCGTTTTTCTCGTTGTTGGTTTTAGCACCCGAAGCAACTTGCAGAATATAGTCAAACAACTTGTCTGCACACTCGTCTACACTCATGTCTGAATCTAAAATTTGCCCAGCATTAAAATCAATCCAATGGGGTTTGCGTTCAGCTAAACCCGAGTTACTTGAAATCTTCACAGTTGGTACCGGGAAACCCAATGGCGTGCCTCTACCTGTCGTAAATAAAATTATATTAGCGCCAGCGGCTGCTAAAGCCGTAGAAGATACTGCATCATTTCCTGGGGCCTGTAGTAAGGTTAGACCGGCATTTACACTCGCCTTACCACCATAGTCGATAACTTCGTTAATTATCGCTTTACCGCCTTTTTGAATGGCCCCCAGCGACTTCTCTTCTAATGTGGTTAAGCCTCCGGCTTTATTGCCTGGCGATGGGTTTTCATAAATAGGTTGATTATTATCAATGAAGTACTGCTTAAAATCGCTAACCAGCTTAACGGTTTGATTAAAAATTTCTTCAGATTGAGCTCTGTCCATCAATACTTGCTCGGCACCAAACATCTCTGGAGTTTCCGTTAAGATCACACGGCCACCAAATTGAGTTAGCTTATCTGTGACTCGGCCAACAATCGAGTTTGCGGTTAAGCCGCTAAAACCGTCTGAACCGCCGCATTTCATCCCCAGTGATAGTTTAGATACAGGTTGTTGTGTACGTTGATCGCTAGCCATTTGTTGTAATAGCGCTTCGACACACTCTACGCCTGTTTCAATTTCATCCGTTACTTCTTGCGAATTGTAATAGCGAATGCGTGACTCATCTAACCCAGTAATATCGCCGATTAACTTTGACAACTGGTTGTTTTCACACCCTAACCCAACAACCACTATACCACCTGCATTTGGGTGTTGAATCAAACTAGCGAGTAAGTTTTTGGTATTCGACAAGTCATCACCCAACTGCGAGCAACCGTAGGGGTGGGTAATAGCAATAAAGTCGTCGGCTTGGCCTGCGTATTTTTGTTTGCAAATATCCGTTATGCGTTTCGCTGCTTGATTGACACAACCTACGGTATTAATTATCCAAATTTCGTTGCGAATGCCAACTAAACCATTATTGCGCTGGTAGCCCATAAAACTAGGTACCTTGTCAGCAATGCTTGGAGCTGCTACTTGATTGTTGTAATGATAACGCTCGGAACCATCTAATTTAGTTTTTAAGTTAAGGCTGTGCACGTGGTGCCCTACACGAATATCACAGGTTGCTTGGCCAATACTATAGCCGTACTTAATCACGTCTTCACCAGCAGCGATTGCTTTTATGCAGACTTTGTGGCCCGCTGGAACGTCATCTAGCAGTTCTATTTTGCGCGAGTTGTGTTCAAACACTTCGCCTTTGCTAAAAGGTTGAATTGCGACAACGACATTGTCGTCGTTGTGTACTTGAATAAATTGACGTTTGATAGGCTGTTTTGTTGAATTTTTCATAACTACACTCATAAAAATGATTATTTATAAAATTTACCATTTGTATATGAATTTGTTAACTGTTATGTTTATACTTATTGGTATTAATTAGAATAAATTGCCATAACTTGTTTACAATTTACTATTTGTTCGGCAGTCTAACCTAATTTAAACAATTATAACAATATGATGACTATTTAAAATTTGAACGTTGTCATTTACATAAACTTGTTATTTAGACAAATGGGGTAACAATGAATACAAGCATCAATCAAGTTGCTGATGAACCTGCGGTAGAAAGTCGCGACGACAGCAACAAAATAAAAATTTTAGAAAAGAAATATATCTTTCCATTTATATTAGTTGCGTCTCTGTTTCCGTTGTGGGGATTTGCTAACGACATTACTAATCCTTTGGTTAAAGCGTTCAAAGACATATTCTTAATATCGAACGCGCAAAGTAGTTTAGTGCAGTTTGCGTTTTACCTTGGTTACGGTGTAATGGCCATTCCGGCGGCTATTTTTATTCGCAAGTTTTCCTACAAAGCGGGGATTTTGCTCGGTTTGGCTTTATACGCTGTTGGCGCATCTTTATTTATACCTGCGTCTATGTTTGCCGAGTTTGGTTTTTTCTTGGCCGCTTTATGGATATTAACCTGTGGATTGGCTTTGTTAGAAACAACGGCTAACCCATATGTTTTGTCTATGGGCCATCCAGATACTTCAACGCAGAGACTTAACTTAGCCCAGGCATTTAACCCAATTGGCTCGTTGACGGGGATGTTTATCGCGTCGAGCTATATTTTAGGTGAGCTGAAAGTAGAGGAGTTTCGCGCAGCCGAAAAGGCATCAAACCCCGAATACAGCAACATGTTACCCTCAGTGGTCGATGGTAAACTAACCCAAGCACTGCAGGATTTTTCGATCAATAGCCCTGCAGAACATCAAGCTATGCAAGCTGCTGATTTATTAACTGTGCGCGGACCTTATGTCGCGATAGCTTTAGTGGTTGCTGTACTGTTTTTTGTATTCTTGTTCAGTAAATTACCACGTACTATTTCCCATGATCACCCATTAACCAAAAAAGAACTTAAAGATACTTTTGCTCGATTATTAGCGAACAAATGCTATTTAGAAGGTGTACTTGCTCAAGCGTTTTACGTTGGCGCACAAATTATGTGTTGGACTTTTGTCATCCACTACGGCATGACTTCGGTTGGTTTAACCGCAGCTGAGGCTCAACAGTATAATATGGTCGCAATGGGGATTTTCTTGGTGAGTCGTTTTGTTTGTACTTTTTTACTCGGCTTCTTCCGACCAGGTCAATTGTTGATGATATTAGCAGCCGGTGGTTTTGCGTTTACGCTTGGAACCATATTTATTGGTGGTATGACAGGCTTATATTGTTTAATCGCGACATCAGCATGTATGTCTTTAATGTTCCCAACAATTTATGGGATTGCACTAAAAGGTATGGGCGACGACGCTAGTTTAGCTTCTGCTGGTCTAGTTATGGCCATTGTGGGCGGTGCATTAATGCCACCAATGCAAGGTGCGTTAATTGATGGCAGCGAATTAATATCAGGCTTGCCATCGGTACAAACCTCTTTCGTATTACCACTTATCTGTTTTGTGGTTATTTGTGCGTACGGTTTTAGAGCGCATAATAAATATAAGGTTTAGTTTGCAACTTTGAGATAGACACTAACAAAAAGGCCGTTGTTGCTGTGAGCAACAACGGCCTTTTGTTTTGTTTGATTGGCAAGATATAAGTAGACGCTATTAACTCTGGTTAACTAACTCTTAGATTGATGAATTTGTGCTAAAAACTCAATATGGCTAGGCAATTTTTGTACTTCGCTTGAGACAGCGTTTTTTACATTATTAAAGAAAAATGCTACGTCTGCATCAGAATAGTTTTGTGAAAGAGTAGGGGCGTTAAACTGCATTTTTTGCCCTGTTAATACCTGCAACCAGCTCTCAAATGCAAATAAACTTCCTTCTGGTAAATCAATAAAACCTGTTTGTTTAAACTGGTTTAGTTTGTCGGTAAGTGAATCTGGCAATGGCATATTTTTAACATAACACCAAAACTCGCTGTCAGTTCTGTTAGTTGTGCAGTAGTGGGCAATTAAAAAATCACGAGTAGCGAGGGCATCTTGGTAAAAGTTGTTATTAAATGTGTCAGCTTCTTGCTGCCTATTTTTGCCGTATCTAAACGCATTCATTAGCTCTAATGAAAACTTATGCGTCATATGAATACTGGTAGACTCTAACGGCTCTAAAAAGCCACTAGATAAACCAATAGCCGCAACGTTATTTACCCAAGGTGTCTTTAAACAGCCTGTGGTAAATTTTAACGTGCGAAAGTCTGTTATTTTGCTATCTGAACTGAGCGCTTGTGCAAACTCATCTTGCGCCTGCTGTGGCTCAATAAATTGGCTTGCATGCACATATCCGTTACCAGAACGAGTAGTCAACGGAATTTGCCAACGCCAACCCGCCGACATTGCAATTGATTTTGTATAAGGGTGGGGCGCTTGGTTATTTTCAGTTTGTACTACAACGGCGCGGTCGCAGGGTAAGTAGTCTCGCCAATGCAAAAATTCAGCTTTAAGCTGTTTCTTAATCAATAAACCTTGTTCACCCGAACAGTCTACAAAAAAATCGGCTGGTACAGTATCACCGGTATTTAAATGCAATTTTTCAATATCGCCATTTGTACCGCAAACAACATCAGTAACAGTTGCGGGGATAAAATTGACGCCCATTTTAGTTGCATATACTTTTAAGTATTTAGCCAATAAAGATGCATCAAAATGATATGCATGGAACAACTCTGTTAGCGGGAAAAAATAATTGTCAGGCGCATTATCAGGCCGCTTGGATGCATAAGCAAATTTGCCCGTATACGCAGCGTGCGCGGTTGGTAAAAAACTGTGAATCGGCGCTAGATTTAGTTCTTGTTGGTAGGCCATCCAAGTTTGCGTAAATGAATTATCATGAAAGTTTGGCTGCATTTTGCCAAAGGCATGCATATAGCTATCACCAATGTCTGACCAGTGTTGAAAGTGGATGCCAAATTTAAAGGTGCCAGCAATGTTTTTAAGTAAGTCTAATTGGTCTATTTGTAAAAAACGCGCCAGCATAATAATTGGTGGAATGGTCGCTTCACCAACACCAACTGTTGGAATATCTGGGCTTTCAATTACACTTATTTTAAAGCCTTTTTCTATCAGGCCTTTAGCGAGTACAGAGGCGGTTATCCAACCTGCCGTGCCGCCACCGACTATGGTGATGTGTTGTGGACGGGTGAAGTTTGCCATAAAGCTTTAACTCCTAAACAGAAAAACTCACTTAAGCGAAACACCTAAGTGAGTTTAAAATTACATATCTATCACGACCTGCGCTAGTTAATCAGACGTAACAGGGGCAATTCGAATATTGTCTATATACACATCAACTGCTTTTCCTGGCGCACTAATGTATAGATCCATGCGGCCAAGTACTGTGTATGCCGACCAGTCTTTAGACGATTTTTCTACCGTTATTGTAGACCAACCATCTGCATTGGCGGCAGATACATCGTGTTTCCACCAGCCATCCCATCTTTCAGGCCAACCGCCTTGTGGGATTGCTCTAAACCAGCCTTCCACTGTGCCGTTATTAGATTTAATGTCAAATGTTAGCTTATAGGTTTTACCATCGTTAGAACCTAAGTGCTGAGGTGCAACACTTGGTGCCAAATTAATACCAACATTTTTAGAACCGTCCGAGGTAATATGTAAACTTCTGTTACCAGCGGTAGATGTACCTTCTACTGACTCTAATACAGTGCCCGCAGGGTTTTCCCAATAGTTTGTCCAAGGCTCAATTTCTGCTTTTTCGAAACTAGAGTTAAAGCTATAAAGTATGTTTGAGTTCTGCTTAACATTTACCATAATGCTATCGGTAAAACCTTGAGATTCAGTTTTAACCGTCAGTACACCTGATTCATATGTTTTAATGCCAGTCAACGCCCCTTTGTCAGATATCTCGAAGAAACCTGGTGCAGATGAATTCCAGCTAACGTTTTTGTTCGAGTCAGCCGTTTCATTTTGGAATAGTACATTTGCACCTAAAGTAATGGTTTGCCCTTCTTCAACCACAATTGTTTCGATTGATTGTCCTTGATTAGTAATATCAACGCCAATCGGTTTAGTTGAATCTGTCACTACGGTTAACGGCTTCGTTGCGGTAATGCCATCATCATAGGTTTTACCAATAAGATTAGCAGTGCCCGTTGCTACAGCAGTTACAGTGCCATCCGCTGCTACAGTAAATACTGAAGTATCAGAGCTTGACCAAGTAATCTCTTTAAACGTTGTGTTTGCTGGCATAATCGATGTTTCGATTTGGACAGATTGGCCGACAGGTATCTCAGCGTTGTCTTCTGCTAAGATGTCAACTTGTTCTGCTTTAACCTCTTCACCGACAATTTTTATTCTTAAATTCTGTAGTACCTCTTCGTTAGAGCCATTGTCCAAATAATAAGTAAAATCGTACTCCGCTGATTCTTGATACTCTAAAATATCTAACCAAGCGCTAGGATTAACAAAAACCTTCTCTCCCTGTTTAACTATTGATTCAGGGGGAAGATCCGCATTTTGTGGTACATCCAATTCCTCTCCTGCATCATCAACGTATACTATGCGTTTAAATTTTGTTGTAAAAACCCTTCGCTCAGGATGAGGGTTTGTTAAACCCTGTATCAAATCGTAAGCTTTTGCGGATTCTGTTTCGCCGACTTCGATAAGGATGTTAGTGTTGGCAACCTCTACAGGTTGAATTTGACTGGAGTCCACACTATCACCAATTTCATATTCATCACCACAGCCTGCTATACCTTGGAGAACAGCAAGGGCTAGGATTGATTTTGTTACATAATTTCTATTCATTTTTTTTCACCTAAAACTGTTTTATACCCAAGATTAAAAGTCAATTCTTACGCCTAAACGGTAACGTTTACCAACGCGATACTCTTGTACTGTGCGACTAGTATCAACACTACTATCGTCCATTGGGTTTCCTTCGTCGTAAGGAATGGCGTTTCCGTCAGCGTCAGTCAATCCTAAATCTAAGTCGTTACTAGTGAAAAAGGTTCGGATATTTTCATCAGTTAAATTAAGCGCATTGAAGGTAATCGCAATATTATCTCTTAACTTGTAAACAGCAGAAAAGTCTAAGGAGCCTTTTGCATCTTGCCAGTTGGCACCACCAGCCGGACCGCGATCGACAAGCTGAATCGAGTTATACCGATAGGTAAACTTCATTGAATGACCATATTTTTCCCAATAAACAGCCGTATTAGTCGTATGTTTAGGTGTAAACGGAAGCGGCAATGGTTTGAGCTTCTTGCCTGTGTCTATGCCGCCTAACGAAAAATTTTCGGCCTCA
Source organism: Catenovulum agarivorans DS-2 (assembly GCF_000568405.1). Taxonomy (GTDB): domain Bacteria; phylum Pseudomonadota; class Gammaproteobacteria; order Enterobacterales; family Alteromonadaceae; genus Catenovulum; species Catenovulum agarivorans_A. The sequence continues at coordinate 24,644 of NZ_ARZY01000032.1, forward strand.
GTGCCAGACTCTTGATAGGTGTAGTTGAAGTTTACACCTAAGCCAGAAAGCTCACCGGGTAAAAAGTCAAACGATTGAAGGTAAGCTAGCTCAATACCTCGAGTATACGCTGTTTTGCCATTGCGCTTCGCCACAACGCGTACTGGTTCACAACCTAGTGTAAATGAGTTTTTTAGCTTGTCTTGTACAATACGATCTGGCATACATTGGACGGATTCTCCTCCAACATTTGTTAAATCCATACCAGCTTTATATTCTTCATTGTACGGCAATAAAACTTCATCAATGTCTAATGCTGTAATGCCTGTATCGTAGCGAACGTCTCGAACATAAAAGTCAGATTCAATCGTTTCGATAAAATTTTTCATATCCTTGTCAAATAAAGCCAATGACAATTGGCCGGATTGATCGAAGTACCACTCTAAAGATAAGTCTAGATTACGTGATGTAAGTGGTTTTAATTTAGGATTTGGCGCAGACATTCTACTAAAGTCACCCCAAACATTTTCATTGAAACTCCATCCAGGACGCAAATCATCAAAATTCGGGCGCGTCATTGTTTTGGATACTGCGAATCGGGCAATTAATTTTTCATTGACAGCATAGTTTAGATTTAAACTCGGTAACCATAAATCGCTTTCCCCTTGACCACTACTACTGTAGAGACGTTGATCTCTGCCGTCGTTAAAACGTCTTTGAGTACTGATATCGGTGTGACGATAGTTTTGCCACCAGCTGCGACCTTCATGAGTTGTAGGTACTGGCACGTCATAGTTTAAGAATGAGTTCGTTTTATCAGCCTTGTCTGTTATTTCGGCAATAAAAGGTTCGTAACAAGGATATAAGTTAGGTACGGTGTCCCCAGCTTGCAAATAATCTTCAGGTGATTCAACAGGCGTATCATCAAAAATTTCGTTGCCTGATAATGTGTATGTGCCATCTATTCGAATTTCTCGATTTGCGCCACTGTTCGAAGGACACGCTGGGTTCGAATCATCAAACAATCCATTTGCTATCAGTTCATGAGCGGTAAAAATTCTGTCACCGTCAAAAAATTTCATCGTCGAAACACCTATTGGAGATTCAACTTCGGTATGGACAAAACGAACCCCAACATTACCTGTTAACCGGTCATTTAAGTAACTGAAATTTAGCTTGGTATAAGCTGAATAGTTGTCTTGAATAGTGTTTCGGCTTTGAGATTCATCAACTTTAATGCTGAAATCTTTTAAGCCAAAAATTTCATCAAAAGCTTTTTTCGAATCGATCAGTCCCCAGCCTTTCAGAAATTCATCACTATATTCAGGTCGAGAACCGACTAAGTTTTCCATAAAGTTATCGACAGGTAGATCGCCATCATCTAGGATATCTACTACATATATGTCTGCCGTTGATTGGCCCGATACCGGTTTTCCTTCTTTGTCAAATACGGTTTGATCTGCACCTTGGAATTGTTGATAGCCTGTGTATACGTCTTTATCGCGCTGCGAAACTTTTACACCAAACTCCAACTTATTAATACCAGCTACATCTAAATTCCAATCTACATCCAAAAATAGTGTTTTGTTGGTATCTATAGTTTTGTTGTCGCTGCTAGCAACGTAACCAACGTGCGATGCGTAAGGGTCGAGTGGATTAAATCCACCCGTAGCAATATTAGATTCATTATCATTATTTCCCCCAGGTACGTATATATAATCTTGGGTTGAGGTAACAAATTGGCATTTCTGCCCCCCGGTACAGTCATAACCAACAGGTTCAAGAAGTTCTAGTGGGGTTTTTTCTAATACAGGACGAGGTATTGTGCCCCAATTTGCGGTATTTACGTTCGAGTTTGGCAAACTTTCAAACTCCGTACGCATAATGCCTGCTTTCAAATCAACTTTAATGTCATCGGTAATATACTGGCTAAAAGATAATGTAGCACCTTTAGTTTTGTTTAAATCCCCACCGCGGTTACGTCCGAAAGAGCCGCCACCATAGCGATTTAATGATTTAACTAAAGTGTGTGAATCAGTATTTATAACCCACCAATCGTGCTGAGGGTCCGTTTCAAGATTTTCGTAATCCGCATTTGAGGTGTTTGGTGCGTTTACACCAACTTTATGGTTGTCACGTTGAACTTCTTGTTTTGTATAGGTTAAATCAAGCTGCAAATCTGAGTTTTCTGTTGGTAAAAACTGTAGGCCTAGGTTAACCGTTTGACGCTTACGTTGATTTCTATGCAACTCGTAGCTTATTGATTTACGAATAATTGCGTAACTTTCATCTTCGATAATATTACCATCTAAATCACGAGCGCCGCCAGCACGGACTTTTTTAACTTGATAAGGGGTTAACCAATCTCCGCCAATTTGATCTTTACGGACGTTATCAATTTCATCGGAAGCAGTCACGATGACACCTAGCGTTTCATCAAAGAACTTACGAGAAATTGAACCGGAAATTTTTCTATCTGCCGCGCCTGCTAAGTCGTTGTAACGACCTTGTATTTCTACGTTAGTTCTTTCTTTAGCTTGGTTTAGAGGCTTAGCTGTATTTAATACAACCGTAGCCCCTAAAGAGCCTTCATCATGATCAGCTGCCGCAGTTTTATATACATTAATAGACGAAAGAATGTCTGACGAGAACGCACTTAAATCAACAGATTGATTAGGATCAGCACTAGTTAATGTTATACCATTTAGCTGAATATTGTTCATGTCTGGATTTGCACCACGAACAGTGATTACCGTACCCTCGCCATCTTCAGACTGCACAGTTACACCCGTTACACGAGACAAAGCATCGGCAATGTTTTGGTCGGTATTTTTACCTATATCTTCAGCGAAAATTGAATCAACAATACCTTGGGCATTACGTTTTTCAAAGATTGATTTGAGTACGCTTCCTCTATAACCAGTTACTTCAATAACTTCTGCTTCATCTGACTTTTTAGCTTGTTCTTTTTCATCTTTTTCCGCTTCTGCTGCTAAAGCTGTTTGAGTGCTTGCTGCAAACAAAATAGATAACATTGAAAGCGTGAGTGGCTTTATTTTGAACCTTTGGGACATTAGGTGTCTCCTCAATGTGTTGCTCTAACCTGTACTGATTTAAACCGTAACAACAGCTTCATTTACGCCCAAATCAGCAGTGTGTTTACCTGAATTCTCGTTTTGTTGTATATAAAATATAGAATTCATATTTGCCAAGTTTATGTATTTTGATTTTATTTGTAAAGTCCGTATACAAAATTTAAACATTTTTTTGTGTACTTTTGTAAGAAAAAATAGATTGGAGTCTGCAGATTTTTTCTATCTATTGTTCGTAACTTATTGTTTTTTATTTGCTTGGGATGTCATAACAAGCCCCACTTATATAGTCTACCGCGTTAGCCACGCAGGACGATTCGACAAGGCTACAGACAGATCGTCTACCAATTAATCAATTTTTAAAAAATGTTTAGATTTTGTTTAAATTTGCTGGTAATATTTTTGATTCATGTTGGATTTAAATGCGAGAGTTGAAATATGAAGTTTGTTGCTGGTGTATTCAAACAAAAACTATTATCGTTAGCAATATCTGCAAGTTTTATTGGTTTTAGTCAATATGCGTTAGCTTCGACAGATGTAAAAATAAACCTTACAAAACAAAAGTTTATTGGAGATGTGTCTGAGCTAGATCGTCAGAAGTTCTTTAATCTTCATGCATCACCAACTGCTTCTGAGTTTTCAGAGCAAGATATCCTTTTTTTTAAAAATGAGTTAAATGCTGGTTTTGGTCGTGCTTTTTGGGGGCCTTTAAGCACGGCAAAAACTTCTGACTATCCAACAACTGAACAAGCAATCGCAAACGGTGCTACAAGCATCACTAATGCGAAAAATAATCCTCTGGCGCATCATCACGACCAACGCATTATCATGACAGAGCATCCATACAATGTAATTGTCGATGGTAATGATCCGGTAGCCGGGGCGCGTTGGGCCGCAGATTATTTTCAACATTATTACACTGACGAAACTCGCCCATTGTTTTACGAACCAATGAATGAGCCTTTTGTGCATTCAAAAGATTTTGTCGGCACGTGGGATGAAGCTCCAAATGCAGAAATGCGTAGGCACATGGCAACTTGGTTTGCTGAAATTGGCAAAGCATTTGACCAAAGAGGTTTGGAAACTCAAGTCGTTGGTTATTCAGCGGCCTGGCCGTCTTTGGAGTTATGGGATTTTGCCCATTGGAACTCTCGTCAAAAAATGTTTATGGATGTGGCGGGAGAGTATATGGATGCATTCTCTTTCCACTTATACGATGGGGTAAATGTCACAGGGCAAAGTAATGAGCGTTCTGGTAGTAATGCTGAAGCGATAATCGATTTAATTGAAACATACAGCTATATAAAGTGGGGTGAGGTTAAGCCACACGCTATTACCGAATATGGCGGCATTATTGACGGTTATGGTGTTGAGTATAGTGCTGAAAAAAGCAGTCAAGAGCTAAGGTCATACAATCATCTGCTATTCAGCTTTTTGGAAAAAGAAGATCGTTTGTTAACCTCTATTCCATTTATTACTGGTATTGCGAAATGGTACTACCAAGCAAATAATTTCCACCCATATTCTGCAACCGTGTTGCGGCCTGATCCAGCAAAAATTGTCAATGGCAAAGTACTTGACTATTTGCCAACTGAAAAAGCTAAATTTTTCCATTTATGGGCTGATGTGAAAGGGCATCGAATAGATGTTGCTGAGCAAGACCCAGATTTAGCCGTTCAGGCCTTTGTATACGGCAACAAGCTTTTCGTTGCACTCAACAATTATGACAATGCTAACAAAGCCGTTAATTTAGACTTTGTTGAATATGCGCAAACGCCTTCTCAAGTTAGAATAAAGCGCCTCAATGTGCCTTTTGCTGAAGCCGCGCAATATAGCGACGAAACTTCATCAGACATATTTACTGCAATTGAATTGGCTGCACATGAAACTGTAGTGTTGGAGTACAGCTACCAGACGGACATCATGCACACTGCGCAGGTTCATCAAGCATCTTATTATGCCAATGAATATATGCAAGAGATTGTTGCCAACCAGCCATTAACCTTTAATTTTAGTCAGGTTGATGTGCAGCAAGATAATTTGTCATTTGCTGATGCATTAGCCGATCACGTTACTTTTGATAAAGAGATGCCGGTCAAAAAAAGCTTATCTCGTAGTCAAAAGTTTATGATCAAACGTTTTGAGCGTTTATTTAACATAGTTAAACGACGTTATGCAGGAAATTATCAAAATAGCTTCTTGTTTAAAGTATTAGTTAAGTTCTTTAATGAAAAAGCTTATTTAAACCAAGCGCTACAAAACTATTATGCGGTTAATGGTTATAACGATGCCACTGGACAAGCAACTTTGCGCATGAGCATAGGTCGCAAGCATGATAAATCAAAACAACCAGTGGTTAAGGTTAATGGTCACCTAGTTGACGTGCCAAACAATTGGAAAGGATATGACCAAGCAGCCAGAGACGACTTCTTTGGCACAATAGAAATCCCTGTCGCGGCTAAATACTTAAAAGTACATAACCAAGTTGACGTGACTTTTTCCGACTCTGAAGGTCATGTAAGTTCTATTGTTTTGGTTAATCAGACTGAAGAGGTATTTGAACACGTACCTGCGACCGATGTCAGTATTGAGGCTTTGGCCAATTCCTCTATAAACAAAGACAAACCTGTGCGTTTGCATGCCAACGTGTTACCTGCAAATGCTTCGTATAAAAATGTATTGTGGAGTTCGAGCGACCCCAGCATTGCAACAGTTAATGAACATGGGGTTGTAACACCAATCAATCCGGGTTTTGTAGCAATCACAGCAACAACTGCCAATGGGGTTGCATCAAGCTCGTTGGATTTACAAGTGTTAGATCGAGAAACGCTGCGAAATACTGTTGCTATTACCGATTCACTACAAGACTTAGCCGTAAACGATAGTTATAGCTTTAACGTGCAATATTCAACCGACACTGATCGAGATATCGCAGTTGAAATTTCAACTGCCTCAGGCCAATGGATTGCAACAGCCAAAACTACCGTTGCTGCAGGTGAAGGTGTAGCCACCGTTGTGGTGAATTTGCCTGATGAACTAGAAGCTGGCGCAACTTACCAAGTGCTGGCATCGTTAAGAGCAGTTGGGGGTAATTGGCAAACCGGTGTTGATGGCCATCGAATTACTGATATGACGATTGAGCAGCCTGAGGTGATTGTAGATGAGAACAATTTGCTAGGGGAATTTAATCCACAATTTGAAACGGGCAGCATGTTTCCATGGGAACATGCTTGGGATGCCGTTGGCAATGCATATACTGATGCCAATGCAGCAAAGGACGGTGATTATGGTTTAGTTGTTGATACAACTGCTGGCAAAGTGGGCGTTACCATTGCGCCAAGTTTATTCGCGGATGGTCACTTTGTTGCAGGCAAAGAATATAAACTCAGTTTTGACCTTAAACGCATTCAAGGCTCTGGCTGGGGCGGTGGTTTTAGCCAATACATCAATACTGCAGACGGATGGAAAGCAACACCGCAAGCTTGGTTTGGCCTGACTAACCAAAACGCTTGGACAAGTATTGAACAAACAGTCGTCATACCTGAATGGCAAGAAACAGCAACCACAATTCAGCTTAATTTCCAAACACTTGGGCAAGTGTGGCACGTCGACAACATTAAAATTGAAGACATCACACCCGATCCAAATGTGTTGTCTACGGTAAATGCTAACTTTGAGTCAGGCGAAATTGCACCTTGGGTTCCTTATTGGGAAAACAATGCAACAACGGTATTAACTGTGTCAAACGCTGCCGCCAAAGATGGTCAATTTGGTTTAAATATTCAGGCAGATGGCAACAAAAATACTGGCGTTACTTTAGCGCCAGATGTCTTTCCGCAAGATTTAGGATTAAACCAAGGCAAACAATACAAAATATCTTTTGAAGGTCGTTCAAACACTGGAGGTAAAGCTCAAGGCTGGATCCGTGCTGTCGCTCAAGGTGGCTGGAGCAGCCGAATAGAAACATGGTTTGAGCTTGGTACAGAATGGACGCATGTTGAGATTATCCGCTCAGATGTCGACTGGACTGTTCTGGCCAATCCTGCCCGTTTAGATTTGTATCTACTTAACAACGCTGGTTTAGGCATAGACGTTGATATAGATAATGTTCATATCGAAGAGATCGAATAGTTAGATCTTTCCAAAAATAAAAATTGTTGAAGCCCTTAATTGGGCTTTTGTATTTTCGAGAAAACATAAAAATGGCCACTAAATTGAAACAACTATTAAATTTATCCTGCACTGCTGGGATGTTTTTTATTACAACAGCCAGCGCAAATGACAATCAACCACCACCTGAGTGGACTGAAATTTGGGAACCAGAGCCCAAAGTGGTTACGGTAAACCCGATACCATCAGACGCAATTGTTTTGTTAGGTCATGATGGCGTCAGTGCTTGGGAGCATAATGATGGTTCTCCTGTTAAATGGCATTATGCAAATGGTGTAATGACAGTTAACCCTGGTACAAAAGGAATTCGCAGCAAACAAAAGTTTTGTGATATGCAATTGCACATCGAATGGCGCGCTCCTGAAGTAGAAGATATCGACTGGAAAAAAGGCCAACACAGGGGCAATAGTGGTATATACATTCAAGGTAGATACGAAGTGCAAATCTTAGATTCTTACCAAAACCGCACATATTCAAATGGCCAAGCCGGGGCTATTTATAAACAAACACCACCACTGGTTAATGCTACAAAGCCGCCATTGCAGTGGCAAACTTACGACATTATTTATCGTGCACCTAGGTTTAAAGCAAATGGTCAGGTTGATCAAAAAGCTTATATTACCGTGCTACATAATGGTGTGTTAGTGCAAAACCACACACAAATTCAAGGCGCAACAACCTATCGTGGGATAGCTAAATATCCTGCAGCACATGGTTGCGCGCCTATTCATCTGCAAGACCATAGCAATCCGGTGAGCTTTAAAAACATATGGGTGCGACCACTATGAAAGTAAAATTAACCACATATTTATTATCCCCTTTGTTGTTAACCACTATGCTTGGTTGCCAAGAGCAGCCAAAGCAAAATGAAACTTTAGTTAATCAGCCCGTCGTTGAAGATAAAACCACTCACTTTACCTTTGATCAAGTGGCATTTTCACAGGCTGATGAATGGCAACAGGTGAAAGATGTCAGACTCAATGCATCAGAGTCGGCTTTTGCGCCTGTCGCTGGTGAAGGAGCCATTGTAAATATCTCATCTCAGGGCAACGACCATCCAGCTAGTAATTTGTTGACCGCAAATGAATATCAAGATGTTCATATAGAGTTCGACTTTAATATTGGTCGCAACACTTGGTCTGGTATTTATTTGTTGGGTCGTTACCGCATCAATATAAATAACATCTATGGAAAGAAAAATTGGTGGCCAGGCGCTATGGGCGGTATTCATCCTAGATACGACGAAGAGCGAGAATGGAAGCAGTACGATGGGGTAAAAGCTACAGCCAACCCAAGTAAACCTGTGGGCGAGTGGCAAACATTAAGTATTGATTTTAGAGCGCCGCGATTTGATCAAAATGGCCTAAAAACAGCCTATGCGGAGTTTATCAATGTTAAATTTAATGGCGTAGACATTCATACAAACCAAATTACCACAGGACCAAGCCAAGGCAGCCTGTTTCAAAACGAAGCGACAGCGGGGCCTATTATGATAATGGGTCGTAATGGTCCTTTGGCTATTCGGAACTTAACCATAGAAGAGCGCGACTTTTCGAGCTATCAACCACAAGTAGCGGTAAAAGCAGAACATCAAGCCCCGTTAGACAATAAACGTGGTAAACCCATGCTCAACTTAGTTGAAATGGGCAAAAAAGCTTTTACCAACAAAGGCTGCAAAGAGTGTCACGAAGTTAAAAAAGATGCCCAATCGGTGAAAACCGGCCCAAGCTTGTTTGGCGTATTTGCAAACAAACCAACTCAACTGACGGTTATTGATGGTTCCAACCAACAAACCACTGAAGTTACCGCTGACTTTAACTATTTTGTTGATTCGATTCGCACGTCAACTCTACATATCGCGACACGAAAAAATGCAGATGGCAGCGTGAAAAACTTTTTCCCAATAATGCCTTCATTTAATGCAGAAGCGATTAATCAAACTGAACTAGCTGCATTATTTGCCTATATGCAAAATTTGAATGATGCAGATAAAAAAGGCCCTGACTACGTATGGCAACCACAGCCTGAAAAACCTTATGTACTGATGGAAGATTTAACGGCTGAACTTGTCAGTGACGCACCCCGTTTAGCCCGAGTTAATATTAGTAAACACACTTCGGGTAGAGCTTTTCATGTTGGTTTGCCAAATCATACTAACTACACATTTGACCCTAGAACCTTAGCGATAGAGTTAATTTGGTCGGGACGTTTTTTAGAGTTAAAAAATGAAAAACAGGGTCGAGCTGATTCTCCAAGTGCGATTGGCCGAGGGGCTAAACTATGGCCGGTAGAGCAATTGAAAAACCTATTTCAGCCAAAATTAGCGAGTGGCCAATGGGTTGATTTTTCGTTTAAAGACACAGCCGATTTAACCGCCAAAGTTGGTAAACAACACCAAAATGATGCGATTGATTTTAGCGAGCATATGGCAAAGGTTGATGCTGCGATGATTGCGGTTAAAACACCTGAACGGCAACTGCCAACTTTTAGTTATCGTGTAAACCAAAATACTGTTGAATTGCAGCTCAATATTGTTGCACCAAACCAATTGGCTGCTGAGTTTAATTTTGACAATGCACAAGCATTGCAGCTAAAAATACCGAAGAAAGGGTTAGCAGACATCAATGTGAGTGTCGGCAAGGTCGAACAGGGAGTATGGTCCATCCCAGCGGGTAAACACCAACAAGTGCGTTTTACTGCTATGGTTGAAAATGCTGCGAAAATTCCAGAATTAGCCGACAATGTACCACCACAAAAAAATCAACCTCAAGCATTAGTTTGGAGTGAATACACGGGTAAATACACTTTACCTGCTGGTTATGCAATTGAAAGTGCGTTAGATCCAAGCGACAAATTTGGTCGCCGTGTATTATTTGAACCACTGGGGATTGCTTTTACTGATAAAGGAAATGCCTATGTAAGCACTAGAACCGCAGGTATATGGAAAGTAACTAACGGCAAGTGGCGTCAATTTGCTGAAGGTCTATTCGATTCAATGGGGGTCGTAGTCGAGAACGAAGATCAAATTGTTGTCGGCGAAAAGGGTGGCTTGTACAGATATATCGACCAAAATAAAGATGGTTGGGCGGATGTACGCTACCTAGTTTCAAATGCATTTAGATTTAACTCTAACTACCATGAATATTTGCATGGGCCAATCAAACTACATGATGGTAGCCTAATGTTTAACTTAAATTTAGGTCATGGTGTACCAGGTGGATACAATGGTGGCGGCATGATGGCAACAACCGGAGGTTACAGAGGTTGGGCACTAACTGTCGATAAAAAAGGAGCAACTAAACCATTTGCATTTGGCTTGCGTAGCCCAGCAGGGTTAGCCATGCGAGAGGATGGCAAGGTGTTTTATACCGAAAATCAGGGTGATTTTCACGGTACTTCCAAACTTTATCTACTTGAACAAAATCGCTACTATGGTCAACCCGTTTCATTACTTGACCTACCGGGTAAAACCGCTGCAGATCCCAGCATTGAATGGCGCAAATTTAATAGTCAGCGCGCTTTACCTGTTGCATTATTGCCGCATGGTCGCGCGATGAATTCACCTGGAAACCCTGTGTGGCAAACGAACGAAATTAACTTTGGTCCATATAAAGGCCAAATGTTTGTTGGTGACCAAACCCAATCGAATATCTTCCGTGTCCATGTTGAAGAGGTGAATGGCGTAATGCAGTCAGCCCTATTGCCTTTTATGTCTGGTACAGCATCCGGCGCAATGCGTTTAACATTTAATCCTGAAGACAACAGCATGTGGGTCGGACAAACAGGTCGAGGCTGGTGGGCCAAAGGTGGAAACTTAACGGCATTGCAGCGTATTGTTTGGGATGGCCAAACCATACCTCAGTCTATTCACGCAATTGAAGTGACCACAACGGGTTATAAACTGAATTTCACCCAAGCAATTAAAAAGTCGCAGCAAGCTAGTTTTGCGCAGTTGGCGTTAAGCTCTTGGTATTACAAAGAAGACTTCAATTATGGCTCTGAAGAGTTGGATATTCGCGATGAAAAACTCAGTCAATTTACTTGGGCTGAAGATGGCAAAAGTGTTTCATTTGTTGTCGAAAACTTTGCTGTAGATAAAACTAAAAAAGATATCTACACCAACCGAGTATATCAATTCGATTTGAGTAAAACCGCGTTTGCCAAAGGGCTCGATAAGTTCCATTCAATTGCTTATTACACCTTAAACCAAGTGCCTAGCAAATAGTGCGGGCGTTTCTGGGGCTGTTGTTCTTTGTACCATTGAATAAACAAGGATTGACAGCCTACAGAAATCGCTTATGTAAATGACTTAAAATATCGATACGCTTAAACATAATATGAATGCGTTTGTAATTCTTTTGTGCTGTCAGTGTAAATTTGCTCTATACTGTTACCTTGTTAAGAATTTGAGAATAAGTAACTAATTTAGGTGAAGCTGATGCTACGTAGTGTTTTTGTCGTTTTAAGTTGTTTAGTGGCGTTAATAGGTTGCAATGGTTCAACAGAGCAGCAAGTGGATAAACGTCCGAATATCGTATTTGTGTTGCTGGATGACCTAGGATATGCCGATTTAGGCTATATGCCTAATAGCGAGCCGGATATTTATACACCGTCAATTGATGCGCTAGCGAATCAAGGTACACGCTTTTCGCAAGCCTACGTAACTCACCCGTATTGTGGCCCGAGCAGGGCCGGTATTATGACAGGACGCTACCAACATGAATTCGGCTCACAATTTAATTTAGCCGACTACTCAACACATGGCATTCCTACTAGTGAAACGTACTTCAGTACAGTGTTACAGCAAGCTGGTTATTCAACAGGTTTAGTGGGTAAATGGCATTTAGGTGAAGAGCCTGAATATCGCCCGAATGTACGCGGCTTTGACTATTTTTACGGCATGTTAGGTGGCGGTCACGTATATCACACTAAAGACTTTGTACGAGTGAAAGACCATGACCCAGCAGATAAATCAGTTTGGTTGTACAAAATTCCATTAATGGAAAATGACGAATATGCCAGCGAAGAAGGATATGACGATAACTTATATATCACGGATATGTTAACAGACGTAGCGATTGACTATATTGATCGCGAAAGTGCTAAACCAAATCCATTTTTCTTATTTATGAGTTACAACGCGCCGCACACCCCTGAACAAGCGAAAATAGAAGATGAAAAAGCGTTACAACAAATTTTAGGCGATAAAGCTGCGAGCGATCCTAAACGCTTAACCTACACAGCAATGGTTTATGCGGTTGACCGTGGTATGCAGCGTATTGTTGAAAAACTCAAACAAACAGGTGTGTATGAAGACACCTTAATTGTATTTTTAAGTGACAATGGTGGTCGTATAAACCATGCTAGTGCACGCAATACTCCGCTTAAGCGAGGTAAAACATCTGTTTATGAAGGTGGTATTCGTGTGCCTATGTTCTGGCATTGGCCAAATGGTAATTTGCCGCAAACAGCTTACTCTCACCCAGTTTCAGCGTTAGATTTTTATCCAACATTTACTGCATTGGCACAGGGCAAGGTACCGCAAGACAAACAGCTAGACGGTAAAGATATCTTGAGTGCGGTACGCGCGAATAAAAATGCCCGCGAAAACGAAGCTTTGTATTTTATGATGCATTTACCAACCAATGACGGTGGGTTAAACCAGACAGCCGTAGTATTAAATGAGCAAAAGTGGTTTACCGACGGCACTGGAAATTGGCAATATTTCGATCTTTCTAGCGACTTAGCCGAGCAAAACCCACAAAATACCGGACCAAATAAACAAGTTTTACTGGGCGAGTTACAGCAATGGGCATGCGGTCATATCAAACCACAGTGGTTTGATACTCCTAGGTATGGCTTTGAAGATTCCTGGAACAAAAACAATATGCCGAATTGGTCAAAAACTTTTGCTGGCGTATCTTTAGAAGAGCCGTGTAATTAGCACTAGGTAACAGAAGCTGATACAGGCAATGGATGTGCTTGCAATTCAGCTTCTGGGTGAATGGACTGAATATCAGTTCATAACCTATTAATTTTTGTTGTTTCTGACATTCACTTGCAGCACAGCGCTGGCAACTTTACCGCCATCGTCTGGATACATTAGGCTTACTGTACTTTGTGGTTTTAAAGCTTGCATGGGTATTTCAAGCTCGACCATGCCATAGAACATGTTGCGGCCTTTTTGATCATCGCCCGCCCAATTGGTTGGCAATGTTAAAGGTGTACCGTTTATATGTACTGTAGACGGAAGTGGTTGGCTACCGAGTTTTCTTGCTGGTGATAAACGCAAAATTGCACTGCCTTTGCCTGTTGGTACCTGGTTAAAGGTAAAGTTAATTTGTTGTCCACCTTTTATATCTTGCAGGTAGTTATCAGCGTAAATTCTATGTTCTTTTACTGATTGTTGTGGTTTTTGTGGTTCGTTTAACTGCACTTGCAACATCACAATTTCACCTGCTTTTAACTCAAGTTCATCAGGTATGTTTTTAATTAAGCTTTGGTTAAGCTCTGGCTTTGTTACATTTGTTGTTAACGAGCGAACAGTAACTGATTGAGCTTTTACATTGTTCAACCCAGTTAAACGCGCCGTTTTTGCTTGGTTATCCAAGTTCATCATAATGACGTTTAGTTTATTGTTATCGGCTAGCATATGTACACGAACATCTGGATTGTTGCTGGAACTATAGCGCCATTCACCTTCAACCCCTTTCCAGAAATAATAAAATTTCATCAAATCGGTTTTAACGTAGGTTTTGCCATCCGCAAGGCGACGCCATAATAAATATGGGTTAGCATTTCCGGGTACGTGGGTGTTGGTCATGCCATATGTCCATGAGGCTTTACCTAAAATAAAAGGTACAGTACGGATTAATCTGTCGGGGTGATCCATAAAGGTCATCAACTGGCCTAATGCAGAGTAGAGCATGCCTGCCGAGCGTTCTTCGCTATAAGGCATGGTACTCATATTGCCTTGGGGAATTTTGCCGTATTCGGTGATCATTATTGGTTTTGCCACACCAAATTTGATATGACTGTAGGTGTCGATAATATCCATGATAGCTTCTGAGTTACTGCCTGTCCTAGCTCTTGGTGTACCCATTACATTGACACCGTCGTATATATGGTACGACCAAAAATCCATGTCTTCACCTGCAATATCCATAAACTTTTTCTGCCAGTTCTTCCAGTTATTCCAATTGCCGCTTTCAAATTCAACCCAAGCGGCAGAGTAACCACCTACCATTACATCTGGGTTTAATTCTTTTACTCGTTTTGCGACAATTTTGTGCTGTTCGCTCATTGCTTCAATTGTCGTAGGTATTTTTTTCGCTTTGACAAAAGGTTCGTTATAAACCTCAATTGCGCGTGGTCTGTTAGCGTCAGTAAATCCATATTTTAATAGGTTGGCTGTGTATTCGGCTGTCGCCTCGGCAGAATACGGGCCCCATTCATACGATTTATTGTTTTTGTGGCCATGCATTTTTTCAGGATGAGTACACAAAATAACGTTGCGCATGTTTTCTGCGTTAAATCGAATTGAATTATTGTTGTTTACGAATTTATTTTCGAATAGGTCTTTTATTTTGCCGACATCAGGCATGCTTGGGTTGTTTTTATCAGCGGGAATGTCTCTAGCCAGCCATGAAATTAAACCGCCATCTCGGCCAAATTCTGCTTCTAATTCGTGTTCTATATAAAGTAAATCTTCTTCGGTTAAATCCGATGAGCCAAAGCTCTCATGCAGGGTAATGTATTGTGATCTATCAAATTTGCTGACACCGCCTATGTTCCGTACTGTGGTTGGTTCTAAATGAACCTTTACCACCTCTGCGAAAACAGGTTGCGCAAGTGCTGTGAGAATAAGTGTTATAATTTTACTTGTTTTCATACTAAAACTTTTAAGTTTAAATTTAAATGAAAATAGTATACAAAAAATATTGATGTTTATGCTAGTGTAAATTTTAGTCATAATTTTGGTTAAGTATTTATTAGTAGATCCAAGACTAACTTTTTATGCTAAAGGTATTTTGTGAAATTTGATATTTAAATGTAAATTCTTGATGTGCTATAGTAAGAAAAACATTGCAAAGTAACCAAGTTATGCTCAGTGCAGATAAGTATGAAACAGGCTCTAGTGGTTTTGTTTGGCAAAACCATTTACCCAGTGATTTGTTTAATCAAATTCGCTTCCACGTCTATACCACGCATCATATGGTTATAGGTAAAACTTGGGCAGGTAGTGAGTTTATTAATCATTATAATCGCGTATATTATGTCAACTCAGGCGAAGCTGTACTCAAAGCAAAGGGTAAAACCATACAGATGCGACCTGGGCATGTCTATTTAATACCACCCTATCAATTATCCTCGCATTATGCTTTAAGCGAACTCGACTTCTACTGGTGCCATTTCCAAGCCGCTGTACACGATGATTTAGACTTTTTTACCTTATACCCAGACATTATTGAATTGAATGGCAATGGTGATTCGCAGGTGCCTCTCTCATTTAAGCTACTAGCTGATAATAACGAACAGACTGGTCTCGCCGCCCAAGCTTTTCGCAATAGTACGCTGATGCAACTGCTCTTGCCTTTTTTGGATAAAATTGATAGTTCAAGCTCAGCTAAGCAATCTATTAAACACAAGGCATTGATGCCTGCAATCAATCTTATCCAGCAAAATTTGCATAATCCCCCGCAAATAAAAGCTTTGGCTGAGTTGTGTAATTTCTCACTAGAGCATTTTTCTCGTAGCTTTAAACAAGCATTTAACATTTCGCCCAAACGCTATATTTTGGCTACTCAATTAGCCAAAGCGAAAAAAATGTTGTTGTTGGAAGATTTACTAATCGAAAGAATTGCTGAGCAATGTGGTTTTGGTGACATCTATCATTTTTCAAAAACTTTTAAGCAAGAAGTTGGCTTGAGCCCAACAGAATACCGCCGACAAAAACAATCAGAGAATTTGAAATAGTTAACCTAAAATTAACGCTTTGACTTGTAAACTGTTCTTTGATTTTATATAAATGCATTGGTTTAAATATAAAAATAAAGGTTGTTTTGTGAATTTGCTTAAATTGGTGAGCTATACACTGAGTTCTGCTGGAATATTGTTGGCCTTGCAGCTGCAAGCCAAACAGGTTGATGATTTTAATTTCGATTGGAAATTTACTTTAGAAAAGCAGCGCCAAGGCTTTGAATACGAGTGGGACACCCAAGGTTGGCAAAACGTGCGCCTACCGCACGATTGGGCTGTAGCCTTGCCATATACAACAGAAGGTGCTGCCAGTTCGGGCTTTAAACTAGGTGGTATCGGCTGGTATAGAAAGTCATTTAAGTTAGCCAATGAAGACCAAAGTAAACGTTTATGGTTGGAATTTGATGGCATTTATAATAATGCGCAAATTTGGGTGAACGGCCACTACATTACCGAAAGGCCTTATGGATATAGTAGCTTTAAAGCTGATTTTACCGACTACGCACATTTTGGTGACAAAGCTAATGTTGTCGCAGTAAAAGTTGATAGAACTGCTTATGCAGATTCACGCTGGTATACAGGCTCCGGCATCTATCGTAATGTACGCTTAGTTAAAGGGCATGACGTACATATTCCACAATGGGGTGTGCAAGTGACCACGCCTGAAGTTTCTAACCAACAAGCCCTAGTTGTGGCTAGTACCGAGCTGGTCACTAGCAAATACGCTGGCAAAAAAGTACGTATTGAAACTGCTGTTTTAAATTCAGCGAATCAAGTTGTCGCGAGCAAAAAACAAATCCTTACTTTGCAAGCTGAGCAAATAATTACCAATCGGTTTGTGGTTAAACAGCCACAGTTATGGTCGGTTGTCACGCCTAGTTCAGCCGAACAACCTCTGTATCAGTTGTCGCACAAAATCTACTTAAATAATGAATTAGTTGAACAAGAACAGGCAACTTTTGGTATTCGCAGTATTCAATTTGATAGCCGAAAAGGCTTTTTTGTTAATGGAGTAAACACCAAAATTAAAGGGGTAAATTTACACCATGATGCTGGCGCTGTCGGAACTGCCGTGCCTAAATCTGTATGGCAATCTAGACTAAATAAACTGAAAGACTTAGGGGTAAATGCGCTGCGTTTATCACACAACCCACATGATCCTGTATTGTTAGATTTAGCCGATAAAATGGGTTTTGTGGTTAACGCTGAAGCCTTTGACGACTGGGATATTGCCAAGAAAAAAAGCAAAGAATATTTAGGGGACAACAAAGCCAGTGGCGAAGCTGCTATCTCTTACGATGTGCACTTTAACCAATGGGCGGAGCGTGACATTAAAGATTTAGTCCGTCGCGATTTTAATCACCCAAGTGTGATTATGTGGAGCATCGGCAACGAAATTGAATGGACCCACCCGCACTATCCAGCAGCAGTTTCGCATACAGTCAATGGCACCTCTTATTATGAAGATGCGCCAGATTTTGCCAAAGAACCAATTATGCAGCGCTTGAAAAAAGCCAATCCTGAAGCGGTAGATAGCTTGCCGATTATAGCGAATAGGCTTGCCAAATATGTTAAAGAAATAGATACCACAAGACCCGTAACCGCAGGTTTAACTCACCCAAGTGTTGGTTTTGCATCAGGTTATACAGATGCATTGGATATTGTAGGTTTTAACTATCGTGCAGCTGCGTATGCAAAAGCGCATGAAACCTATCCAGACAAAGTGATATATGGCTCTGAAAACTGGGGCGCATGGCGTGAATGGCGTGACGTAAAAGACAAAGACTATGTTGCCGGTATTTTTATTTGGACAGGTTTTGCCTATAAAGGTGAAGCTGGGCCAATGCCACGCATGGGGTTAGATATTTCGTTGTTTGATTTTGTTGGTAATATCACACCACGCGGTCATTTCTTTAAAACCTTGTGGCAAGACAAACCACATATGTATTTAGGCACAACGGCTGCAAGTGAATCAGAGTTTTCTTTTGATAAAAACAGCGGTTGGACTTTTACCCCACGTAAATACCCAGCACATATTTGGGACAAAATCCGTATGTGGGAGTGGTACGACGTCAACGCGATTTGGCAGTACAACAAGAACGAACCTGTGGTTGTACAGGTATACACAAATACTGAAAGCGCTGAGTTATTTTTAAACGGTAAATCTGTTGGTAAACACAACCTATTAGATTTTGACGACAGAGTGATTAAGTGGTTAGTGCCGTATCAAGCTGGTGAATTAAAAGTTGTTGGTTATAACCAAGGTAAAAAGGTTTCAGAACAGGTATTAAACAGCCTAGGTCAACTGGCACAAATTGAGTTAACCAGTGAACGCGCTGAGTTAACAGCTGATCAATACGACACAAGCTATGTGCATGCAGTATTAAAAGACCAAGCTGGCAATATATTGGCAAATTCAACCGATAAAGTTGAGTTTATTGTTGAAGGCCCAGCGACACGATTAGTGGTCGATAATGGCTCTGAATACAATGTGCAAGATGTGTTAGCAGACTCGCTTGGTGCCCACCGTGGTCGAGCTGCCATGCTTATTCAAGCGGGCAGTTATCCGGGTAAAGTAAAAGTGACAGCCAAGGTTAATGGGGTTAAATCTAACCCTGTTTTCATCAGCCTAGTTCGACCTAACGCAAATAGTTATTAATGAGTATCTAACATGACAGCGCAAAAAAATTCTAAAGTCTTGTTGCCGTTTTTCCCTAGCATTGCGGCACTGGCTGTGTCTGCTGCTTTAATGGGCTGCAACAAGTCGAATGAAAATACCCAAGCACCATCAGCCAAAACGGATAATACATATAAAGCAGATTGGGACGACTTAGCCAAAGTAAATCATCAACCAGATTGGTTTTTAGATGCCAAATTAGGTATTTACACCCATTGGGGGCCAACATCAACAGCCAATATTAACCTGAAATGGCCGTCTGGCTGGTATGGTTTAGAAATGTATAAAGACCAACAATATGACTGGAAAACAGGCGAAGTGGTGTTGTACGGTGAAGACAAACAGCCAAGACCCTCTTATGTATTTGAGCAGCACATTAAAAACCATGGTCCACAAGCTGAGTTTGGCTACAAAGACATCATCAAAAAATTTAATCCAAACAAATTTAACGCCGAAGAATGGGCTGAATTGTTTGCTAAATCAGGTGCTAAATTTGCAGGCCCTGTGGCAATTCATCATGACAACTTTGCCATGTGGGACAGTGAAGTAACCCGTTGGAATGTTAAAGACTTCACTGGCATTGATGTAACGGGCGAATTAAAAACCGCGATAGAAAAGCGTGATATGAAGTTTCTAACCTCATTCCATCACGCATTTACCTGGGTTTATTTCGCTAACGCGCATAAGTTTGATGCAACCGCAGAAACGGCCGACCTTTATACTGATGAACACGATTTAACTGATTTTAAACCAAACAAGAAATTCCACGATCGCTGGTTAGCCAAGTTAAAAGAGGTCATTGATAACTACCAACCAGACGTAATTTGGTTTGACTGGTGGGTAGAAGAATTAGACGAAGAATACCGTAAAGAGTTTGTTGCGTATTACTACAACAAAGGTAAAGAGTGGGGCAAAGATGTGGTTATTAACTACAAAAATACCTCCTTCCCTGAATCTGTTGGTGTTTTAGATTACGAACGTGGTCGTCCAAACAAACTTAAAGATAATTTTTGGATGACTGATACCTCACCAGGCGCTTGGTTTTTTGATCAAAACGCTAAGTTTGTTGATGCTAACGAAATTATCGACATTTTAATTGATATCGTATCGAAAAATGGCTTGATGCTATTAAACGTACCACCTAATCCAGATGGGTCTATACCTGCTGAAATCACCCAAATGTTAACTGACATGGGCGAGTGGCTAAAAATTAATGGTGAAGGCATATACGAAACGCGCCCATGGACTGTATTCGGCGAAGGCCCAACCCGCATTCGTTACGGTGGCCACAAAATTGAAAAGCAAAAAATTGTTTATACCGATAAAGACATTCGTTTCACTAAAAAAGGTGACGATACATTGTTCGCATTTGTTATGGACAAACCCGCTGGTGACATAGTAATTGAAACTTTGGGCTCCAATTTGGCTGTGTTGTCTTCGAAAATTTAGCAGATTGAATTAATGGGCAGCAGCGAGATAGTTGAGTGGACGTTAACGCCAAATGGCTTAGTAATTAAACAGCCTAAGCGTATTCCAAATGACTTAGCAATTGGCTATAAAATTAGCTTATACGATGAAGCGGAAGTCGGCATTGGTGGTGAAGACCCAGGCGATGATGGCAACTAAAACCACAGCTAAAGTGCCAATATAAATTTGCACGACCAGAACCCAAACAAGGATGTTGTGCCTAATGGGTTCGGGTCAAACTGAGTTAATACTTGAAAACCTAACATAAATTAGCGATCGTAGCGTTTCTCCCACAATTTAAGGAAAAACTATGATTGTAATCTATGGAATTAAAGATAAGTTAAACCCAATAAAATCCACATTATCTGACGTTATCCAGTCTTGTATGACTGATGTATTAACGCTTCCCGCAAGTAAACGCGCTCACCGAATTGTGCCATTAGACAAAGAAGATTTTTACTATCCTGATGGCAGAAGTGATTCATACACTGTCATTGAAATAAACATGATGGAAGGGCGGCAACAAGACACCAAAAAATCTTTAATCAAACAGCTATTCAATCGCATTGAAGCAGAGTTGGGTATTTCACCAATTGATATTGAAATTACAATAAAAGAACAACCTGCGCATTGCTGGGGCTTTCGCGGAATGACTGGTGATGAAGTGCAAGATCTAAAATATAAAGTTAATGTATAAACAGGCTGGTGAATACATCCGTTTTACGCGAAAGTCGTGTTTTATCGCACCACTAAATTACAGGATGAGAAAATGAACTATCAGGGAAGTCGTTTCAAGACACGTAAATTCGAGAGTATGATTACCATAGCTTTCATCATGTCTCTGATATTTATGGTATTCACTAATAAATTGCCAATCGAAATTTTATACTTTTATGCAGGGCTTAGTGTTTTTGCATTTCTTTTATATGCAGTTGATAAATCTGCAGCTCAAAACAATAGATGGCGTACACCTGAAAGGCACCTTCACTTAATTAGTCTTCTTGGAGGTTGGATTGGTGCTTTTTGTGCCCAAAATATGTTAAGGCACAAGTCAAAGAAACGAGAATTCAAACTGATTTACAGAGTTACTGTTGCTATAAACATATGTATTTTAGGCTGGCTATTGGGAGAACAAGGCCAGCAATTTTTGCACTCAATTTTGGCTAGTTTGGAATAATAATGGTTCAGCATGTATATGATCAAATGTGGGATAAATTTAAACTCGCTTGTCACAGGAATGAGTTTGAACTAGACCCATACCTGTTGAATGATACAAATGACAGCCGCCGAGGCATTACGGCTTTGGCATATTTAAACCAAGCCGAACCACCTGTGGCTAAACAAATTACAAACTTCCAAGATACGATTAGAAATATTGAACCCGAGCAATATTACTACCCAGTAGATGAGCTGCATCTAACTGTTTTATCTGTTATTTCATGCATCGCTGGATTTCAACTGAGTGATATTGAAGACCAAGCTTATGCTGACATATTTCAGTCAGTATTTGCTTCGGCACAACCGATTGAGCTTGAATACCGAGGAATCAGTGCCTCTGCTAACTGCATTGTTATCCAAGGGTTTCCGGTAGATACTGCCTTAGAAAATCTAAGAAACAAACTTCGAACACTGCTGGCTAAATCGGGCTTGAGAGTCACCTTTGATAGTCGCTATAAATTGGTTACAGCACATAGCTCTGTGATACGCTTTAGAAAACCAATAAACAATGGACGAAAACTTTTTGAGCTTTGCCAGCAGTATCGTAATCATCATTTTGGCAATGTCATTCTCAAAGATTTCGAGCTGGTGTTTAATAATTGGTATCAAAACTTAGCCGTTACCAAAACTTTGGCTAAATATTCAGGTTAACCCGTTTTTAATTGCAACCAGCTGCAAATAAAAATAGTTTTGTTCCATTGCCTATTTATTTGCTATCAAGTCGGTAGTTTTTAAAATAGTCTGTTAAATCAGCATACAAAGTATTTACCCAAGCTTTTTCATCCTTAGCGTAAGGCATAATGTCTACTTTACGTGGGTCGTCAGGCGCAATCGCGACTTCTACATTTGTTTTACCAATGTCAGCAACCAATATAAATAGCTCTTCAATAGCGACATCCCCCATGGCTAAACATCCAATTGACAAGGCTTTGCCATGGATAAAAATATTAGTTCCTGGTTCGTTTCGCCCTTCTAACTTAGCGTGTTTTAGGTCAAACTCATTGGGGTAATTCAGCTTCATTGATAAGTGATAGGCGCTGTTAGGGTTAAGGTACTCAAGTGTATAAATACCTTCCGGCACTTGTTTATCACCTTCGCGTAATTTAGGACCCAAAATTCCGCTGGCCGCTTTGATAGGGTAGCTTTTAATTAGTTTTTTATGGGTATTGTCTTCCGCCCACAGCTCTAGAGTTTTTTCACTTTTAATCGCTAATAATGTGATGCGCCGAGGAGGATATTGAATACCAGCTTCATTAAAATATGGAATCAATCTTGATTTTGATTCTTCACCATATTGAGCAACTACATCTGAAATAGTTCGTTTACCCACAATTTTTTGATATACAGGAACCCACATTGGCCTACCATATATGTAAAGCGTCGAAGCGCCAAACAAAATAATTAACAAGCCAATAAAAAGTAATTTTTTCATGTTGATTTAATGCACCTTCTTCAAATTCAATGTTGTTGCGTAAACAACATGGTAACGATATGAGATATTCCCACAACATTAATACCTAATCCTTCGCGATCAAAAACCTTTCACCAACTGGGTTGTAAGCACTGGGTTTATCTATTTGTACAACATTAAGGTTTTGCGGTAAAAATGGTTCTAATAAAGGTGTGAATTGCTCAACATCATTAAACTTGGGGTCTAGCCACATTTCCAGCCAGTGGCCAGTTTGAGGTAAAAGTAACGGCATCGATTTAGAGTGGATGTTAGCAAGTTTCGGGTGGGGTGGTTTGGTTATAACAGAGAAGGATGTGATAGTTTCACCAGTTGTATTATCAACCCAATCACGGCAAAGGCCTGTTAACAAGGTAGCTTCATTATCAACTGCAAACATATCATGAAAACGTGCTGATTTACCTTTGCCTTCTGTTTCACCAAAACCGCTTACAGGCACAACACAGCGTGAGGTGCGATACGCTTGATAACCCGCACTATTTTTTACATTTAGTTTGTCGTAGCGGGTATTAAATGAAGTGTATTTACTGCACTTTAAACCCGTTTCAGTTTGCTGTTGCAATAACCACCAAATTGCATTTGTTGTTTGCCTTGTGTCAGATTGGCGAACAATAGATGCTCGCTGACCTGCACCAATATAACGTTTAAACAACAAAGTTTGGTAGTTGATGCCTAATGTGTCACAAATTGCTTGAACACCTGGGTTATCAATTACATTTAGTCTCCCACACAAAACAAAGCCTCCAAGCAAAATAGTAAAGGGCTAAATTAAATATACTACAAACTGGCGTCATTTACTGTGTCAAAGGTTTTATGTTAAGTTACCTTATCTAGACTTTAGAATACGCCAAGTTCTTGTTCTGCCTCGTTATCTGCATTCAAAGGAATGATAAAATGAAAAAAATTATTGGTTTATTGCTTGTCGCTATTTGTTTGGTTTCTGTCGGAGCACAAGAGGCTGATTTACGAGTAACTTTCATATAGCAAATTTGGCGATAACAGTGTGTGTTGTCATGTAAAACCTTGATAGGTTTAAATGTTAAACCGCCATCACAGCCATAGGTTAATTTTGCTTCTCACGAGGTAAAAATATACCTTTAATACAATCAGGGTTTATGATGGCTAATTGGATATGATTTTCAGAATAAAACCTTGCGCCTTCATACAGTGGAGCTCCTTCAATAAACGCGGCCCTAACAGAATCGAAAGGCTCTCCCGCTTCTTCAGCTAAAGCACACGCGTATCGAATTACAGCACAATCAAGCTCACGAGCTTTAAAGTCAAAATCATTGGAGCTAAACCCCTTATTTGTCGGGATTTCAATGTTTTCAGCTTCCAAATCTTGTTTTAATTGTGTGTACGCTACTTTCAAAAAATCATTATATTTTTGATCAAGTAAATCTAAGCAATTGCCTAGCTCGATAACAGCGGCTAAAACAAACGGTTCTTTGATTGAACTATTCTTACGTTTGCTGTCTTGTATGGCATATTGTTTAGCTCGTTCAAGATTATTTTCCCAAAAATAAATACCACTTCCAAGCCAATCGTATTTGTTAGTGCTGTGGCGGAAGCTGTCTTCTTGTAACAGTATTTTTAGCGCGGTAGTTTTGTCTAAGCCGTGAAAGCCATAAATAATAGATGGTTTTGAGGAGTACATTATTTGTTTGAATTTTCAGTAACCTTTAAGTTTGAGCTACTAAAAAAACGTGGATCAATTTTGCCTTGTGAGTTTAAAACATGCGCCTTTTTAAGCAGTTCCATACGTTGCGTGTGATCTCGATTTTTACCTGCATGTTGTACGCGAGCTGTTAATTCTGCAATAGTCATGTACCCTCCTAAATTTAAGGTTAATTATCCGCTTATCTCTTAAATATTGCAAACATTGATAAACATCCCCTAATTTAACTAGGCTTATATCACTCGAATTACGGTATGAAAATTATTTGAGGTTAGCCACTTCCATCCATTTCAATTTCTAAAATCTGGTTGGCTTTACAAAGCTAACTAGCTGGTATAATTTTGATTATTAAACAAATAGCAACGAGCAATAGATTTGGGCAATTTCATACCTGTACCCGTCGATAGGCAATTTTCACAAGTATTAGCAGACGATGAATCGAGCAAATACTCGTATTTTTCAGGGTTCACAAAAAATGTTGGTTGGTCGGATTGGTTAAAGCACAAGGGGCTGGTTTACGAGTAACTTTTACATGGCAAATTTGGCGATAACAGTGTGTAGCCATGTAAAATCTTGATAGGTTTAAATGTTAAACCGCAAAGCGTTAAACTTGTTTTGAGCAATCATTGGTCAGTTTTGGATGAGAAGCGGGCGGTCACTCTAGCACGCTTTTGGACAATTGTGAGTTACGAGCGAATGCGTGCTTGGTGCCAATAGCGGAAGCTTAGCTCTAGGATATTAGACGTCGGCTAAAGCCAGTTAGCCGACGTTAAATACGGAAAACGCCGTTATAACCCGCCGGAGCGGAGTTGATTTGTTTGCGTTAGCGTAGCGATTTAACGCAAACGAAGCAACGCAGTGGAGGTCGGGTTGATAACCTTGTGTACGCCCGACATGGGCATTAACTAA
>NZ_ARZY01000033.1 GCF_000568405.1 Catenovulum agarivorans DS-2
GCAGCCGCCAATAAGCGTGTAAGCAATATATTGGCGAAGAACCCAGCGGATTTACCGGCTCAAATCAATACTGATTTATTAGTCGAAAGCCAAGAGCAGGAACTTTACAAGTTAGTCGCTGCCAAACAAACTGAACTAGCACCTGTATTTGCACAACGTCAATATAGTCAAGCGTTAGCTGCACTTGCGACTTTACGTGAGGCGGTGGATGCATTTTTTGATTCTGTGATGGTTATGGCAGAAGATGAACAAACTAAATTAAACCGTTTGTTATTATTGTCACAACTACGTGCACTATTTTTACAGGTCGCTGATATTTCTGTGCTGCAAAAATAATTGCAGCACTGTCACAGTGGTAAATGGATAGAGTTATGAATACTTTCGCAAAATGTTTGGTTGTTGCTGGTGCGGCGGTCTTGGCCAGTTGTAGCATTACCCCATATCCAGAACAAGTTAAAGTGGATGACCGCTCACAATATTTATATTTGCGCGGCAACTTTACTTGGTGGGATATTGAAGAGCATGCCAAAGTTGAGCGAGTTGAAGGGCAAGTCTACAAAGCGAAAGTTGAGTTGATTGCCGACGGCCAACCATATGAGTTTAAGTTTGCCGATGAAAATTGGAGCTTGGGCGCAAATTGTGGTTATTATGACAAAGCAGACCAGCAGGTCGTTATTGGACAAAAGTCCAATGCTAACTGCAACGCTAAATTTGAGCCGTTTAAATTTACGCCTAAGGTAACAGCGCAATATAACTTCTTTATCGACTTTTCTGATGTAAATTTACCCAAAGTTTGGGTTGAAAAAGCACCAGAAGAAAACCTTATTCAACAGTTAGTTCCTGATTTCTAACCAAGCGTAACCACTACGCTTGTAAGTTTTTACTTGCAAGCGTAGCGGATTTCCTGCCTGCCTGACTTCACTCCAATTCAGTTTTGCTTGCTCCCTGATTAATTTGCAATCGTCGTATCCTAGACTAGTGTTATTAATAGACTAATTGATTTGGATTTATAGATAAATGACCTCTAGTAGCCTCAAGGTTTTGTTTTTAGTATCCGCGATGTGTATCTGTGCCAACTATCTGGCGATTGCACAGGTGCAGGCTGCAACCAAAACTATTGTGCATGCTAAAGCAAATGATCCGAAAGAAAACTTAGTTTCAAACATCTTGAAACTCGCTTTGTCGAAAAGCGGTTCACCAGATACTTATCGTTTTCAAGAGTATCCTGATGGCATCAACGAAGCGCGTCTAATTAGTTTGTTGAAAGATGGCGCAATCACAGTGGCGTGGGCTGGGACGAAAAAGGAGTATGAAGACGAGCTTTTCCCAATTCGAGTGCCAATTTTAAAAGGTTTACTTGGGCATAGAATTTTTATTATTCGTAAAGGCACTCAGCAGATGTTTGACCAAGTTGAAACCTTGGATGATTTGCGCGCGATTAAGTTAGGTCAGGGCAAATTTTGGGGTGATACTACAGTGCTAAAGCACAACAGGATGTCAGTTGTCGATCCGGTCAAATACCCTAATTTGTTCTATATGTTAGAAGGCGGGCGCTTTGATTTTTTCCCCAGAGCTGTGCACGAACCTTGGAGTGAAGTTGCAGCTCGGCCAGAGCTCAATTTAACCGTTGAGAACAATATTCTGCTTATTTACCCGTATGCCATGTACTATTTTGTTGCACCTGAAAACGCTAAATTAGGCCGTTACATTGAGGTTGGTTTTCGTAACGCAATCGATGATGGGAGTTTTAACGAGATGTTTTTTTCTCACCCGCTTATTCGTGATGTCTTGGAAAAATCAGACTTACAAAGCCGCAAAGTGTTTCGTCTGAGCAACCCTAATATGAGCCCTCAAACGCCATTTGATGAAAAGAAACTTTGGTTAGATATTAATAATATTGAACTGTAACAGCAAGATAAGCAAAGCTGACGCGAAAAGCGTCAGCTTTGTTGTTTATTTTTTATTAAGTAAAAATTTGACTAGTGCGACGTACTCTTCTTCAGATTTTACGCTGCCTAATTCAATTTGATATTTACCGTTTACGATAAAAGTCGGCACGCTGCGAATATTAAAGCTACGTTGCTCTGTTTGCATTTGGTTAGCTCGGCCTGCAGCCATAAAGCTATTGTATGCAGAATCGTATTTAGTCGGCTCTACGCCAGCTTTGTTCACGACAACGTCGCGTACTTCAGCCATGCTCGCAAAGCGCTTTTTGTCTTTATGTAAATGATTAAAAATTGCAGCAACACCTGCGTCTTCCGCTTTTAACAACTCAAGTGCTGCTAAGCTTTTGCCTAAACCTTGAGCAACAGGTTTGTTGTTTCGAGGCATAAAATCTACATGGCTTTTTTTGAAGCTTGCGTCTGCTGGTAAGTCTTGCTTTATTTTCGCAACGATAGGCTCAAACGAGTAGCAGTGAGGGCAGTAAAATGAGAAAAACTCTTTTACTTCAGGCTGTGCAGTCGCTGCTTTTGCTAAAACCGTGTAGTGGGTACCTTCTTTAAATTGCTCTGCACAAGCCGCTAGAGGGAATAGCACCAGTGCAAATAATAAAGATGTAAGTTTTTTCATTATTTTTTCCTAGTTTGGACTAAATCTTGTTGATAAGTATAAAATAAATTTGCGTTCAAGTTACCGTATCATAGACCAGACATCAAGCGTAAAGGTTCCTCTTCAAGCGCTGCCAGTTGTTCTTTGAAGGCCAAAATTTGTTGTTCCCAATATCTTTGTTCTGCAAACCAACTAAAGCTGTGCTGAAAAGCTGGATCGGCCCAGCGTTTGGCAATCCATCCCATATAGTGAACCATACGCATTGCGCGCAGTGGCTCAATTAGTTTCAGCTCACGAGGGTCGAAAGATGAAAACTCTTCGTATCCTTCAATCATAGTTTCTAGTTGCAGCAATTGTTGGTTACGTTCACCAGATAACATCATCCAAATATCTTGAATAGCTGGGCCCATACGTGAATCGTCTAAATCAACAAAAAATGGCCCATCGCGCCATAAAATATTGCCAGCATGGCAATCACCGTGAAGGCGCAATTGCGTGTAATCAGCTACTTGATAAGCTTGGCAGCAGCGTTCAACAAGTTGCTGCACAATTGTTTTAAATGGGAGTTCAATACCTGAAGGCAGCATAGGGCACTCTAAAATGACTTTTTGCGCGTCCAATAAGTATTCTTTGGTGCTAATACTGGGGCGATGGGTAAACGCTTGTTGATGACCCACTTGATGAATGCGGCCAATAAATCGACCCATCCACTCAAGGTGGTCTAAATTATCATTCTCAAACGCACGACCACCGACACTCGGGTATAAGGTAAATCGATAGCCTTGGTGATGATGTAAGCTTTGTTGATTGATGATAAGTGGAGCCACCATTGGCACCTCAGCTTCAGCAAGTTGCTGAGCAAAAATATGTTCTTCAACAATCTGTTGGTCGGTCCAACGTTGGGGACGATAAAACTTCACAACATATCGCTTGTTGTCATCGCAGACAAACTGATATACACGATTTTCGTAGCTGTTCAGCGCAATAAGACCAGATTGAGGGTAAATGGATAAAGATTCGATTGCATCTAAAATTAAATCGGGCGTTAAACTGCTAAATGAAAAATCGTCTGACATAGGTGTGATTCCGCTGTGATTAAAACAAGCTAGATTGTTGACTTTGGTTGTCTTGTATCGTTTTTGTTAGTGTATCTGGATACACAGAGTAGCCCAAATGCTTTTTCAGTTCATCTAACCAAATTTGTGCCAGTTGGTGCACTTGGGCATTGTCGGCCGTGTGGATAAATAGGTAAGGCGTTTTACCTTGCTCCAACCAGGTTTTGAAATGTTTGAGCCAAGGTTGAATAAATTTGAGGTTGTCTGCTAATTGACTGCAGCCAATATAACGAACCATCGGCTGCTCAGCAGTCGCAATTAAATGTACTGGCACTTTAGGTTTTTTCTTTTGTGCATCTATGATGGCTTCGCTTGTCGGTGCTTGACTATGAACGGGCCGAGTGTCCATTAAAACTCGGTTTACTTTGCTTGTGATCAATAATTGATTTAGCGCTTTTTCTGTATGCGTTTTATTAAAAAAATCGGGGTGGCGAACTTCTACTGCTAGGTCTAACTCGGCATATTGATGTAAAAAGTGGCGTAAGTTGGCTAAATCAGCATAAGCGAAGTAGGGAGGTAATTGCACAATTATTTGGCCAATTTTATTGCGTTTGAATAACGGGGCCAATGTTTGCAGAAAGGTCTCCATCTCCACATCACTGTGTTTGAGTTTATTTTGGTGAGTGATTTGCTGTGGCAGCTTAAAACAAAATTTAAATTGCTCATCGGTAGTATCAGCCCAGCGCTGCACAGTTTGTGCATTGGGTAGCGCATAAAACGTAGTATTGCCTTCAACACTTGAATAAATTTGACTGTAGAAGGCTAGGTGGTTAGCACTGCTGGTGTTATCAGGGAAAAAATTTTGTTGCCATTGTGGGTGGGTCCACATGGCACAACCTAGATGGATGCGTTTGTCTAACAAAATAATACGACCGTGTTACGCTTGATATCTGTTGCTTGATACATTGAGGTCACACTCTATGATGCAACCTCAACAAAGTTTGTTATTGGTCCTGGTATACGCCTGATTCAACCAATACTCGAGCAAGTTCAACCATTTCAGCTTCGGTATTGTGCTGGTCGTCTTGCCAATCAGTACCGATACGAACGCCATCTTTACCTAGCTCTTCTAACCAAAAATCAAAGTACTCGGCAACTGGAATGCTGGTTGGTTTGTAGTCTGCCCATTCATCAGTGCATGTGGCTTGAGCTGCCTGTTGGCTGCTCCAGACTAATAGTACTTCGGTGTTTTCAAATTCTTGAGAGTCAACAACCACCCAATCTTCTTCTGCCTCATCAGCGGTTAAGCCCCACATGGTTTGGCTTTGTTTTATTTTATTGGCAAATTCGAGTAATGCTTGATGTGTTTCATTCATAATAATCTATACCTTTCAACAGGTTTGTGGTCGTGAATATCCATAGCATAGCGGATAAAAGCTGGCATTTATATTTTTTCCTGCAGTCTGTTGGCTAATATCTTCTAGTTACTTGGTGATTATTGTAAACTTCTGGTTTTTTACTTGGGGCTAAATGATGGCGAGTTTAGGAACTTTATATGTGGTTTCTGCACCGAGTGGTGCGGGAAAATCGAGTTTAATTAAGGCTTATTTAGCTGACCATGGGGATAATGCAAGTGTTTCTGTGTCGCATACAACACGCGCTCCACGTCCGGGTGAAGAAAATGGTGTGCATTATCATTTTGTTAACCACGCTGAGTTCGAAAAGCTAATTGCTCAGGATGCATTTTTTGAATGGGCCGAAGTGTTTGGTAATTATTATGGTACTTCTAAAGCTGCTATCCAGCAGCAGTTAGAGCAGGGGCTCGATGTATTTTTAGATATAGATTGGCAAGGCGCTCGCCAAGTTAAAAAACTTCAACCGAATGCAAAGACCATTTTTATTGCGCCGCCATCGCAAGCTGAATTATTGTCACGTTTACAAAAGCGCGGACAAGATAGTGACGAAGTGATAGCGAAACGGATGCAAGAGGCTCAAAGCGAAATTTCTCATTACGATGAATTCGATTTTATTGTGGTTAATGATGATTTTGCCCAAGCGTTGGCTGATTTGACTGCGATTTTACGAGCGCAACGCTGTACTCAGCAAAAACAAGCGAAAAAACATCAGGCTTTATTTAGTGATCTCTTGGCTTAAGCTTGATCATAAAGTAAACTGTTTGCCCTTTTTTAAATAATTAGCATAAATAGCGGAGTAACTATGGCTCGCGTAACGGTTGAAGATGCGGTTGAACAAGTAGGTAATCGCTTTGATTTAATTTTGGTTGCAGCGCGTCGCGCACGCCAAATTGCCTCAGAAGGTAAAGATCCTTTAGTTGATCCTGATAACGATAAAGCAACAGTGATTGCTTTACGTGAGATTGAAGAAGGTTTAATTAGCTCTGAGATTATGGACGAACAAGAACGTCGTGAAACTCAAGAGCAAGAAGCTGCTGAGATTGCAGCAGTTGCCGCGTTCGCTCAAAACAGAGAATAATCTCGCGCTAATCCCTAGCGTCTAACCATCCCATTTATTACCCCTTGTAATAAATGGGAATGGCTTCAAAAAAATAACTTGCCATTGACGTGTCCGTCGTTCAAATTTGTGGCTAAACTTAAAGTTCGTCTGTCATTTTTAGCGTTGTTTTTATTAAACTCTTTGTTTCGTGGGAAGATTAGGTGGATTTATATCAAGACTTAGGTGAGCTAGTTCGAAGTTATGTGTCACCAGAAGAAGCTGAATTGGTTGAAAAAGCATTTGTGGTTGCCAGAGATGCCCATGAAGGTCAATTTAGGTCAAGTGGTGAACCTTACATTACCCACCCTGTAGCAGTGACTCGTATTTTGGCGCATATGCATTTGGATTATGAAACCTTATGCGCGGCGTTATTGCACGATGTGATTGAAGATACTGATACCACTAAAGATGACCTTGCAGAAACTTTTGGTTCTGTAATCGCCGACTTGGTTGAAGGTGTCAGCAAGCTAGATAAAATTCACTTTAACACTAAACAAGAAGCGCAGGCGGAGAACTTCCGCAAAATGATTATGGCTATGGTGCAAGATATTCGAGTTATCTTGATCAAACTGGCTGATCGCACACATAACATGCGCACCCTCGACTCGTTGCGACCGGATAAGCGCCGGCGTATTGCCACTGAAACTTTAGAAATATATGCACCAATTGCTCATAGATTGGGTATCCACGATACAAAAAATGAGTTGGAGAACCTTGGTTTCAAAGCCATGTACCCAATGCGATACCGCGCATTAGGAGCTGCAGTCAAATCTGCGCGAGGCCATCGTAAAGACGTTATCGAAAAAATTGGTAATGAGATCCGTAAGCGCATTGGTGAAAGCAATATTGAATGTATTGTTAAAGGCCGTGAAAAGCACTTGTATAGCATCTATAAAAAGATGAAAAACAAGGAATTGATGTTCAATGATGTAATGGACATTTATGCGTTTCGAATCATAGTAAAAGACTTAGACACCTGTTATCGCACCTTTGGTATTGTACATAATTTATACAAGCCGATTGAAGGTCGTTTTAAAGATTATATTGCCATTCCTCGTATTAACGGCTACCAGTCTTTGCACACATCTTTAATCGGGCCACATGGTATTCCATTAGAAATTCAGATCCGGACGCATGATATGGAGCTTGCTGCTGATAAAGGTATCGCAGCACATTGGATGTACAAAACCACAGATGATGACGACGAAGATGGCAAGGCGCAGTCCAATATTAGCCAGTTCCAAAAAGAAGCGCAGCTGGTTGCGGGTAGCAAAGAAAAGGAAACTTGGTCATTTAAAGCTGGTGATGGTAGCACAACCGCACAGGTTCGTGCGCAACGTTGGATGAACAGCTTAGTTGAATTGCAACAAAGTGCGGGTAACTCATTTGAGTTTATTGAGAATGTAAAATCAGATTTGTTCCCAGAAGAAATTTACCTGTTTACGCCGAAGGGGCGCATTATTGAGTTACCCAAAGGTGCAACTCCTGTCGATTTTGCTTTTGCACTTCACACTGATATTGGCTTTACCTGTGTAGGCGCGACGGTTAATAATAAACCTATGCCATTAAATCAGCCTTTAGAAAGTGGCCAAACCGTGTATATCGTTACCTCAAAAGGAGCACGGCCCAATGCTAATTGGCTTAATTTTGTTATTACGCCACGAGCTCGGTTAAGAATTCGCAACTACCTGAAAAATCTTAAAGGCGAAGAGTCTGTTGATTTAGGCAAACGTTTATTGAAAGTGGCGTTAGGGGATGTCGATTTAAATGATATTCCTGAAGAAAATATTGCTACAGTTTTAAATGAAACCAAATTGCAAACTGTGCATCAGTTGTTAGCTGAAATTGGCTTAGGCAATTTAATGAGTATCGTAGTTGCACGCAAGTTGCTAAAACGCGACGATGCAGCAACAGCGCAGGGTGGTGAGTCTTATCTCGATAAAAAAGTCTCTATTCGGGGCGCTGAGGGCATGTTGGTAACGTTTGCTAAATGTTGCCGACCAATCCCTGGTGATAGTATTATAGGTCATGTCAGCCCGGGTAAGGGCATAGTGGTCCATATAGACAATTGTCACAATGTTCGAGATGCTGCTACTGAACCGTCTAAATATTTTGATGTGAGTTGGGATAATTCACCCAATGAAGAATTTGCTTGTGCGTTGCGCTTAGAATTACACAATGTTCATGGTGCGTTGGCACGTGTAACGACAGCCATTTCTAAAACAGGCTCAAATATTCAAAGCTTATACTCGGAAGAGAAAGATGACTACATCTATAACGTTGATTTGGTGCTAACAGTCACCGACCGAGTTCATTTAGCTCAAGTGATTAAGAAAGTGCGCCTTATTGAGGACGTACAAAAAGTTGAGCGTCATAAAAAGTAACCCGCGTAGGGTTAGTTAACAGATAAGAGTAGAAAATTTATGTCAAAACAAATTATTAGTACAGATAAAGCACCTTCAGCTATTGGAACTTATAGCCAAGCAGTAAAGGTAGGAACAACGGTTTATTTATCAGGGCAGATCCCATTGATCCCAGAAACTATGGAATTGGTTGATTCTGGGTTTGCAGATGAAGCGCATCAAGTGTTTAAAAACTTAAGTGCAGTTTGTGAAGCTGCAGGTGGGTGTTTAAATGATATGGTTAAGGTCAACATCTTTTTATTAGACTTAGCGAACTTTGCTCAGGTAAACGAGATCATGGCTCAGTATTTTTCTAAGCCTTACCCAGCTCGAGCAGCTATTGGCATCGGTCAATTGCCAAAAGGTGCACAAATTGAAATTGATGGTGTGTTGGAGTTGCCAAGCACTAATTAATCCAAACGCAGGATAACAACCTATTTTCTAAGGCAATTTTCCTTTGAACTTGTTGAATTCGCTAACAGCAGCTGACTACGCTAATTCGCCTTGCGCTCAGAAAAATTGCCCTCTAGAAGAAGCACGCTTGTTATCCATAGTTCAGGTTATTTGACCTGTGATGCCAGCGGTTGATGCAGCTGATGGCAAAATGTTACTAGCTATAAAACCTGCAATAAATATGACGCCAGAAAGACTCGCCCGCATTCAAACCATGTTTAGTAATCGTCAACCGGATTTGACGGTATGTTTAGAAAACGTTCATAAAACACATAATTTATCTGCTGTTGTGCGTACCGCTGACGCCGTGGGTATTCATGATGTACATGCGATTATGCACTTGGATAATCCACTCAAATCAGGGTTAAGAACGGGCACAGCTAAAGGGACTCAAAATTGGGTAAACGTGCATAAACACGATGAGTTAAGCCAAGCTTTAGCTATTTTTAAGCGCCAAGGCATGCAAATTGTTGCGACCAACTTATCTGACAGAGCAGTCAATTACACCGAAATTGATTACACCAAACCAACGGCGTTGATTTTGGGGCAAGAAAAGTATGGTATCTCGCAACAAGCTTTAGCCGCGGCCGATCATCATGTGGTCGTGCCTATGTTGGGGATGGTGCAATCGTTGAATGTATCTGTTGCGGGGGCGCTAATCTTGTACCAAGCACAGCAGCAAAGGTTAGCGGCAGGTATGTATGGTGGTGAATGTAAATTGCCGATTGCTGAGCAACAACGACTGTTATTTGAACGTGGGCATCCTATTTTTGCTGAGGCATGCCGACGCAAGGGGTTACCTTATCCTACAGTGAATCAACAAGGTGAAATTGAAGCTGATGAGCTGTGGTGGCAACAAATGCAAATGAC
Organism: Catenovulum agarivorans DS-2; assembly: GCF_000568405.1. GTDB lineage: Bacteria > Pseudomonadota > Gammaproteobacteria > Enterobacterales > Alteromonadaceae > Catenovulum > Catenovulum agarivorans_A. The sequence continues at coordinate 9,845 of NZ_ARZY01000033.1, forward strand.
GGACGAGGCTTGGCAGGCAAACCAAGCATAATCGTCCTTAGTGTTAGTTTGCCATATATTGCCGTTCTAGCTGGCTATAACCCAAACCATTATGTTTATTGACGCGTATTTGCACTGGTATGCGTTCTTTTAAGCTGTCTATATGGCTAATGATGCCTATCATTTTGCCACTTGCATTCAGCCTATCTAACGCATCTAACGCCAAATCAAGCGTGTCCGAATCAAGCGTGCCAAACCCTTCATCTAAAAATAAAGATTCAATATTAGTTTTGTGGCTGACCAAATCTGATAGAGCTAGTGCCAGCGCTAGGCTAACTAAAAAACTTTCTCCACCCGATAATGTTTGGGTGTCGCGCTCTACGTCATTTTGCCAAGTGTCGATAATAGCAAGATCTAACCCATCTTGTGATTTGCGAACCAGCTGATACCTGTCGTGGAGGTGTTGTAATTGTTGGTTGGCGAGGTACACCAATTGTTGCAGGGTTAAACCTTGTGCGAATTTGCGGAACTTATCACCTTCGGCAGAGCCTATCAGCTCGTTAAGCAACGCCCAGTTTTGATGTTGTATTTGTGCTTGCTCAATTTGTTTGTTTACCTCGGCAAAGTTTTGTTTTAGCTTTTCAGCATGTTGGTATTGCTGATTAATTTCGCCGAGTTGCTGCAAGCGGTTGGTATAGCTTAGCTCCAAGCTTTGTATCGCTTCAGCCAAAGTTTGTTGGTGATTGATTTGCTCAGTGTCACTGTGATCGAATTGACTGAGCTGCTGGGCAATCGGCTGTTGCGCGAGTAATTGTATCTGCTGGTCTATATTGGCTTGTTGACTTTGATACTTGAGCACATTCTGTTCAATGTTTGTTAATTGATCGGATAACGCATTTAACTCATCTTCGTTTAACAAGGCTTGCTGCCAACTGGAATGATCGCTAAAGCCATGCTCTGCTAATTTTTCATCACGGCTGCTTTTAAGTTGTTTTAGCGTTTGCTCAATTTGAGCTGATGTTTGTTGTTGGTGATTCAACTGGCTGTGTAAGCGTGATAAGTCAATTTGTAATTGACTTAGGTTTTGTTGTTGAGTTTGGAAATTTAACTCCGCTTGAGTTATTTGTGAATCAGATTTGTGCTGAATATTTACGATTGATTCGCCATCAAACCATTTTTGTCTGTCCGCTTTTTGTTGAGTGAGTTGAACTTCAAGCTCCTTAACTTGTTGCTGCAGTTGCTGTAAAACTTGTTCATCTGTTGTTCGCTGTTTAGACAAGTAATCGATTTCAGTCGCGAGTGTTTGCCGTTGTTGCTCCAATGTTTGAAACCTTTGTTGCTGATTTTGGTATTCAGTGATTTGACTGGCTGCATCGGCAATTATTTGGCTTATTGTCGTAAATTCTAGTTCAGTTAACTGTTGTTGTACGCATAACTTGCTATCAACGAGTTGCTGGCGAAGTTGTTCGGTCAGTTGCTGCTGTTTATTATGGGTTTGAGTGTTGTGTTGTTGTAGCTCTTGCTGTTGTTGCGCTAAAGCACTTTGTTGTTGTGCGAGTGAGGCTAGCTCAGCAGACAAATTATTGTTTTGTTGCAGGGTTAATTGGCATTGATGTTGAGCTTGCACAATTTGTTCATCTAGTTGCAGACTGGTGCTTAGTGAATTGAGGTGGTTTTGCAGCTGTTGTTTTACTGTTTCGAGTTGTGTTGTAGCATCCGCTGGCCATTGGTTAAATGCTTGAAGAACAAACTCGGGGCAAATAAGCTCATCAGGCCAATTCGATTTAAGGTCGATGGCTAAGCGTTTGTGTTCAATGTCGTCAAAGTTCTGTTGTTCGTTAGCCAGCTGTTGTAGTAACCAATTTTGTTGATGTTGATGTTTTTCTATTTGCGATTTTAATTCGCTCCCTTTTGCTTCTAATTCTGCTAGTTCGTGGGTTAATGTTTGCTGGCGTTGCTGCTGAGCTTTTAGTGGTTGCGCTATGTTTGGCAAATCTTTGGCAAATGGATGCTCAACCGAGCCACATAAAGGGCAAGGTTCATCTTCTTTGAGGTCATGCCTATGTGCCTCTAACGACATTATGGTCTTTTGTTGCTCAATGATGGTCGTTACATCGGTAAGTTGTTGTTTGCAATTCTTGTACTGCTGACGCAATTCTTCCAACTCGGGGGTGAGCCGGCTAATATGGTGGTTACTGTCTTCTAGTTGCTTTTGTGTTTGGGTTATTTTTTGTTGTTGACTATGTAGTTGCTGGTAAAAAACAACAATTTGCTCAAGTTGGGTAAGCGTTGTTTGTCCTTGCTGCAATAACTGTTTTTTCTGCTCTGCGGTTAAGTCGCTAAATACTTGGATTTGCTGTGCGATTAATTTCTCAATTTGTCTCTGTTGTTCACTCAAGTTATTGGTGAGTTGCTTTTGTTCGCTTTGCTTTTGTTGGTGTAGCTGGGCTAATTGTTGTTGCTGCTCGCTGATAGTTTGTATTTTATGGGTATCGCGGGCACAACTGTGTTTTAGTTCTTCAATCGTTTGTAGTTGGTTTTGCCAATATTCAAGTGTTTGTTGATTGAGGTTGTTCAAGCCAGAATTTTGTTCAAGCCAGCTTTTGCACTTGCTCAACGCTTGTTGGTTTTGTTGTTGTTTATTTTGGCTGTTTGCAAGTGCTTGCTTGTTTTGAGTGGCTGTTTGTTGGTGTTGCGTTAGTGAATGCTCGAGTTGCTGGTGTTGTTGCTCTGTCAATTGAAGCGCTTGTTCAAGTGGCCTGACATGGGTGTCGATATCTTGGTTAATCTTTTGTTGTTGGGCTTTGCTTTCATTCAAGCTGTTTTGTGCTTGAGTGACTTGTTGATGCTGTCGATCAACTTGTGCCTGTGTTTGCTCAACAGCCTGCTTTGAATGGCCAATTTGTTGCTGTATTTGTTGCTGTTGCTCTTGCTGCTCGGCGAGCTTTTCTACCACAGGTTGGCACTGCCGTGCTGCTTGTGCTCGTTCGAGCTGTCGGCTCATATCGCTTGATTGTGCCTTGGCCAATTCAGCTTGCTGTAAATCACTTTGTGCTTGCGCCAGTTGCTGGTGCAGCGAGTGCTTTTGCTCTAGCCAGTGTTGTTTTTGCCTATATTGCGCTAGCGTCGTTTTGTCGTGGTTGCTTTGTTGTTGCAAGCTATGTTTTTGCGCCAACAGCTCAGCCATCTCTTCGTCTGACAGTAAATTTAGATTGCTTTGTTGGTCGGTTAGTTTTTGTAGAGCTTGCTGACTGCTTTTATAATTAGTGAAAACTTGCTTAGATATTTGGCTGTAAATTTCTGTACCAGTGAGCTCCTCTAGCAATTCGGCTTTTTCATTGCTTTTAGCATTTAAAAATTCAGCAAATCGCCCTTGTGACAGTAATATCGATTTAGTAAAGCGCGCAAAATTCAAACCACTTAGCTGCTCTACTTGAGCTTTAACTTCGGGCAGTTTGTCTGCAATCAGCTTTTGCGATTCCAAATGATACAATTCAGCTTTGGGTGGTTGGAGTTTACCTTCGCTATCCCCCCGAGCTCTGCGCTGAAACCAACTAGCTTTATAACTATTATTTTTTATCGCAAATTCGACCTCAGCCAAACAATCTGAGGTATGCCGTGTCATAATCTGATTGTGGTTCGCTGAGACATTTAACCTAGGCGTTTGGTGGTAAAGTGCTAAACAGATGGCGTCTAACAATGTGCTTTTTCCTGCACCGGTTGCGCCGGTAATTACAAATAACCCATTGCTTGCAAAAGGCTCCTGGGTAAAGTCTATTTTCCAATCACCTTTGAGGGCATTGAGGTTTTTTAAGCGCAGGCTAAGAATTTTCATTGTCTAAGGTCAAACTTTGTTGGTAGCTATGTTGAAATAATTCGCTAAGAGCTTGCTGTTGTGCTTCGTCTAGCTCTAGGTTTTCGAGGCGTTGTTTAAATACGTCGTGCGGAGTGAGCTCGTCTAAACTAACGTTTTTTTCTTGTACTTGGGTTTGTAAAACTTTTTTACTGCGACGTACCCTTAATATTTCTAATTGCGAGTCGGCAGTGAGCAGCAGTAGTTTTTGCTGGAGGTCGCTATGGTAATCGTCACTACTGACTTCGATATCTAACCAGATGTTTTGTTGTTGAGTTGCTAGCTCAGTTAATTGCTGTTCTACCTGAGCGATATTTCCTTTTATTTGCGCTATTGCTTGGCTACACGGGATATTGAGTGTGCTAATTTTCAGCTGAGCAGGTGCACCTGACTTTTGTTGGTTTATGTTGGTATCGACCAAAACAACGGACTTTTGTTGGTTTGCTTCGTCAAAACTCATGGCAATCGGTGAACCAGAATAACGTATGTGTTGTTTATTACCGATGACTTGTGGTTGATGGATATGTCCCATGGCCAAATAGTCAAAATCAGGTAGAGCTTCGACGGGGACTGCTTCTAAACTGCCAATATAAATATCGCGCACTGAGTCTGTTACCTTAGCATTGACTATGGTTAAGTGTGCTGTGCCAATGATCGGCAGTTGTTGACCTGTTTGTTGATGTAACTGCTTTTGTTTGTCTAAGGCGATTTGGTATAACTGTTGGTAATGTTGTTGGATAGCAGGCAATAAGCGGTTTTGCGCTTGGTTGTATTCGTCTTTCGACAGCCCTAATAAATCTCTGGGACGTAAATAGGGCACAGCGACCATTATCGCTGCTTCTTTTTTGTTTTTATCATGCAAAATTTGCACTTGCTGTTGGTAATCAGATATTTGTTCTGGCTGAATCGCTTGGCTAATTAACGTGGTATTGAGGGCTTGGTAGAGGTTTTTATTTTCATTAAGAACCGCAACCGAGTCATGATTGCCGCCGAGCAATATTAGCTGGCAACCTAGTTGATTGACTTGAATGACCAATTGATTGAGCAAAGTGCGCGCGTAGCTAGGGGGCGCAGCTGTGTCAAAAATATCCCCAGCTACGATTAAGCCATCTACTTGTTGCTCTTCTATCGTATGCAATAGCCAATTAAAAAAAGCTTGGTGCTCTGCTGCACGGTTTTTGCCGTAAAAATTTTGGCCTAAATGCCAGTCAGAGGTATGAATAAAACGCAAACCAAGCTCCTTGTGTATCGGCCAGAATATTATTTATTTTTTGGGTTAGGTGTGTAAATTGGGTTTGGGAATTGGGTTACTTTGTCACCTAACGAACTTATTTTTGCTGTACCTTGTTTTTTTACTTGGTCGATGCGCAATACATTGTGCATTGGCAAGTAGGTGCTTTCAACTTGCTCAAACTCAGACTTGAGTTTTTCTTCACTGGTATCAACCACTAAAGTACCGTGGTTGTTCCAAACGAAGTCGCCAATTTCAATGAAACCAAACAAATTGCTGGTGGTTAAACGGCGAACATACAGCTCATACTTCTCACCGTTGTTGATAAATTGCACTCGGTAAATTGGATTCTTGTCAGACATAACAACTTAAAGGTTAACTACAAAGGCGGCTATTTTAATCATAGCCATGGCTAATGTCATCTTGCTCAGCTTATCGCCGCGCTTTTTCTAGTAAATCACAATGCATTTGGTAATTCATGTCTAGGTTCAGCCATTTACGTTTATTCAGTTGGGCCTTTTTAAGCACATCACCGTGAAACTTTTCAAATAGCTTGTTAAAGCTGCCATCTGCCAATGTTTGATTTAATCCCTTCAAAATTGCTTGTCCGTAGCTTTCATATGCTTGTTTACTGAGAATAAAGCGCATTTCAGCTTTATAGACAATCATCCAGTTTGGCTCAACAACAAAAGGCTCGTTGGTGTGGTGCTCTAGTTCGATGAAAATTTCAGAGACAGAGCGAGGAAAATAATCCCCATGTCCTTTGAGCAGCATATTGAATAAAGATTCATAACTAGAGGAAGTGGTGATAGGCAAGCCGTGATGCAAATAAAAACGTGTATCAGGCCAATCATGACCCATAATGGCTGTGTACTTATAAAAATCACATGGATGTTCAATTTTACTGAATTCCGCCAGTTGATCTTGGTGGATCAGAATTAGACGGTTGCCAAAAATGCCTTGGTAAATGTCAAAAGGGACCGAGTAGGGATAAGATTCACGTGTTTGATTCATCATGGTCCACATAATATCCACTAAGCCATTTTCAACAGCCCACAGTGCTCGTTGTTGCTGCATGGGGGTATTAGCGGTAACTATCTCAATTTTTTGTTCAGAACGTTCTAATGCTAGTTTGAGTAGTTCAATTGGGTAGTCGTCGCGCATATCTCTTTCATGGCGAGGTTTTGGGTAAATTAGCACTTTATCTGCATAGCTAATGATTGGCGTGAAAGAAATGACTAGAAAAATAGATAATGTCCATCTAGCTACAAACGCTTTTAGCATATCGTTTCCGAACGTGGCCAACACGGTAACTTAAGTTTAGGACAAACTATTCGGCTTTGCTAAAAACCTGAGCTCTGGATTAAAATTTGCTGGTAAGGGCAGAGATTTATCCAGAGTTCAGGTTAAACAGCATAAGCAGCATAAAAACAGCTGTGGTTAATCCGCTTTGGCAAACAAATTACCAATTTTCCAAAAACGACCACTCGATTTATTGCCTTTTTGGTCAACATAACCATGCCATAGTTGAGCTAATGCGTCTCTAGCTTCTAAGCCAAACTCAGGTTGGAGCAAAGCTAAACGAGATTGCTCTACTGATGTGGCGAGTTTTTCTGGTGGATGGCTGATTTGCCATAGCCCCAGCAGCATTGCATAACTGCGCATCAGCAGCTGAGCACAAGTTTCATGCTCTTCCAATTGTAAACGACTGGCTAAGTCTTTTGCTGTGGTGGTTAATGTTTCAAGCAAGCGGTTTTTAAAGTCGAGCAATATTTTTAAGTCAACATTTTGTTCGATAATTGAACTGCTTAAACTTGCCAATTGGAAAAATTGCGGTTGTGTTTCAATGTAGTGACACAAAGCATTGATGATTTCGTCAGCATCTGGCTTTTCTGCGCCGATGGCGCTGCGAATGTCACTAAACCAAGCGGTATAGTGTTTCTCGAGCAGTGCTAAAAATATCTCTTCTTTACTTTTAAAATATAAATAAACAGTGCCTTTGGCGATCCCCGATTGATTCGCGATGGCAGCAGCGGTTGGTAATGCTTCTGGACTTTCATCAAATAGTTCAGCGGCAGTTTGTAAAATAAGATCGCGCTTAAGAGATTTATCTTCGGCAGAGCGGGCTCGTTTTGCTGATTTGATCATGGGTAACTCCTTTCCTTGGTTATGACTTAGTGTCATCGAGAGTGGTGAATTTAACAAATCATTTGATTTCATTGTAGAACTGTAAATTACACTTGGTCAATTAATAAACTAAAACAAGATGCTATACTAAACATACTTTTGGTTATTAAGATAATTAGACATCAAGTAATTGTTCAGACTTATGCTTGCGAGTATTTATCTTTGTCTCCTAACCAGCGCTTGATTAATTGTTCGGTCACTTGATGCTGCTGTAATAGCTTACGCGCGCACTTTCTTGCTGGGCTAATGAGCTGGCTATCACGCAATAGGTCTGCAACTTTAAACGACATTTCGCCTGTTTGTCTGGTGCCTAATAATTCACCTGGACCACGTATTTCTAAATCTTTTTGCGCAATATAAAACCCATCGGTACTTTCTCGCATGACCGCAAGACGCTTTTGACCCGTTTTTGATAATGGTGATTTGTACATTAATAAACAATGGCTTGCAATGGCACCACGACCAACTCGCCCCCTTAGTTGGTGAAGCTGAGCCAGTCCTAAACGTTCAGGGTTTTCGATTATCATAAGACTAGCATTGGGGACATCAACTCCAACTTCTATCACTGTCGTAGCAACGAGCAAGTCGGTATCACCTTGTTTAAAACCTTGCATGACTTGCTGTTTTTCGCCAGCTTTCATTCGGCCATGCACCAAGCCTATACTTAAATCAGGCAAAGCTTGTTGTAATTGGGTGGCGGTATCTTCTGCTGCTTGGCATTGTAGCGCTTCAGATTCTTCAATTAAGGTACATACCCAATAGGCTTGGCGTTGTTCTTGTTTACAAGCTTGATAAACTCGTTGAATGACCTCGTCTCGGCGGCTGTCCGGCAACACGACAGTTTTGACTGGCGTCCGTCCTGGTGGTAACTCGTCAATAACGGATGTGGTTAAATCAGCGTACGCTGTCATTGCTAGTGTACGTGGAATTGGTGTTGCTGTCATAATAAGTTGATGTGGATACAATCCACTATTAATTCCTTTATCTCGCAAACTCATGCGCTGGTGAACACCGAATCTATGTTGCTCATCAATTATCACTAAGGCCAACTTGGCAAATTCAACATCTTGTTGAAACAATGCGTGTGTACCAACAACCATTTGGCTGTCGCCGTTCGCTATGCGCTCTTGAGCTTCGCGCTTTTGTTTGCCTGTAAGTTTGCCAGCCAGCCAATCGACTTTAAAACCGAGAGGTGAAAGCCAATTGGCAAAGTTTATCGCGTGTTGTTCTGCCAAAATCTCGGTTGGTGCCATTAGTGCAACTTGCAAACCCTGCTCTAGTGCTGATAGCGCTGCAAGTGCGGCAACGAGTGTTTTACCCGAGCCAACATCGCCTTGCACTAGCCGCATCATAGGATGTGGCTGTTGCATATCTTGTTGTATTTCGTGAACAACTCTTGTTTGCGCATTTGTAGGCTGAAACGGCAAACTAGCAATAAAGTTATTTAACAATGTCTGTGCGGGGGCAATTGCTACTGAAGGGTATTGTTGAGTTTGTTGACGCAGCTTTTGCATACTTAAATTATGTGCAACCAGTTCTTCAAAAGCCAACCTTTGTTGAGCAGGGTGGGTACCTGCTTCTAGTTCTGCAAGAGATACATCTGGCGCGGGTCTGTGCAGTGTTTGGATGGCCTTGGCTAACGTGTATTGTGTGGCAATGTCTGCAAGTGGAATTAGTTCGGCAATTTCGGCGGTTTTTAGTCGCTCGAGCGCTTGGTCGGTTAAGCTACGCAACGTATTTTGTTTTAAACCTTCAGTGGTCGGATAGATTGGTGTAAAGGCTTCTTCTACGTGTTGCAAGCTATCGAGATCTCCTACCTTATATTCAGGGTGGACAATTTCATAGCCGTATTTTCCACGCTTAATTTCACCGAAAGCTTTAACGTGTTTGCCAACCGAGAATTGATTCTTTTGCGCTGCAGAAAAATTAAAAAACCTTAAGGTTAAACTCTGCTGTCCGTCGGTAATTTTACAGATCAGCATGCGTTTACGACCAAACACAATCTGACAATTTTCGACTTCACCGATTACAGTCGCTGTGATTTCAGGTAATAAATCATTGATGGCATAAATTCGCGTGCGATCTTGATAGCGAAGTGGAAAGTGAAACAGCAGATCTTCAACTGAATGAACGTGTATTTGGGTTAACTTTTGCGCGACTTTGGCACCCACGCCTTTAAGTGTTGTTACCGATTGTGATGCGAGCCGCGATAAAGACATACAAATTAATATACTGTTGAAATTAACAGTATATTAAGTCGACACTTTTGCTAATTGCAAGTACTTTTCAGTTTAACGGTTAAATGCTGAAAAATCAGGCTCTAGATTATGACGCGCAGAGGTATCGACTGATGGTTAGGATCAGCTTGTTTTTATCTAGAGGCTTACTGACATAGTCTGTCATGCCTGCTTGCAGGCATTTTTCTTTATCGCCAGACATTGCATTGGCGGTTAAAGCGATAATTGGGAGGTTTTTGTGTTTATCGCCGACTGCGCCTTGGCGAATCTTTTCTGTGGTTTGGTATCCGTCTAATTCAGGCATTTGGCAATCCATTAAAATTAAGTCGAATGAAACCTCTTCATCTGTTAATTGATTCAGCGCAACTAAGCCGTTGCTTGCTATGGTAAATTTTAGATCTAATTGTGAGAGTATTTCGGCGATGACCAGTTGGTTAATTTCGTTATCTTCAACCACTAAGATGTGTTGGAAAGAAAACTTTTGTGGCAATTGGGATTGTTTCGAGCGATTAGCAGAACCATTGGCATTGGGGCTAAAGACATTGTGTAAGCTGTTGAGCAGGTCGCTCGCCAACAAGGGTTTATTTAAATAAGCACTATATCCAACTTGTTGTGCTTGATGGCGAATTTCTGCTGAAGAAAGAGAAGACGACATGATAAATTGTGTCTTGTGAGCTGGATATGCTTGTTTAAATTGTCTCAAAAACTCGATGCCGTCCATTTCTGGCATTTGCATGTCTACAATTGCCAAATCAAATACTGTCTGGCTATTTCTGACGATTTCTAGCGCAACTATTGGGCTAAGCGCCTGCTGGCTGTTTATTTCCCAGATAGCCAGCTGGTTGCGCAGTATCTCTAGGTTGGTTGCATTATCATCAACTAATAGTGCTTTTAACCCTGCCAACCTTTTATGTTGAGCGAGTGTTGGCTCGGTTGAACGAACACTTAAAGGGTATTCGAATTTAAAACTACTTCCATAGCCATATTGGCTGGTAAACCATATGTTGCCCCCCATTATTTGACATAACTTTTTACAAATAGTTAGGCCCAAACCCGTACCTCCAAATTTTCGAGTCGTGGAGGTGTCGGCTTGACTGAATGATTGAAACAAAGTTTCCTTTTGTTCTTCTTTTATCCCAATGCCAGTATCGGTGACAGCGCACTCTATCCACCATTGTTGTTGCCTTTTAATTTGTTTCACGCTGACAACGATTTCGCCCTTGGCGGTAAATTTTATTGCATTTCCGACTAAATTAAGCAGAATTTGCCGAAAACGGGTAGGATCGCCAGTAACTAATGGGTGTTTTATGCCAGTTGTATCAACGATAAACTCTAGCTGTTTTTGTGCAGCTTGCGGTTGTAATGCATTGGCGCTCTCTTCAACAATAGCTTGTAGGTTAAATGCGATCTTTTCTATGTTGAGTTTGTTGGCCTCTATTTTTGAAAAGTCGAGTATGTCGTTAATAATCGCCAATAAACCTTGAGCTGAACTATAGGCTATATTGAGTTTGTGAGTTTGCTCTTTACTGAGCTCGGTTGTTTTTAATAACTCTAACATGCCTAATATGCCATTCATCGGCGTGCGAATTTCATGCGACATATTTGCTAAAAACTCGCTTTTTGCTTTGCTGGCAGCAATCGCTTTGTGAGCTAAATCAAGAGCAGATTGTTCTGCATTAATTAGTCTAGCTTCAAAACGGTTTAGCGCTATGGCGGCCAGTGTCAAATACAATATTAGATTGAGGATGTTGCCAACGAAAAAACCAATGTTTAACCAAGTTGGATAGTTAAGCGCAATTGGAAAGGTTGACCAGTGAATTACAAAAATAATGCAGGTAGACATCAACAACAAAGACCAGCAGTGGTGTAGGCTTTTTTTGTTTCGCCAAATCACCATTGCGCTTAAACATAAGCAAGCGCATTGCACACAGGTGAGCAAAACAGCGTTATAAGTTGCAGATAAACTTGCCTGATAAACTATAAAATAGCCCAAGCAAAAAACACCACAGGTCAGCAACATATGTTTTTTGTATATTTGCCAATTGTCGTTGAAAAATAAGCATAAACCTACAACCACAAATGTTTTTTCTGCTGTTAATAAAGCCGCATAGATAACAGGTGCTGAGCCAGTGGGCAAATAATCAGGTAGCAGATAAAGCGTTACTCGCCCCATCAATGTGCCAATATTGGCGGCCAACCACCATATCGCCCCCGTACGCGCTTTTGCAACCAGTACCACCCAACTAAATAATAACAGCAGCAGAATGTACGCGGTTAAGCCAACAATGTGCACAACATCGGCTTGATGCATTTAGAAACCCCAACTCAAAGTTAAGCCATATCGTCGGGGTGGGCTCCATATGCCGATAATACCTGGGCCAATCACATAAGAATGGCTGACATATCGGTTATTTGTGAGGTTTTTTCCCCAAAACGAGATCTGCCAATTATTGTTAGCGCTGTGCCAGGTTACATTCGCATTCCAGTATTTCTGTTGGTCAATAATTGTATTTTGGTTAAGGTAGTCACTAATTTGCTCATCTATAAATTGCCAGCTTATGTGGCCATCTAAATGACCGCGACCTTCAGATAACGCGAATTGGTAATGCGCGATCACATTGGCAGAGTGCTTGGGTGATTGGCGTAATTCGGAGCCGGTCAGGTCGACTTCTCCGGCAAAAGCCGCCAGTTTAAATGCTTTTATTTCGCTATCTAGGTAGGCGTAGTGTCCAGACAATTCGAAATGATTATTGATGATCCAATTCGCTTCAAGCTCCACTCCTGAAATAACAGATTGGTCAATATTTGTTGTTAAAAAGGTACCAAAATCACTGTCTTGCGGCGAAGGGCCAAAGCGGGTAATTTGTAGGTTTTGATAGTCAGTGTAAAACAGACTGGTATTGAGTCTGAGTTTGTCTGCAATTTGCAGTTTGTGACCCAGTTCATAGCTTGTTGCTGTTTCGGGTTTAATTGGTGTCGTTGCGACACTTTCAACGCCTGGGGCGCCTGCAAACCCACCACTCTTAAATCCTTTACTAATGCTGATATAGATCATGCTTGAATCACTTAGGTATTGCAGCGCTATTTTAGGTGATAAATTGTTCCAGCTATGTTGGCCTGTCGCCTGAAAAGACTTTTGCATAATCGACAGACTTGCATTGCCAACGTCACACAAAGGGTTGTTGTTGACTAGGGCATTTTCCTGTTGTCCACAGTTTAAGCTGGTTGACTGAGTTTGTTTGTTGTCTTTGGTGTAACGAATGCCAGTCACTAGGTTCCAGCGTTTATCAATCGCCCACTCACTTTGGATATAACTGGCATAACTTTTGGTTGTATTATGTTGGTCGGCAACTTCGTTACCTACTGTTTGCTGGCCATTGGTGGTTGAGTTATTGTCGAGCTTAAATTGCTCGACACGTTCGGTTTGTTCATTTAGGTAATATAGGCCAACAACATACTTAAAGTTTTCACTCGGAGTACTCAACCAACGAAGCTCGGCTGAATGTTGTTGTATATCTTCCAATATATCGTCGTTAACGTCTAAACCTAAGTTGCCTGCAGATAGGTCATAATTGCCGCCTAATGGCGCTCCAACACTCGCCATTTCCCAATCGGTAGATGCCTGCCGGTAAGCAAAAATGCTTTGTAGTTGGCCTCCCCAAAGTTTATGTTTGTTGGATAGGCTAATGCCCATATTGTCTCGCTTGGAGAAGCCATCAATCGGCGAAGTTGAAACACCCGTTTTTCCTCCAAGATCTTGCCAAACTTGAATATAGTCGAAGTTGCCATTCTGATAAGGAAAGCGACCCATATCCGCTCTGTCATCTGCGGAATAGTCTGCGGTTAACAGCCAATGACCGTTACTGTTGTCGAACAATAGTTGCGCTCTTATCGCATGAGAGGTGAGATCTTGCTGCTGGGTATTCAACAATGCGTTGTGCACATAGCCGTCATGAGCACGGTAATTATAGCTAACTCTTGCTGCGATGCTGTCCGACAACTCGCGGTTGACCACAGCTTTTAGTTGTTGGTTTTGATAGTTGCCAAATGATGTTTTAATTAAATTGGTTTGACTAAACTGAGGTAACTCACTGGTTAAGCTGATTGCACCGCCAATGGTATTTCGGCCAAACAAAGTACCTTGTGGACCCCTTAATACCTCAACTCTAGACAAGTCGAGTAGGTCAAAGTTTATGTTGGCTTGTCGGCCGATGTAGACGCCATCTAAAAATACTGCAACAGAATTGTCCATCCCAGCACCGTCGTCAGCTGAAATTATCCCTCTTATTGATGTCAAACTTTGCCCAGGTGCAAATTCAGCATAGCTCATACCAGGTGTTGCCAGAGCAATGTCGTATTGGTCGATTATGCGCTGTTGCTCTAATGCTTCGAACGAAATAACCGTAGCAGAAACGGGTACTTGTTGTAGGTTTTGTTCAAAGTATTGGCTGGTTACTTTGATAACTTCAAGCTCTGTCGCTTTAGTGGCAGCGGAGGTGAATAAAGCAGCTAACACAATTGTATAATATGGTCGTAAATTGGTTGAAGCTCGCATAATCTGCATAAATTGCTCACTGAAGCTATTAAATTAATAGTGTTAAGTCTTGCCTAGTTTGTCGATTTTTCAAGCAAATTGGCTGATTGATACCAATGTTTAAGAGTTTGCTCTAACAGTTGTTTATTGATGGGTTTGACCAAATAATCGTCCATGCCGGCTGCCAAACATTTTTCTTTATCACCTTTCATTGCATTGGCTGTCATTGCTATGATTGGAATATTTTTATTGTGTTCACCACAGTCGCCTTGCCTGACTCTTTGCGTTGTTTGATAGCCATCTAGATGTGGCATTTGACAGTCCATTAATATTAAATCATAGCGCATGCCAGATTGTGCTGAAGCCACTAGTATATCGAGCGCTTCTAAGCCATCATTAGCTGTGTCTAACTGCTCGGTGTAAGGGGCTAACAAGGTTTGCGCCACTAATTGGTTTATCTCGTTGTCTTCTACTAACAGCACGCGGTTAAATTTGATATTTAGTTGAGTATCTGTAGTAGATAAAGCGTGTTTGTTTTGAGCATGATGTGTAGATAAGTTGGTAAAGGTGTGGATTAGCTCTAACGTGGTAATTGGATAAGACAACAGTTTTATATTCGGTGCAATCAGTTCTTTTAGTTCTTCGTTTGAATAGTTGACCGGATGTATAACCAAACAGGCACACTGTTTGGCGTACTGGTCTATTTCGCTTTCAAGGTTCGCGGCGCTAATAGCTGCGGTCATTAAATCGGTGAATACAATTGCCTCTACATCTTCAAACTTCGCCGTTGCTAGCTCAACTGTGGTGTGCAGGTTATGGGTTACCCGAACCAAAGGGCGCAGCTGCTTTTCTAGGTAGTGTTTATAAGCGTTTTCTTCACCGATTAAAATAACTGACTGTTGCAGTGATTGTTTTGCCTCTAAAGGAAAGTTTTGCGCCACTGGTACGGGCCCGCAGTCTATATTTATGCTAAATGTACTGCCTTTGTTATATTCGCTTGTTACAGCAATATCGCCATGTAATAGATTGGCCAGTTGTTTGCTAATGGCCAAGCCGAGTCCAGTGCCACCAAATTTTCGAGTGGTTGAGGTGTCTACTTGCGTAAACGCGGAAAACAGAGAATCAAATTTGTTTGAGTCTATGCCAATACCAGTATCTTGCACATTGACTTGCAAGCGTATTTGTTGTGTTGTTGGCAACAACTGGCTATTTGCACTGATAGTGACTGAGCCTTGTTCAGTAAATTTGATTGCATTGCCAACCAAATTGGTGAGAATTTGTCGGAAACGAGTTGGGTCAGTTAATATTTGAATTTGCTCCAACTCAGTCGTGTCGACTAAGAGCGCTAAGCCTTTTTCAAAGGCTTTTATAGAATAGGTCTGGGCAACATTTTCTATTAACTCCTGAATATTGGTTGGCACTGTTTCTATATCTATTTTGCCCGCTTCAATTTTGGAAAAGTCTAGTATGTCGTTAATTAACACTAATAAAGAATTGGCACTGTGTTGTGCGAGTTTGGCATAGTGTTGTTGGCGTGAACTTAAATCTGTGCTTTGGAGAATGTTTAACATCCCAAGCACACCATTCATCGGCGTTCTAATTTCATGCGACATACTGGCTAAAAATGCCGATTTTAGTCGTGCTGATTCTTGTGCTTTTTCTAACGCTTGTTCTCGTTGTTTAACAGCTGTTTTAAGTTTATTTTCAGCTAGAATTTGATTGGTGACATCATTTTGTATGCCAAGAAAGTGTGTGAGTTTATTGTGGCTGTCAAAAACAGGTGTAATAGAGAGTTGATTGTAAAACTCTTTACCCTGCTTGGTGTAATTTATAATTGTGGTTGAAATAGCTTGCTCAGAACGGATCGCTTGGCTGATTTGTTGAATGATGCGTTTATCAGATTTTTCACCTTGCAAGAACTTGCAGTTTTTACCCAGCACCTCATTTTTTCCGTAGCCTGTAATATGTTCAAAAGCTGGGTTAACGTAAATAATGGGTTGATGCACAATGCTCGCGTCTACAATTATTATACCTGAGGGGGCCGTTTCGATTGCGCGGTCGCGTATACGAAGTTCTCGGTCGATACTTTTTTGCAGGGTGATATCTATTCCCACCAAAACAATACCAGCTAATTGACCATCAGAGGTTAAGTAGCGCGTTCGATGCCAATGAATGAAAGTTTGCTGATAATTGTTATATTCGTCAGGTAAGTGGTACAAACTTTCGAATTCGTATTGGTCACTTTCTAGATTAAATACCGCTGCTCTATGCTCTTTTTCTATGATATTGATTGTCGGTATGCCGTTATCAAGTACTTTATTTTTAAATTCGTCAAAAGTGTTGTTGTGCAATAAACAACGGCCGTTCAGGTCAAATACCGCTAAAGACTCTGCTATTGAGTTGATAACACTCTGGAATTGTTCTTTAGATACATTGGTTGCAAATAATTCTTCAAGTAAGCCATCAAATTGATTACGCAATTGCGTCATTTCGTATAATTGTGGGCCTTGGTGTAAGTTAGTTGATGGTGTGTTTTTTCGGTCGTGGCCTTCAATTGCGTTAACAAACTGGTGCAAAGTTTGTGACGCAAAGTTTGCGGCTAAACTGATGCTATAAGTGGTGGCAATAACGAGCCCAACAAGTGCAACAATTAATACGATAATGAACATAATAACTTGTTGATAGGCATATTCAGTTTTTTGCAAAATATAGATTGTGCTGAGGTCATCAAATGGTTGTAGTAAATACTTGTATTCTTCTAGTTGTGCTAGCTTAAATTGGTTGTTTGATTGGGGAATAGAGGCTGATTTAAACAAGATGTTATTTTGTTGGTCGGTGTAAACTATCTCTGTTTTGAGCAAGTTGATTTCAAGCAAAGGTTGCACTTGTTGCAATGGAATATGCGCATAAATTGCGCCTTCAGGTAGCTGCCCATATCGAATTGGCGCAACGAATATCCAGCCTTGGCTGGTCAGTTGCTGATACGTTTTGCCGTTTTGTAAAACTTTGTCAAACCATTGTGCACGGTTAAGCAATGGACGTGTAGCTTGGTTGTTGGTAATTATTTGCCCTTCAAAATCTAACAGGCTTAACTGACTGTTCTGGATCCCTGCAAATACGAAAGAATTAAATAGCAATTCAATATACTGCCGCCGTCCTTCGACATCGATTAAACTGTTAATGATTAAGTCATTTTGCGCGAGATTCTCGACTTCAGCTTTCAGAGTATTGGTGGTTTTTGTCAATATGTGGCTAAATTGTTCGGCTATTTCTTGCTGATGGTCCTGAATTTCGTGTTCAACTAACCTTTGGGCGTAAACAACGACCAAAAAACTGACAACAACTAACATTGTCAAAACCTTAGGTAGGGTTTTACGGGTTATGTATTGGTGTAGGGTCGGCGTATTATTTTGGTCCATGCTAGTCAATTCACACCTTACTCGATAAGTTTAGCAGCGTGCACTGAACTGGGAATATTTGTTAAGTTACCCAACATATCAAAGGTTAACATTCGGTAATCTTCTGGTGTTAGCGCGTCATGCCGAGTTGGAGTAAAAGCGCGCTGATAATTTTTAACCAGTCCATGATATTCAGGGAGTTTTTCAAGTGCATCTCGAATGACCGCTCTGTCGGTCGATTGTGCTTGTTTGACCGCTGTGGCTAACAAGTGTACTAAGTCATACGCATGGGCTACCCCAACAGCCGATGGTATAGCGTGGGCTGTATAGTTTGTTTGATATTTCTGGTTATATTGTTGGAGCACTTGTTTTGCCAATTGCTGGTTGTGTGCGTTAAAAAATGAAAAAGTTTGAATGACGCGAATATCTGCTTGGCGCAATATTTCTAATCCAACTGATTCTACAAAATGACCAGACGTAATACCCCAATGGGAAATAATGGGTTTATGCATACTCTTTGGCAGGCGATGCATGGCTTTTACTATTTCAGCCCCTTCTGGTGCGTTGGAAACTAAAATCATTGCTTGTGGCTGCGTAGCTAATGCATTCGCGACCTTGTTGTGTAGTTCCGAATCGCGCCAGTTGAACCACTCGATATGCGTGATGTGAATGTCGAGCGCTCTGGCGGCTTGTTCTAACGACAACTTATTCGAACGTCCCCAACTTGTATGTTCCAGCATCAAAGCGACTTGAGTTAGCTTGTGTTGTTTTGCATGTTTCAACAACACTATTGCGGCATCTTGATCACGCAGTGAAACTCGAAAAACGTAATTGGGTGAATAACCGTTGTCAACAATGGGCGTGCCAGCAGCCCAAGGCGCTAAATAAATCACTTTATGTTTGTGAATGACAGGCAGTTCTGTCATGGCAACTGGGGTGTGAATGCCTCCAAGAACTGCTAGTAGGTTGTTTATTTTTGCGAACTGCTCAATATTGCGTTTTCCTCGCGCAGGGTTTCCACGATGGTCTTTAGAAATTAACTTGAGTGATTTACCTAATAGACCGCCTTGTTGGTTGATTTCATCAATTGCAAGCTCTGCGCCGCGTTGAATTGCGATACCACCTTCTGCTGAAACGGCGGATAAGTCAGCGTCTAGGCCAATAAAAAGTTCGTCAGCATTAACTGGTGACAGATAAAAAGTGAGCCCTAGCAAGCCCATAACAAATTTTTGCATTTAGGATAGTTTATTTGCTAACAGGTTCGATGTGACTAAGTATAGTCTACCGTTTAACGATTGACAGGTGAGGAGATGAAAATAACAAATTCTTTTATACGGCAAAGCGAAGTCATCCAATGACGACTTCGTCGGTCTTGATGACTTGATTAAGGAAGGAGTTGTTCGCCTTTCCACAAATCGGTTAATTGTTCGCGCTCGCGCACCACATAAGGTTTGTTGCCATCTACCATAATTTCAACGGCACGTACTCGCGAGTTGTAGTTTGAGGCCATAGTAAACCCATAAGCACCGCTAGATCGTACGGCAAGTAGGTCGCCTGCGGCTATTGGGAGTTTTCGGTCTTTACCCAAGAAGTCGCCTGTTTCGCAGATCGGCCCAACCACATCATAAACCGCAGCTTCGCGCGTTAAGCTTGCATCGACAGGCACAATATTTTGCCAAGCTGAATATAAACTCGGGCGGATTAAATCATTCATTGCCGCATCAACAATCGCGAAATTTTTCTCTTCGCCATTTTTGATAAATTCTACTTTGGTGATCAAAATCCCAGCATTGGCCATTATTGAACGGCCCGGCTCAAAAATGAGTTTTAAATCAGCTCGGTCGGTCAATTTAGCTTTTAATGCTGCAACATACTCTTCAGTTGCAGGTGGTTTTTCATCGGCATAAGTTACACCTAAACCACCACCGACATCTAAGTGGCTAATTGCAATACCTGCTGCTTTTAACTCATCAATTAGGGCTAAAACTTTATCAAGTGCATCGATAAACGGTTGAATTTCGGTTAATTGAGAGCCGATATGGCAGTCGATCCCTTGTACATTGAGGTGCGACAACGAAGCTGCATATTTGTACACTTCGAGGGCACGCTCTCGTTCAATACCAAACTTATTCGCTTTTAAACCAGTTGAAATATACGGATGAGTTTTGGCATCTACATCTGGATTTACCCGAATCGAAATTGGCGCTTGTTTATCCAGCTCGGCGGCTACTTTGTTGATGCGATCAAGCTCGGGTTCAGATTCAACATTGAAACAATAGATGCCAGCCTCTAATGCGTATTCTATTTCAGCTTCTGTTTTACCAACACCAGAAAAAACAACTTTGGCAGGATCACCGCCAGCTTCGATAACACGGGCCAGTTCACCGCCTGAAACAATGTCGAAACCTGAGCCTAAGCGTGCCATAACATTGAGCACACCTAAGTTTGAGTTTGCTTTTACCGCATAACAGACTAAGTGAGGGTGTTCACCTGCTGCTGTGTCAAAAGCTTGCCAATGGCGTTCAATTGCCGCGCGCGAGTATATGTATGCCGGAGTGTTAAACTGGGCAGCTATGTCGGCAACATTTACATCTTCTGCAAATAATTGGTCTTGTTTGTAATTAAAAAAATCCACGCTGATTCAACCTATTGTTTTGTAGCATTTTGTTGGGTATTGTGTGTTTGAGCATTTTTATCTGCAGGCTTTGGCATTGTTAGTGGACCTCGCTGCCCACAGGCAGTTACAAGGAAAATACAGCAAACTAGCGCAGAAAAAGTTTTAAATCTCATCACAATTCTTAAATTCTTTGTTCGAATGCGGGTATAATCGCATTCATTGTTAGAAAATCAAGTGAAAGACATGAGCCAATTAACTGAAACTCAATATCACCAACTCGTTGACGACATTCTACTGCAAATTGAGCAAAAGCTCGAAGAAATCGAAGATGATCTCGATATAGATTATGAAAATTTTGGTGGCAAGTTAGATATAGAATTTGCCGATCGCAGTAAAATTATTTTGAATACACAAGAGCCTTTGTTGCAATTGTGGGTTGCCACTAAATATAACGGTTATCATTTTAACTACCAAGATGGACAATGGATTGATGAACGTTTTGGCGACGAGTTCTGGCACTTTATTGAAGAAGCTGTTTCAAAACAAGCCGGAACAAAAGTTACTTTTAACCGTTAAATTGCTGGTTTATTAAACAAAATAATGTTAGAAAATAGACCTAGCCAAATTTAACCCAAGGGTGA
Organism: Catenovulum agarivorans DS-2; assembly: GCF_000568405.1. Taxonomy (GTDB): domain Bacteria; phylum Pseudomonadota; class Gammaproteobacteria; order Enterobacterales; family Alteromonadaceae; genus Catenovulum; species Catenovulum agarivorans_A. Next base: position 30,522 of record NZ_ARZY01000033.1, read on the forward strand.
AGATGTATCTTCGCCCTTTTTGTTAGCGGGCAAAACGAGAAAGACAACGGAGAATTTATGACAGAGCAGCTCTCGTACATTGATGTAAACCCACAAGGGGAAGTAAAATCATTAGTTGTATGGATGCATGGCCTAGGTGACTCGGGTCACGGTTTTGCCCCATTGGTACCGGAACTTAACTTGCCTGACAACCTTGGAATTCGGTTTGTATTTCCACATGCGCCTGTTAGGCCAATTACCATTAATAATGGTTTGCCGATGCGTGGTTGGTACGACATAGTTTCATTTGATATGAATAATCGCGCCGATGAAAAAGGTGTGCTTACGTCGGCAGAGCAACTACAAGCGCTGATTGATAGTGAATTAGCTAAACACAATTTAACCCATGATAAACTGGTAATTGCTGGTTTTTCACAAGGTGGGGTAATGGCTTATCATTTGGGCTGCCGACAGCCTGAAGCGCCTGCTGGTATTTTATCTTTGTCAGCGTATTTATCTATGCCAACTAAATTAGCAGCAGAGGCAACTGAAGCTGCCAAGACAGCGCCGGTGTTGGCTATGCATGGTGTTAATGACGAAATTATTCCTGTGGCGCTTGGTAAACAATCAGCTGAAGTTATTAAGCAAGCAGGCTTTGAGGTAACTTGGCAAGATTACCCGATGCAGCACAATGTATGTGCTGAACAAATAGGGGAAATTTCTAAATGGTTGCAAGCGGTATTAACCAGCAAGTCGCCTGCTTAAATTTCTAGCCTAAATGTCATCGGACCATCGTTAGTTAGGCTGACTTTCATGTCAGCCTGGAATTGGCCAGTTTGCACCCTGATTCCCTGTAGCTCGATTTGTTGGGCAAAATATAAATATAACTGGTTAGCCAAATCAGGCGCCGCTGCATTGGAAAAACTTGGACGCATACCTTTTTTGGTATCTGCCGCCAAAGTAAATTGCGACACCACCAAAATTTCACCAGCCACATCTTTAACACTTAAATTGGTTTTACCATTTTCATCTTCAAATATTCGATAACCGGCAACTCGTTCAGCTAAACGTTTGGCTTTGGCTTCGTCATCCCCTTTTTCAACGCCAAGTAAGACTAAAATACCTTGGTTGATGTTGGATATAACTTGGTTGTTAACTGTTACGCTAGCTTGGCTAACTCTTTGTAATAATGCGATCATTTGTGGTTAACTCATGTATTGCGACTGCGTCGGAGTGATAATTTTCACAAAGACGCTGTAAATACATCCTTATACGCTTCGCTTTTTCATCCCTGAAAAAGAGACTTTGCGCTAAATTATCACTCCAACACTGCCAGGTATATTGGTCGTTGGAACTATCTTAGTTGGTGTTTTCTTGTAAAAAACGCGCAATTTTATTGGCTGCGTTTAAAAATGCTTCAGCCATAAAAGGTTCACCTAAAGAGTGACCTGAGTTTGGCACTATATATAGGCGGCTATTTTGCCATTTTTCAGCTAATTGCCAAGCTTGGCTTACATCACAAACAGCATCGTAGCGCCCATGAATTATGGTAGCGGGGATGTTTTGTAACTTATCCATGTTTTGCAAAATTTGATTTTCTTCAATAAAACTGGCTTGGGTAAAATAATGGCATTCCATAAGTGCCATGGTCTTATTGGCGTGCATATCATCCACGTTTTCGCGCGATTCTAAATGATGTAATACTGATATCCTATTTTCCCAATTGCACCAATGTTTAGCTGCGGCTATTTGGCTAAATTGATTGCTGCTTGTAAGCTGCGCCAAATAACTTGCCGCTAATTGTTGGTGAGTTATCGGTTCATCATCTGCTAAATTGGCCGCACGAATAAATTCTTGGTAATAATCTGGGAAGAGACGGGCTGCGCCATCAGGTTCGTACAACCATTTTAAATCTTGCTCACGTGCTAAAAAAATGCCTCGCAACAACATAGCCGACACATGTTGTGGATACTGTTGTGCATACAATAGCGCCAGTGTTGTCCCCCAACTGCCGCCGGCTAATACCATTTTTTTTATACTTAGGTGTTTACGAATGTGTTCGATATCCGCCAACAAATGGGCCGTGGTGTTGTTTGTTAACGATAAACTAGGGGTCGACTGACCACAGCCGCGTTGGTCAAATAACACGATACGATAATAATTTGGATCAAAAAAACGGCGGAAAAAGCCACTAGTGCTTCCACCTGGGCCGCCATGGCAATAAACAACGGGGTAACCCGTTGGGTTGCCTGATTCTTCTATATAAATTGAGTGACCATCGCCTACATCGAGTTGGTAGGTTTGATTTGGTTGAATGTCAGGATAAAGCATGTTGTTCGGCCTTTAATTCGTCTAGTACGCAGGTAAATTCTGCGCCAAGTAATACTACCAACCAATTAAAATACACCCAAACACAAAAAATTGGGATGGCCGCAAGTGAACCATAAATAAATTGATAGGTTGGAAAAGCGCTAATATACCAGCTAAATACATACTTACAGATTTCAAATAGCACTGCAGTCACCCCAGCGCCTAACATGGCTACTTGGCTACTTGGCCGTTTTGCTGGAACTAGTCGGTACAATAACAAAAAATATAAGAATGAAAAAACCAGTGGGATCCCCGCGTTTAGCATGTTACCAGGAAACCAGCTCGCAACTTGTTGAATCCACTCTATGGCTAAAAATGCACTAGTTGCCAATAAGCTGATACCAATTAACACCGGGCCTAAGATAATCACCATTAGGTAGATAATTAAATCTTGCCAAAATGGGCGCTTTTTATTGGTGACAAAAATTCGATTAAGCTCTTTGTCTATATTTTTTAGCAACATCACCGCGACGACAAATAATGCGGCTGTGCTCAATCCAGTGGCATCGCCTAAGTTATTGATAAATTTTACTAGGTGCTTTTGCACTTCGGCACTGGCTTCTGGAACAAAGTGGTGTAGTAGGTAGCTTTCAATGCTAGCCTGTGCCTGTTCAAAAATGCCAAAATTACTCATGACACTCATTATCACAGTGACAAAAGGCACAAAACTGAGCAATGTCACAAAAGCTAAATTGCCAGAGATGATCGTGACTTCATCTTGTTGGCATTTTTTTATATATCTAACGACGAATAGACCGAGTGTTTGCATTATGTTTTTCCTTGCAGTAAACACATGGTTTTAGGTTGACCATATCACACTTACATGTGCTATAACTATTTGAGATTAATATAAATGACAGGCTAAGCCAATGACACAATTTCCGCAATTATTTCAGCCGCTCAAATTAAAACATCATACATTAAAAAACCGTATTATTATGGGTTCGATGCACACTAATCTTGAGGAGTCGGCTGATGGATTTGATGCGTTAGCTGAGTTTTACCGGCATAGAGCGGAAAATGACGTCGCACTGATTGTTACCGGCGGTATATCACCTAACGCCTCTGGTGTATTAGCGCCAAAACAAGCCATGATGACAAGCCAAGCGGATGTTGAGCAGCATAAACAAATAACCCAAGTTGTGCACAAGGCAGGTGGCAAAGTCTGTATGCAGTTGTTACATGCGGGTCGATATGGTTTTCACCCTGATGTTGTTGCACCTTCTGCTATTCAAGCGCCAATTAGCCCATTTAAACCTAAAGCGCTAACCGATAAAGAAATTAATCAACAGATTAAAGATTTTATCAACGCGGCGGTTTTAGCTGAACAAGCCGGTTATGATGGTGTGGAAATCATGGGCTCGGAAGGTTATTTAATCAATCAGTTTATTGCCAAGCGCACTAACCATAGGTCGGATAGATGGGGTGGCAGCCTCGAAAACCGTTGTCGCTTTGCGCTTGAGGTTGTAAAAGGCATTCGCGCCAAATTAGCTGAAAACTTTGTAATTTTGTTTAGATTATCAGTGCTTGACTTGGTTGAGCAGGGCAGCGATAAAACGGAAGTTTTACAACTGGCTAAATGGTTAGAAGATGCAGGTGTAGATATTATTAACACTGGCATTGGTTGGCATGAAGCGCGAGTGCCAACCATAGCTGCTATGGTGCCAAATGCGGTGTTTAGCCAAGCGAGCCAGTTAATCAAACAGCATGTAGATATTCCTGTGGTGGCGGTTAACCGCATTAATATGCCAGATACCGCAGAACAAATACTGCAAGACGGCCATGCTGATTTAATCTCCATGGCGCGGCCATTTTTAGCCGACAGTGCTTGGGTGAACAAAGCGCAAAATGGCAAAGTAGATGAAATTAATACCTGCATTGCCTGTAACCAAGCTTGTTTAGATAAAGTATTTTTAGGCCACACCGCCAGTTGTTTAGTTAACCCTGTGGCTTGCCGTGAAACTGAACTTAAATTTAACCCAGCTGCGGTTGTTAAAAATGTTGCTGTGATTGGTGCGGGTGTCGCTGGTATGGCTGCTGCTGTTTATTGTTCACTGCGTGGCCACAAGGTCAGTCTATTTGAAAAGCGCAGCGAAATTGGCGGCCAAGTTAACTTCGCTAAAAATATTCCGGGTAAAAGTGAGTTTTCTCAACTGCTTAGATATTTTAAAACTATGTTGGCGAAGCACAATGTTGATATTCATTTGCATACCGATGTCGCAGCGGAACATTTAACGCATTTTGATGAAGTCATTGTTGCTTCTGGTGTACAACCAAGGTACCCAGATATTCCAGGTTTAGAGGATTTTATTGGCTCTAAAGTATTTGATTACCAACAGGTGTTGTCTGGTAACGTGAGTTTAATGGGGCCAAGTGCGATTGTTGGTGCGGGTGGCATTGGTGTTGATGTGGCAGTGTTTTTAACTGAGCAATTGAGTTTGGAAGATAGCTGCAGCAAAAGTGATGCCGAGCTTTATTGCCAGCAGTGGGGCATAGATCTTACCTTGGAACATACAGCCGGATTAACTCAACCCAAGGTTAGTGCAAATTCGGATATTTATTTGTTGCAGCGCAAAGCTGAGCCTATTGGTAAAAACTTGGCGAAAACCACGGGGTGGATCCATAAGGCGCATTTGCAGCAACATAAAGTGCATATGTTGTCGGGTGTGAGTTACCAAGAGATTAATCAGCAAGGTTTAGTAATTGAGCAGTATGGGCAAACTAGGCTGCTTGAGGTGAATAATATTGTGATTTGCAGTGGTCAGGAGTCGGTTATCCCTTCATGGATAGTGCAGTTAAAGCAGAAAGTGCATTTTATTGGTGGCGCAGCTAAAGCGGCGGAGTTAGATGCTGAAAGAGCGATTTATCAAGCTGCAAAAATAGCCAATGTTATTTAAGTTGTTTATTGAAGAGAGTCGCTGGTGAATGTGTCGCTGCTCGAACAGTGCATTCAAGCCTATTCGAAGCTTAATTTGTATTTTCAAATAAAACCACCAAGGGTTAGCAAACGAGTGATTACAGTAGGCTGGTATTAGGGGCTTGTGATTTACACGGGCAATGATATTAACGAAGAGCCGGATGCGGTGTTATTTTTAACATTAGGGCACGTCCAGAGCTGTATGAGGCGGCTCAGTAATAGGCCGTTCTACCATGACTATTTTTAGTGGACACTTGTTGCGCAACGCGCTACACTTTGCTAATGATCAAAACATTTAAACATAAAGGCTTGAAAAAGTTCTTCGAGACTGGAAGTAAAGTCGGAATTCAAGCTAAACATGAACGCCGTTTGAGAATGCAACTGGCCGCTATTGATACCGCTTCAGTTATTGAAGATATCGATTTACCCGGATTTAAGTTGCACCAATTAAAAGGTAATCGAGATGGTATTTGGTCAATAACTGTAAATGGTAATTGGCGAGTAACATTTGAATTCAAAGATGGTAACGCCTACATATTAAACTACGAGGATTATCACTAATGGCTATGCATAATCCACCGCATCCGGGTGAATTTATTTCCGATGTATATATGGAACCTTTTGGTTACAGCTGTAGATTTGTCGCAAAACAATTGGATGTCTCAGCCTCGACTCTTAACAGAGTCCTTAAAGGGCAGAGTTCTATTACTCCGGAAATGGCATTGAGATTGTCTAAGGCTTTGGGTAGAAGTCCGGAAAGTTGGCTATCTATGCAGGACAATTACAATCTTTGGCAAGCTAAAAAAAACGTTAATTTGACCAAAGTTCACCCTATAAATTTCGCCGCAGCGTAATGTGTATATGCAGTACCAGAAGATGGACCACCATCTCATTTATTACCAAAAAACTATAAGTTTATGGTGATTTGAAAATATAATAAATAAGGGTATGTTGCGCGAAGCCGCAACTTAATCTTATTGTTGGGTCGTTCTTCTGCATCCTGCAGTCACGGCATTAGTGCATCCTTGCACGTCACAAGCCCGGTGCAGAGTTCTGCTCCTTTCAATTTGTTTAGTATTTTGGCGGCCCATCATCCATGCAGCAAGCCAATATTGCGACAGCGACGAAACCCTTTGGTAAGGTGTGTTTGATAACTTGAATATAATGCACCATGCTATCAGCGGCAATGAATCCAAACTTGGGAACTGTCCGTTTATCCAGTATACTGCGCGCAGTTTTAAAAAATGCGAAGGTCGAATGCATGGATATTCATGGTTTAATTGATGGGTTAAATGACAAACAGCGTGAGGCAGTTGCCGCGCCTCAACAATCAATGTTGTTACTTGCAGGTGCCGGCAGTGGTAAAACACGTGTACTAGTGCAACGGATAGCATGGCTAATACAAGCCGAAAATATCTCGCCCCATTCAATTTTAGCGGTAACTTTTACCAATAAAGCGGCGGCAGAAATGCGCCACAGGGTGGAAGACTTATTGCAAACCTCAGTGCAAAGCATGTGGATAGGCACATTCCATGGATTGGCCCACCGCATGTTGCGCTTGCATTATGCTGATGCTGGTTTGCCAGAGGGTTTTCAAATACTCGATGCAGACGACCAATTACGTTTAATAAAACGCGTAGTCCGCGCACTCGATTTAGACGAAAAAAAATGGCCACCAAAACAAGCTATGTGGTACATCAATGGGCAAAAGGATGAAGGTTTACGCCCGCATCACATTGAAACTTGGGGCAATCAACAAGACGAAATTTACAAACGCATTTATCAAGCTTATCAAGAAACTTGCGACCGCTCAGGGCTAGTCGATTTTGCTGAGCTATTATTACGTGCGCACGAACTATGGCTAAAACATCCACACTTGTTGCGCCATTACCAACAAAGATTTAAACATGTTTTAGTCGACGAATTTCAAGATACCAACAGCATTCAATATGCATGGTTAAGATTATTGGCCGATGCCGATAATTTTATCAGTATAGTGGGTGATGATGACCAATCTATCTACGGTTGGCGTGGTGCAAAAGTGGAAAATATCCAACGCTTTTTAGACGATTTTCCAGACGCGCACATGATCCGCCTAGAACAAAACTATCGTTCAAGCGGTACTATTTTGAAAGCCGCCAATGCGGTTATTGCGCATAATTCAGGTCGATTAGGCAAAAACTTATGGACACAAGCTGGTGATGGTGAGCCAATCAAACTTTATTCGGCTTTTAATGAACTTGATGAAGCAAGATTTATTGTTGGTCGCATTAAAGAGTGGTTAGAACAAGGCAATGCGTTAAAAGACAGTGCCATTTTGTATCGAAGTAACGCGCAATCACGTGTGCTGGAAGAAGCATTAATTACCGAACAAATACCTTATCGAATTTATGGCGGTTTGCGTTTCTTCGAACGCCAAGAAATTAAAGATGCATTGGCCTATTTACGTTTGTTGAACAACCGTCAAGACGATGCCGCATTTGAACGTATTATCAATACACCAACGCGTGGGATAGGTGAAAAATCATTACAGCAAATTCGCCAATATGCGCGTGAACACCAACAAACCATGTGGCAGGCAGCCGAGAATTTAATTGCAGAAAAATTATTAGCTGGGCGTGCGGCCAATTCTGTTCGTAGCTTTGTAAACAAAATAAATGAACTCGAACACGAAATTGAAGACTTAGTTTTATACCGTCAGTGTGATGTGGTAATTAAATCTTCTGGTTTACACTTTATGTATCAATCAGAAAAAGGCGAAAAAGCACAAGCGCGTATTGAAAACTTAGAAGAATTGGTAACAGCTTGCCGCCAGTTTGAAAATACTGAACCCGAGTTATCTGATTTAAGTGCGTTTTTATCGCATGCAGCGCTGGAATCGGGCGAAAATCAAGCTGAGCGCAATCAAGATGCAGTGCAAATGATGACCTTACACAGTGCCAAAGGTTTGGAGTTTCCACTAGTGTTTATTGGTGGTGTTGAAGAGGGCATGTTTCCGAGTTTACAAACCACCGAAGAATCAGGCCGCATGGAAGAAGAACGAAGATTGTGTTATGTCGGCATGACAAGGGCAAAACAGCAGCTATATTTAACTTATGCAGAATCGCGTCGCATTTATGGTAAAGATCAATATCATGCGCCCAGCCGGTTTATTCGTGAAATACCGGCCGGTTGTGTCAGCGAAATTCGGTTAAATAGCCAAATTAGTCGACCAGCCGCAGTAGGTCGCTTTAGTGCCAGCGTAGTGGAAGATAGTTTTAACCAAACTGGTTTACAGCTTGGCCAACGAGTGATGCATGCAAAATTTGGTGAAGGGACTATTCTTAATTACGAAGGCAGTGGGCAGAATAGCCGCGTTCAAGTGAACTTTGACCAAGTAGGCAGTAAATGGTTGGTGGTGGCTTTTGCGCGCTTAGAAGTTATTTGAGGTAAGAGTTGGAACAATACAAGCTGTTAATTGTTGAAGACAGTCGGCCGATATCAACATTGGTTGAATATGTCGCAAAAGAAGCTGGTTATCAAAGCGTTATTGTTGAAACACTTGCTGAATGCAAACAAGTGTTGGCGCAAGAAGATAACTTTTATCTAGCCTCGGTTGATTACAGCTTACCGGATGGTCCAGATGGTGAAGCCATTGATGAAGTTATAAAAAAGGGCATTCCAGCCATTGTAATGACAGGCCATTTAGATAGCGAAATTCGCGATCACATCCTCAGCAAAGCTGTTTCTGATTATATCCCCAAAGAAAGTTCTGAAGCTTTTGCTTACTTAGCTAAGCAATTTCATCGATTTAAACACAACCCTAATTTTAAGGTATTGGTGGTCGATGATTCTGCTTCAACTCGCTCCTATGTACGAAATTTGCTCGAGCGTAACCTTTATGAAGTCATTGAAGCTGAAAATGGGCAACAAGGGTTAGCTTTATTGGCCGCCAACCCTGATACTCAACTCATTATTACCGATTACGAAATGCCTGTTATGAATGGGGTGCGTTTTGTCAGCGAGGTTCGTAAAACGTATGCAAAAGAATCGGTGTGTATTATCGGACTATCGGGTGGAGGGGCAACTTCGTTGTCAGCTCGTTTTATTCATAACGGTGCCAATGACTTTTTACAAAAACCTTTCTGTTTAGAAGAGTTTTATTGTCGAATTTATCAGAGTATTGAACACCTTGAGCATATGGCTAAGCTAAAGCAGCTAGCCGATGTAGATTCGATGACTGGGTTGTATAACCGTTATGCCTTTTTTAATAAAGCAAACCAGTTAGGCGGCAAAATTGAAAGTAGTCAATACGCAGTTGCAATGATTGATATCGATCACTTTAAAAAGATTAATGATGAATTTGGACATGACATGGGTGATGAAGTTATTCAGAACTTAGCACTGTCATTACAACAAGAGTTCGATCGAGAGATATTGTGCCGTATGGGAGGCGAAGAGTTTGTGGTTTGGTTTATAGATGGCAGTGCGCAAAGCCATTGTCATTTATTGGATGCTTTTCGTGAGCGGGTCGGCGAACAGCTAGTGCGCTGTGGGAATTATGAGACGCATTATAGTATCAGTATTGGTTATGCCTGTGCCCCAGACAATATCGAACAAGTGATTCAATATGCCGACCAAGCCTTATATCAAAGTAAAACCCAAGGAAGAAATCAGCTTACCCTGTATTCAACCCAAGGCGTATAAATAGGATAGTGCATGAATAACCGAGTATTGATTGTTGAAGACCACAAAACAACAGCAGAAATTCTGACTAAAATAGCCCAGAAACTTGGTTTTGAAGTCGAGGTAATGTCTAGTTTGGCTGATTTAACCGCAAGCCTGATTGAAGACAAAGCATACTTTTGTGCTTGTGTTGATTTTCATTTGCCCGATGCACACCACGGGGAAGCGATTGACCAAACGGTTGCGGCGAAAATTCCTACTTTTGTGTTAACAGGCCGCCTTGATGAGCAAGTCCGTCAAAAAGTGATGACCAAGGCAGTTGTCGACTTTATTTTAAAAGAAACGGTGCATTCCTTTGATTATGTTGGAAAATTACTCACTCGACTAAAACGAAATATGCAAGTCAACATATTGGTTGTTGACGACTCATTGTCTGTGCGCAAGTATTTACGTACTTTGTTAGAGCGACAAAATTTTACCGTAATTGAGGCAGTAGATGGATTAGATGCTCTGGCGCTATTGGCTGAAACCCCACAAATTAAGGTTGTGATAACCGACTATGAAATGCCAAATATGTCGGGCGTGGAACTTACCTCAAAAATCCGGCGGAAGCACCCGCATGAAAAAATAGCGATAGTTGCGATTTCGAGCAGCAACAATGCAATGTTAACTGCCCGATTCTTAAAAAATGGGGCGAATGACGCCTTGAATAAACCTTTTGACGCTGAGGAGTTTTACACGCGGATTTTTCGAAATCTTGAGTATATCGAGCAAATTGAAGAAATTGAATTTGCGGCAAATCACGATTATTTAACTAAAATTAAGAATCGTCGCTGTTTTTTTGAATTATCCAACCAAGCGCTTAAAACCGCAAACAAACCTAGTGCATTAGCGTTGCTCGATTTAGACCATTTTAAAGCAATTAACGATACTTACGGGCATGAAGCCGGTGATATCATTTTGGTTCAGGCCGCTCAGCGTATGGCTGCTCATTTTAAAGATGGTATAGTCGCACGATTAGGTGGCGAAGAGTTTTGTGTATTGTTGCCTGAAACATCCATTGATGAAGCATTGGGGCGTTTTGAATTTTTGTGCCACCACTTTGATAGTTTTGAGTTTAAAGTGTTAACTCAATCACTCAATGTCACAACAAGTATAGGCTTGGTTGAAATTAGCCAACAAGATTTATCGACTGCGTTAAAACAAGCTGACGAAGCGCTATACGCTGCAAAAGAGCATGGCCGTAATCAAGTTGTCCAGTATGGTCAATCAATCTAACTTGTCAGTTAGCTATTAATCATTATAATACCGCCTCTTTTTTGAGCAAATCAGCTCATGTCTAATCTTCAACGCTGGTTGTATAAGGTGTAGCAAGTTGTTACCTGCGGTTAAAAACTCTCCTTGGTTGTTTATTTCTTTAAGTGTATTAACTGGATTGATCGGTTCGTTCGTATATCCGCTGATGAGCTTGTTTCTAGTACAAGATCTCGATGTTCAGCCTATATTTATTGGTGTGTATACTGTTAGTGTAACTGTATCAGGTTTGCTGATAAGCCAGTGGTTAGGTAAAAAAGCCGACACAGGTGTGAGTGCACGCAAGATGTATATTTTTTCAGTTGTGGCCATGGCGATAGGCTTGTTTATTTATGCGAATGCTGCTTCATTTTGGTTGGTGTTGGCCGCGGGCATTGCGTTTGTCGCTGTGGGTAATGCGGCAATACCACAAATGTTGACGGTTTCTAGGCAGTGGGCAAATCAGACTAATAAAGTTGATATTGCACAGTTTAACGCCAAGCTACGTGCTGCTATTTCATTGGCATGGATGGCCGGCCCTGCGATCGGGTTTGCACTTGCATCAGCATTAGGTTTTTTTGCCTCCTTTTATATGTCTGCTGTTTGTGCCCTTATTGCTGCTATATTTGCTTTTAAATTTATTCCAGATATTCGTGCAAATAATGCAAGTTTAAACGCAGATAAATCCCAAACGGCAGGCTGGCCGTTTTGGTTATTAACTGCTTCTGTCACTTTAGGCTCGGTTGCTAATACCTTGTATTCATCATCAATGCCGCTATACACCATCCGAGAGCTTGGGTTCGAGCAATATACCCCAGGTTTGTTTATGGGTTTGGTTGCCTGTTTAGAGATCCCCGTGATGCTATTGTCGAGCCGGCTTAGTCGGCGTGTGAGTAAAACTACCTTGGTTGCGATAGCCTATGTTTTTGCCATGGTATTTTATGTTGGGATTTATTTCGCAGAGCAGGTTTGGCAATTCATAGGTTTGCAATTTATCAATGCTATTTTTTATGGGTTATTTGCAGGGCTAACGCTTACTTTACTGCAGCAAGAATTACCGCAGCGTGTCGGTTTTACCTCAGCATGCTATTCGAATGCGATAAAAACTGGTGTAATGTTAGGCAGTACATTAACTGGTTTTATTGGTCAATTTTTGTCATTTAGGTTGGCTAATTTAGGCGCATTTGTTGCCATTTTTTCAGCGCTATTATGCTTGTGCGCTTTTGTTTGGCTTAATACTAAACGTACTCGTGCTACAACAGCGGAATTGACTTTGTCGACTCAGGCTATTTAAGTTTACTCATTATTTTAAGAGGTCAAAAGAACAATGACACACCCAACTTTTCCATTAGCTTTAAATGATCAAGGTGCCGCGATTATTATAACGCCATGCCCAGGCACCAAAGGTTTACCGTTAGCTGAATCAATCGCACAATTAAAAGCTGAAGGCGCCAGTGCTGTGCTCACTTTTATGCAGCAATATGAACTCGAAAAAAATGATGTCACCGCAATTAAAGACTTGTGCGAGCAAAACGATATTTTATGGTTTCACCTACCTATTCACGATGACCAAGCACCAGAACAAGCATTTCAATCCGCTTGGCAACAAGCAAGAGATACTGTGCATAAGCTATTAGACGATAACAAAAAAATAGCCGTGCATTGTAAAGGCGGCACCGGCCGTACGGGGTTGGTATCAGCACAAATACTGTTAGAGCGCGGTTGGTCACTGGCAGATGCAAGTGTGGCAATTAAAGCCCTTAGACCGAATAGTTTAACCTTGCCACCGCATGTGGCGTATTTGAATGAGTTGGAGAAGTCGCTGGCCAAAAAAAGCTGATCGTGATTTTTAGTTGAGCGACCAAGTGTAATAGTAGACGAAGGGCGTTTTAATTTTGACTAGTGTAAAGTGTGTTGTTTGGGGAGATTGAAAATATAGTCTCCTCGCCCTTGCTGATAGAGTTCAACTGAATATTTATCATTGGTTTGTTTGCGTATCGACACTGCTATTTATAATAGTTGGGAATTTTTCCAGATTTTATTCTGTTTAAATCTTCAAATACCTTAACCAACCCTTTTTTAGTTTGTTCTGATTCGAAAGAATCTCGACGAATTGTCCACATTAAAGTAAGCCATGTAAAATTTTTATAAATGTCTGGGTTGTTCCGTTGAGTTTGAACTGTTGATATTAGTGTTCGGAATTGCAAACCTATTTCCAACACCATAGATTTGTATACTTCGTATAGATATTTTTCATTATAAATGCCATGCAAAATAGCATTACCTGCACGTTCCCAGGTGTTTAAAACGTACATTATATGTTTTCTTTCTTTAGAGCCGTTAAAGCGAGGATCCATGTATGAATGAATTGGAGTATTGTGACGATTGTTTATTATTTTGAAAACAGTGCTTATGGCTTCTTTGTACTCCTCATCATCTTGTAGTGATTTTTGGAAATTAAGAGAGTTTGTGTCAGTAAAAGCGTGCTTGTTTGATTTTATAGTGATGGTTGCAGCAGTTAGGGCTGCAATGGTTGAAATTAGAACGCACATGGGTGCATAAAAATCTTTACCTAACTTGTAAGCAAAGAAAGATAGTAGAGATATAGTGGAGCAAGATATTAGGAGTATATAACGATAGCGAATTTTTGTAATCATCCTTAAATCCTTGAGTATAAACAAAAAAAGAGCCATAAGGCTCTTTAATTATAAAAACTAATGCTGGTTAAAATCCCCAGTCTTCTTCGCTTATTAGAAAATTAAAAATAATCATCATTAGCTCCTTCTCGTTGTAGCCATTTAGCTAATTGCTACGTAATTATATTAATTCAGAAGTTGGGGAAGTTCTAATAACTTTTAGTTATAGGTGCAACAATGAATAAAAATAAATAACATAAATGTAACATTGTAATGGGCGTTTAAGTATTTTAACCACAAAAAGTACCTTAGCTATTACTTTACAGTTGCCTTAAATTGCGAATATCACTCAAATTTCTGCTCGCGTCCTAACAAAGCTGATGTGATACCAATGGTCTAGTTGATATCAACGTCTATTCTTCCTACTAGATTAACATTACTGAAATAGGTTATATTCCATCCGATAAGCGCTACTGTAAAGCTATAATAACTTGGTTATGCCTATGTTTTAATGATTTGTGTATATTGTTAACTGTTGAGTGTTGTTTTTGGTTGTGTGAAAATTGCCAGTCGTTCAACTATAAAATCAAACAATTCAAGGAATTGAACGTGAATAATGTACTTAAACCTGTAGTGCTAGCTCTATCTTTAGCTTCACTAGATATATACGCAGTTTCTGCCCCTACGGCTCCATCATCAGATGATGATGGAAATTTCACAGTGTCGTGGTCAACATCTGAATCAGGACTAATAATATTTGAAGAATACAACTCAAACCAAGGAACTTGGGTTTATCCTCTTGGCGGATACCCTGTGAGTGCATCAGGAACTTATAATGCTGTAAGTTATCCACAAGGCCAATACAAGTATCGCCTTAGGCATGTATATTGGGATCCAATGGGTAATACCCATAATGAATTAAGCGATGAAGCTATTGTTACAGTGGGAAATCCAGTCCCCGCCCCCGAGCCTGCACCTTCTCCTGAACCTGAAAGACAAACTGTATACATTTATACAGACATATTAGGCAGTGCGGTTGCTGAATCTAAATAGGATTTTTAAATAATGAACAACGTAAACATAAAAAATGTAACTTTCGCAATGCTATTTATATTGCCTTGTTTGGCCGGTGCGTCTTTTGCCAAAGATTCATTCAAAAAAACACCTTTTCACAATGAAATGTTGGCAGATTTAGACAATATTCATTCAAAGTTGAAAGATAAAGATGATCAATCCACCAAACAAAAAAAAGCAGACAAATCAGACAAATCAGACAAAGTTGCAGCTAAAAGGCTTTTTGCTGAATACGAAAAATACCAAAAAAAACAAATGAACAAAGTGGGTAATGGCAAAGCTCGTAAACATAAACGTGAGCTTAAAATTGCTAACGGCAAGGAGCTTAAGCGTAAAATTGTTGAGTTTAAGGGGAAAAAACATGCTCAATAGTATATTAAAATTTAGTAAGTTAATCACGTTTTTATGTTTATCTTCAATATCATTTTTTGTGTACTCATTGGAGCGAGAAGAAGTTAAATCTGAAAAGTACATTGAACTAGACCTATCTAATGGTGAAAGTATTAGTACGTGGGATCGTACTTTGTCATGGCATACCCAAGATCTATACATACCAGGAAATGGTTTGTCGATTTCATTAGGGCGGACTTATTCACCCCGTGTGCATAGTGCATATGTTAAAAAAATGGTAGGAGAAAAATGGCATTTAGACGTTCCTCGTATACGAGTTGACTTAAAATGGCGAACCATTGGGGTTTTAGACCATACAACTCTCAATGCACCAGCTTACGCAGTAAATGCTATGCGAGAACGCAAGCTAGATTGGTATAGTGGTCAAGTTTACAATGAACAAAACCCAACTTGTAATTTTAATTTTGGTAGTCCAGCACTGTATTCTTTTATCCAAAGTATAAATATTCCCGGTGTAAGTGGATTTAAGCAGGTGGCTGCAGATCCATCGATACCTTATCCGGACTATTTTATTGCGGCATTTGAAAATAACTGGGTTTTATTGTGTAAAGAAGTTGTTTCTACAGCAAAGGTTGACGGTTTAGAGCAGAGTGTTGAATATCCCCAAGGCTATTTATCTCCTGTTCTTGTGTCACCTTCAGGCACTCAATATATTTTTGGTGTAAGCAGTGGCAGCAGTCCATTGTGGGTAGATGGTGAAAGTAACTTACTCTATGGAAATTCACCGCACGGCGAACTGACCTATTTACTCATGGATTATTATGTTACTGATATTATTGATATTCATGGCAATAAAATTAACTATGATTATAAAAGATTAGCGCGCCATAATTACGCTACGTTAAAAAATAGTGGTTCATCAATTCATCCCAAATTTTTTGATATAGACCGAAGCTACCCCTACGATCGCTATTGGTTGTCCAATAATTTTATTGAATGGGAAACTGGTTTATTACTTGAACGTATTCACGCAAGTGACAACAGAGAGGTTGAGCTTTCATATATCAACAATAAGCTTGACTATATTGAATATACTGGCGACAGCACATCCACTGAAGCAAAAAGAAGAATTAACTATATTTATGACCCAGACAACCCTAAAGCATTAAAGCAAGTTAAGCTTCCAAATGGACAGTACTGGGAATACAGCTACTATGGTATTTGGTCTAATGGCTATGGTGAATATGAGCCAGGTTATTCAGAAGAGCTTAAAAGTGTTACAACGCCTACAGGTACAGTAATAACTTACGATTATGAAGTAAACGGAACAAAAAACCCAGTTTGCCAAAGCCAATTTACAAACCTAAAAAATGAGCAAATCGAAGGTTACATAGGGCTCTATCAATGGGTTGCAAGTGGGGCTGTGGAACACTACAGGCCTATGAATGAAATTGAGTCTTCAAACAATGAATATTTAAATGAAATTGCGAATCATTCATCAGGCGGAGCATATTACCCTTATACACCCCCTATTAAAAGTGCTTATATAAAACAGCGAACTGTTGCAAATGCTGATAAAAATTACACGCAAAATTTTTATTCATCATACGATGATTTCAAGCCGTATGACGGGTACAAAGACACGTATCAGTGGGTGTATACATATGTTGACGATTCTGAATCAGTAAGAGAATATCGTTCGTTGTGTGTACCACCGTCGAATCTTTATGCATACATTGACGGTTATCACCCAGGGTTCGATTATATAGTTGACTTAAATGGCCAGTTAATGAGCACTAGTGTTTACGATAGAGCTGATTTTTGGGCTGGTGGCGAGCCGTCATATCATGAAGAATATGAGTATGCATTGGTAAGCGACAATATTAGCTACCTAAGTTCAATTACTGAACCCAGAACCATGTTCAAATATGATGGCTTCAATGTTACGTGGTATCCATTTTTGCAAACTGCAAATAGTCGAGTCATTCGGGCAAAAACAACAATCACTACTAACGAGCAAGATGAATATGGTAATGCTGGATTGAAAAACAAGTTTTACAGTTTTGTGTCTGAAACCGACCCGTTAGGTAATCCCGTCGAAATATTAGATTCAAATGACGCCACAGGTATGATTAAGCAAACCATTAAAAATTATGAATATATAAGTGGCCCATCTCTGTGGCTAGTCAGTTTGCCGAGCCGAACTTTAATCCGAGATGATTTATCTAAACCTTTAGAGGCTATCAGTTCAACTGTATACCATAGCGATATTGACGGAAACCCAGCTTACGATTTAAAAGGTTTAGTTTACGAGCAGAAAAAATTTGGTGTTTGGCAGAGTCGAAATACTGAATACCACTCCGACGGAACGCTGAAAAAAGTTTTGTTTAACAAGACAGCATCAAATGACTCTAGTTATTTGTTTGAAAAGTATGAAAATTATAAATTGGGCACAGCGCAATCCATTTCAAAATATGACGTCAATTCAACAAATATCATAGGCGCCAGCAAAGTAGTTGATTCGTTTGGTCAAATTAAACAAATAACTGATTTCAAAGGCAATACAATTAACTTCGGCTATGATAATGCAGGAAGACAGCTTTATGTTGATTACCTTGATAGTTTTTGGGAAGACACTTTAATTTCGTACATTGATTCCAGCGATGGAACGACTATCAAGCAGCAAAAATGTAAATTATCATCAGATAAAACTTATTGTGCTACGCCCCCCAAACTAACAATTGAAACAACCAAAGATACCTTAGGTAATACGTTGTTAAACCAATTGACAGATGAAACTGGTTTGTTAGACCCAATCTATACTGTTTATGATTACGACAAATTCGGGCGAATAAATTTTGAATCTTACCCATCATTTAATGAGTTTGAGCAAAATGGTCAGCACTTAGATTACGATGAGCTCGGTCGGGTAATAAGCATTTCAGAAAATCGTAAAGGTGGGCTCGAGACAATTACAATTGAATATCTTAACAACAACCGCAAGAAAACTACCGATGCCAAAAATAATCAGA
>NZ_ARZY01000034.1 GCF_000568405.1 Catenovulum agarivorans DS-2
CTAGGCTGACACAGATTTTCGAACGCCCTCGCTAAAAAGACTTACTTCTATACCGCATACCCTCAAAGTTTCGAATAACAGGCCCTAGTCTTCTTGTAATTCATCAACTTTTTCTTTGGTTTTTTCCCAGAGGTTACTGCCAGTTTTTTTACTCTTTTCCCAAAGCTCAGCACCAGCTTCTTTGCCATCTTCGTAGACTTTTTTGCTTGCATCTACAGTTTTATCAGCAACGTCTTCACCGATCTCAGCGGCTTTGTCGGCGATATCTGCAGACTTGTCAGCAACTTTTTCACGTTCGTCTTCAGTATCATTCCACCAATCACTTACATAAGATGTTACATCATCCCACCAACTATGACCTTCTTCGTGAGCGTGCGCGGGGGCAATGCCTATACTTAATAATACTAAAGCAGCTAAAGGTGTTTTTTTCATAACTGTTCTCCAATTTAAACTGCTTTTAGTATAAGGGCTAAGCATGCAATGTCATTAACAAAAAGCGAGAAATTGGTGAGTAAAGCGATATGTTTAGCGCTAGCGGTTAATTAACCATTGCAAAAAGTTGCGAAGATATGTAACTTTTTACCTTAAACTTCGGTCTTATCGACAAATGCTTTAGATCGAACTCGTGGTAAAAAGAGAGCTTTATGTTTAATACAAAAATATCGAAATTCCTTACAGCAATAGCTGTGGTTGCATGCACTTCAAATATCGCTCATGCGGTCGAAAAAACTTATCCAGAAATAGATACCGCTGTTGCAAAACTTGGTCTGCAGGTTCAAGACATTGTTGATGTGCCTTTAGAAGGTATGAAAGGGGTGTTAACTGACAAAGGCTTATTTTATGTTAGTGAAGACGGTACTATGTTATTGCACGGTACCTTATTCAATTTAAAAGAAGGTATGCGCAACGAAAGTGAAGCTATTTTATCGAAAGTTCGCATTAGCCAGCTAGGTAAATTTAAAGGCGATTTGATTGAATATAAAGCGAAAAATGAAAAATACGCGATTAATGTATTTACGGATATCACCTGTGGTTACTGCCGCAAGTTACATCAACAAATCGAAGAGTACAACGACTTAGGGATTACGGTTCGCTACTTAGCTTTCCCTCGCGGTGGTGTTGCTAGTCAATCGTATCGTGATATGGTCAGTGTTTGGTGTGCCAAAGATCCAGCACAAGCAATGAACGATGCAAAACTTAAAGGCCAAGTAGCAGCAAAATCCTGTTCAAATCCAGTAGTTGACCATTACAATTTTGGTGCACAAATTGGCGTATCAGGTACACCAGCCATCATTCTAGAAGATGGCACGCTTGTACCTGGTTATCGTCCGCCTCAAGACATGTTACAGGTACTTCAAGGCTCATAAATGAAAATTGTCAGACGCCCAGCGCCTGACACCTCAAGTTTACCCGCTAGTTTAAACCCAGTTTTACAGCGCATTTTAGCCAATAGAGATATTTCAGCCAGTGAGTTGGAACTCTCTTTGTCGCGCTTGCATAAACCCGAGTTAAAAGGTGTAGAACAAGCTGTAGAGGTGTTGTATCAGGCCATTGTAAATGATCTTTCTATTTTTATTATCGGTGACTTTGACGCTGATGGCGCGACCAGTACAGCTCTAAGCGTGAGTGCATTAAAACAACTAGGTGCAAACAAAGTAGACTTTTTAGTCCCAAACCGTTTTGATTTCGGCTATGGCTTGTCCGAACCAATTGTTGAAATTGCCCACCAAATGGGTGCCCAGGTTTTAATGACTGTTGATAATGGCATCTCGTGCATTGCAGGTGTAAGCAAAGCAAAAACTTTGGGCATGCAAGTTGTTGTTACCGATCACCATTTGCCTGGCCATCAATTGCCAAACGCTGATGCGATAGTAAACCCAAACCAACCAGACTGCCCATTTCCGTCTAAAAACATTGCGGGTGTTGGTGTTGCGTTTTATTTGATGTTGGCGCTGCGAGCCCATTTACGCAAACAGAACTATTTTACTGCAAACCAACTAAAGGAACCCAATTTAGCAACACTATTAGACCTCGTCGCGCTCGGCACAGTTGCCGATGTTGTACCGTTGGACGATGTGAATAGAATTTTGGTTCAACAGGGGATTAATCGAATTAAAAAAGGTCATGCTCGACCAGGAATCAAAGCGTTACTTGATATCGCCAAGCGAGATTATAGACAATTGGTTTCTAGCGATTTTGGATTTGCTGTCGGCCCAAGGTTGAATGCTGCAGGGCGTTTGGATGATATGACTTTGGGTATAAGCTGCTTATTAGCACCTGACTATACACAAGCAATGCATATTGCAAGTCGACTCGACGAATTAAATCAAGAGCGCCGAGCAATTGAGTCGAGCATGCAAATAGAGGCCATCAATACCTTAAGTAAAATTCAACTAGATGATTTACCGTACGGCATTTGTTTATATCAAAATGATTGGCACCAAGGTGTTATTGGTATTCTAGCGGGTCGAATTAAAGAACGTTATCACAGGCCGGTCATCATCTTTGCAGAAGACAATGATGAGGTATTAAAAGGCTCGTGCCGTTCAATCCCAGGATTGCACATTCGCGACGTTTTAGAGCGCATACATACATTGCACCCAAATTTAATAATTAAGTTTGGTGGCCATGCTATGGCGGCAGGGTTGAGTATAAATAAAGCAAATTTTGACCAATTTAAACAGGTATTTAATCAAACCGTACAAGAATTGGTTAACCCAGATATCTTAACGAATATCTGTTTAACTGACGGTGCGTTAGCTGATCATGAGTTAACCATAGAGGTTGCTCAATTATTAAGAGAAGCTTTGCCTTGGGGGCAATGTTTTGAGCCACCTGTATTTGATGATGAATTTACCATAGTGCAAGAGCGACTATTGCAAGATAAGCACATTAAGTTTGTTTTACAACATCAAAGCGGCATAGCGCTTGATGCAATTTGGTTTAATTACAACCCAGCACTCTGGTCCGTTAACACTCAACAAAAAGTGCGCTTGGCTTTTAGTTTAGATATCAATGAATTTAGGGGGCAAAAAAACATTCAATTGATGGTTAAAACGGCCTGTTTAGTCGGGTAATTCGACGTTATTGCATAAAATTTAGAAATTATGCAAAGAAAATAACGCATTTTTTCAATCTTAGGATAAACTCTTGAATATATGCAAAATGTTGCTTGCCCATAACAAAGAGGTTGTATGAAGCACAAAGCTACATCTTTTGATATTGCTTACAAAGCCGGAGTGTCACAATCAACTGTGTCGAGGGCTTTGCGCAATAGTCCGTTAGTCAATGAAGAAACTCGCAAAAAAGTTCAAGCTATTGCTAAAGAGTTAAATTATAAAGTTGATAAAAACGCCAGTAACCTGCGCTCTCAGCATACAGGGACACTAGCACTGTTATTGTTTGAAGATCCAACGATGGATGATTCACTGATAAACCCGTTCTTCTTGTCTATGCTTGGTAGTATTACCCGAGCAGCTGCGAGAAAGGGCTATGATTTGTTGGTTTCCTTTCAGCAGTTAAGTGAAGATTGGCATGCAGACTATGAAGATGCGTCTAAAGCCGATGGGATTATTTTGTTAGGTTATGGTGAT
Source organism: Catenovulum agarivorans DS-2 (assembly GCF_000568405.1). Lineage (GTDB taxonomy): Bacteria > Pseudomonadota > Gammaproteobacteria > Enterobacterales > Alteromonadaceae > Catenovulum > Catenovulum agarivorans_A. The sequence continues at coordinate 3,594 of NZ_ARZY01000034.1, forward strand.
TACACCGACTATGAAGAAAAACTTATAAAACTGCATGAGCAAGGTACGCACTTTGTTCGTTATGGTGCCGTTGCTGAAGGTCAACCAGGCGTATCATTCGGCTGCGATAACTTTCATGGTGGTTATTTAGCGACTAAACATTTAATTGAACTTGGGCGGACAAAATTTGCATTCTTGGGAGGCGCAGATGATTCATGTCCTGAGTTTTGGTCCCGTTATCAAGGTCATTGCAAAGCACTTGAAGAAGCAGGGCTCGAAATTAGAAAAGATTGCCAGGTCAACGCAATTTCAACCGAAGAGTCTGGTTTTAATGCTGCTAAACAACTGATGGAGTTAGATTGTGAATTTGATGCTGTCATGGGCGCATCAGATATGATTGCGATAGGTGGCATGCGTGCCTTTCAAGAACACGGCTTAAAAATACCTGAGCAAGTTGCTGTGGTTGGTTTTGATGATATTCCGATTTCTCATTTTACCAATCCGCCACTGACTACCATTCAACAAAATACCAAACTTGCTGGTGAAATGTTAGTTGAAGCACTAGTCAACTTAATTCACGACATTGAAGTTAAAGCAAGTTTAACACCCGCTAAACTCGTTGTAAGAAAGTCTTGTGGTTGTGCCTGATTACGATGAATATTGGATGATGCGAGCTTTAGAGCTCGCTGACCAAGCCAAAAGTATTAATGAAATTCCTGTAGGTGCAGTGATCGTAAAAGATAACCAACTGATAGCCTCTGGGTTCAATCAGTCTATCCTGACCAATGACCCATCTGCACATGCTGAGATGTTAGCTGTACGCGAAGCTGGCAAGGTACTCAACAATTATCGCTTAGTTGGATGTAAGCTGTATGTAACGCTTGAACCCTGTCCTATGTGTGCAGGTTTGTTGGTGCATAGTCGCTTAGATGAAGTTATATTCGGAGCGGCAGACCTAAAAACTGGAGCCTGTGGTTCAGTAATGAATTTAGTTCAACATGAGCAACTAAACCACAAATTAAATGTCCGAGGTGGTGTTCTGGCAGATTTATGTGGTAAAAAACTGTCAGATTTCTTTAAAAAGCGCAGAGCAGAAATAAAAAAGCAAAAACAACAAAAGCGTCTTCAGTTAGACTTGGCTGGTAAAGCTAACTAAGCAATTAAATTAAAGGATGAGAAGCGAATAAACAGTCAGGTTGGCTGGGCGGGGGAAGAGACTAAACTAAAAGTTAGTTTCTTCCATATGCATCGATGCGAAACTCTTACGGCGAGATACGACTTTTGTATGTATTTTCTTTAACATGGTTTTACGTCTTGTTGACGGTGATAATTTTCTTTTCTTCATCATTTTTCCTATTTGTTTATAATTAAATTCATTCCATTGAAGCAAAACAAGATGACAGAAATATTAAAGGTAAAAAGCTTTGATTAAATAGGCTCCATTAATAATAAATCGTCAAACTTGCCAGGTCCTTTATAAGCTACATCTGCAAGCGTTTTTGCTTCTAACTCAGCCATAAACGCATTCATTGCTGAACCAAAAACACCGCGTAGGTTGCAAGATGTTCTAATTGGACACTCAGTGCCTTCACAATCAACCGCAAATAACTCAGGTTCAATATTTCGCACTACCTCAGCTATGGTTATTTGGTGGCTATCAATAGCTAAAGAAATGCCACCTTGTTTACCACGTGATGATTCTATATAACCTAGTTGAACCAATTTTTGACTCACTTTTTGTAAGTGATTTAAATTCATATCGAAAAAGTTGGCCAATTGTCCTAATGACATTTTGAAGCCTGCTGGCTTTTCCGCTAAAAAAATCAATGTACGCAGTGCGTAATCAGTAAAACGAGTTAATTGCATTTTTTTATGTACAACTATTAATTTTTAATGACAGACTACCACAGGTCGGACCTAATCTAAATCATTAAAATATCTTTCTACCCAAAGCTTTGTTGCACCACAAACAGCTGCTGGCATGATAATTAAGTTAACAAGTGGCAACATTGACAATAAGCTAACAAATCCACCAAAACTAAAGGTTACAAATTTACTTTTACTTAAGGTTGTGCGCATTCGGTGAAAGTCAATTTGATGATTATCAAAACAAAAATCACAGTATTGAATGGCCATCATCCAGGCAATAAACAGAAACCAAACTAATTGTCCAACTATGGGAATAAGCATAAACAAGATAAAAAAGCCGATTGCTCGTGGAATAAAATATAATTGCTTGGTCCACTCACGTTTTAGTGTTCGTGAAATTTCACTTGAAAGTTTAAACTCACTAGGCGCTTGGTTGGCAATTTGGGGGTTCAACTTATGTTCTACTTTTGCAGCTAATAACCCATGAAAGGGAGCGGCAATGAAATTAGATATTGCAGTAAATAAAAAGATAAACAGTGCAAAAAAACAAACCAGCATAAATGGAATAACTAAAAAGTTAAGCCAGGCTAACCAATCTGGAACCCAGCCGACAATAAACTGACTTATTTTGTCGATTTGTTGCCACATCCAATAAAATGCACCACCAAACAAAAATAAGTTTAAAAGAATAGGTAAATAGACGAAGCGTCGAATGCCTTTTTGATTAATTAATCTAAACCCATCTATCAGTGCATTAAATCCTAAATTCATATGTAACCTTAAAGATAAAAATTTGTTTCTGCTTGCAGCTTTTGATATGTTGCTGCCCTTATTATTTTCAACCTGTTTTGTCTGAAATAGCCGTAAATGAGACTGAAACAAATAAAACTTGCGGGTTTTAAGTCATTTGTTGACCCCACAACTGTGCCATTTCCAGCGCAGATGTCGGCTATTGTAGGTCCAAACGGTTGTGGTAAGTCAAATATTATCGATGCCGTCCGTTGGGTTTTAGGTGAAAGCTCAGCAAAAAACTTACGCGGCGACAATATGACAGATGTTATATTCAATGGTTCCAGTGCACGTAAGCCAGTTTCTCAGGCGAGCATTGAGCTTGTATTCGACAATAGTGAAGGTCGATTGCAAGGCGAGTATGCCAAATATAATGAAATATCGGTTAAGCGTTCAGTTAATCGAGATCCAACCTCAAGTTACTTCCTAAATGGCACCAAGTGTCGAAAAAAAGATATTACCGATTTATTTTTAGGAACAGGATTAGGCCCAAGATCGTATGCCATTATTGAGCAGGGCATGATTTCACGACTGATTGAGTCGAAGCCGCAAGATCTCAGACTATTTATTGAAGAGGCTGCTGGTATTTCTAAATATAAAGAACGCCGGCGTGAAACAGAAACGCGTATTCGTCATACTCGCGATAATTTGGAACGTTTAGAAGATGTGCTGTCAGAACTGCAAGCACAATTAGAAAAACTACAAAGACAAGCAAGCGCCGCCAAGCGCTATAAAGAATTGAAAGCCAAAGAGCGAAAGCTTAAAGCTGAACTTGCTGTATTGAAATGGATGCGATTAAATGGCCAAGCAGATGTATTGCAGCAAGACATTCAACAAAAGCAATTAGAGCTCGATTCGTTAACTACAGAGCAGCGTGGTGATGAAGCGCAACTGGTTGAGTTAAAGCAAGCGCAGTTTTTAATGAGGCAAAAACTAGAGCATATTACCAATGATATGTTTAAGATCGCGCAAAACATTAGCAAGAATGAACAGAGCATTGTTCATTTAAAAGAAAAGAAACAGCACTTCGAATTAGAAAAGCGCCAATTGCAAGATGATGTTATTCGTATTGAAGAACGGATAGAGTCAGAGCAAGAACATGTCGCCAACAGTTCATTTACCATTAGTGAACTAGAACCCGAGCTAGAAATACTGAGTGAGCAAGTATACGAAGCGGAAATCGAACTAGAAGAAAAAAGTACCGAATATGAAAGATTTTCGAACGAATGGGCAGAAAAATCTAAAGCTTATTTTAAATTAGAAAGCGAAATTGCTGCGAAAAAATCGCAGTGCGACACAATAAGACATATAATTAACACGTCATCGCAGCGCTTGCAGCAATTGTCGCAAGCTCTGTCCGAACTAACTCAACCGCAAGATATTAACCTTGAACAAATTACCGAAGAAGCGCATATCACGGAAGCTCGCCTCGAAACGTTACAGGAACAGAATTCACAGACGCAAGATCAACTTCAGGCTGATCGTCAGCAATGTAAAGACACCCAGCGAAGAATCACTCAATACCACACAGATATCAACCAAATTAGAGGAAGAATTGCCTCTTTAGAAACGTTAATTAATCATCAAAAGAAGATTAATAACAAAACGGTTGAACATTGGTTAAAACAGCATGGCCTAGATGGACAAGCCACAGAACTAAGCTCGCACATTAAAGTAGCCTCTGGATGGGAAAAGGCGGTTGAGTTAGTGTTAAGCCAATGGCAAAAAGCTTTACTGATTGAACAAGCTTTGCCAGAAATGTCAGCAGACTATCCCGCTGGGTTTATGCTTGCCACAACCGACACACCACATACAATTGATAAAAATTCACTTACCAATTCATTAGCAAGCCAAGTGACAGCACCTGACTTTGTGTTGAATATTCTAGCGAACGTTAAAATTGACCTAAGTGAACCAACGACCAATTATTCTGTGATAAATCAGCAAGGCGATTGGCGTGGTTTGTGCTGGCAATTTCGGTTTGACGACAGCAAACAAAGTGTTTTTGAGTTAGATAATCAACTAGAGCAAAGCAATCAACAATTGGCATCCAAGCAACTTGAAATTGAACAAGCACAAGCTAGGCTCGAACAGCAAGAAACTGAGGTTTATCAGTTACAAGAAAAGTCTCAAAACCAATTAAATACCATAGCTGAAACAAAGCAGCAATTACATCAATATTCAGTAGATATCAAGCAAGCTCAGTCGCAATTAGCTTTTTACAAACAGCAGCAAAGTAAACTGGAAAACGAACAAAGTGCACTGACCGAGCAAATTGAACTTGAGCAAATGCGCCTTGAAGAAGTATTGATGGGTATAGAAGAACTTTCAGAAAATTTACAAGACAATGAAAGTGCCAATGAAGGTGCAGAGCAACAAAAGCACCAATTACAGCAAAGTGTGGTTGATGCACGCAGTAAAAAAGATAATTTAAATAATCAAAAACACCAGTTACAGTTGAAGTTAGAACAAGCAAAAAGTGCGGAGAAAAATGGCCAACAAATGTTGGCCAGTAGCCAAACGGCACTAGAGCAGGTCAAACAAAAATTGGCACTGATTCAAGAGCAAGCAATAGAAAGTGCTGAGCCAATTGAAGAAATGGCAGCAGAGCTGCAAATGCTGCTGGAAGAAAAAGCTCAACAAACTGAACTAAAACAGCAAACACAACTAGAGCTGGATGAAGTGGATAGTAAACTTGCTGAGTTAGAAAAAGGCCAGCACGGCATAATGGACAAAGCCAATAAGCTCAAAGAAGATATTAGCCAATTAAAAATTGAACAAGAAGGTTATCGAGTCCGAGCAAGATCAGTTATTGAGGTACTGGCAGAATTAGAGGTCTCTTTTAAACAAATTTCGCAAGAAATGCCAACAGATGCTGAAGAAAACGAGTGGGAACGAGAACTAGAAAAAACCACTGGTTCAATCAACCGCTTGGGGGCGATTAACCTAGCGGCAATTGAAGAATATGAACACCAAGCTGAGCGCAAAACTTATTTAGATGCACAACATCATGATTTAATATCTGCGTTAGAAACTTTAGAAGATGCCATTCGCAAAATTGATCGCGAAACAAAATCTCGTTTTAGAGACACGTTTGAAAACGTCAACGCTGATTTAAGAATGTTATTTCCTAAAGTTTTTGGTGGTGGTGCGGCATGGCTTGAACTTACAGATGATGATTTACTAGAAACGGGCGTTACCATAATGGCAAGACCTCCGGGTAAACGAAATAGTACAATTCATCTATTATCCGGTGGCGAAAAAGCTTTAACCGCTTTATCATTGGTATTTGCAATATTTAGGCTTAATCCAGCACCGTTTTGTATGCTGGATGAGGTAGATGCACCATTAGATGATGCAAACGTTGGCCGTTTTTGTCGTTTAGTTGAAGAAATGTCTTCGACAGTACAGTTTATCTATATTTCGCATAATAAAATCGCAATGGAGATGGCGTCTCACTTGGTTGGTGTTACCATGCAAGAACCTGGTGTATCCAGAATGGTCGCAGTCGACATTGAAAAAGCGATAGAATTGGCAGAATTACAATAATATTACGGGTTTATAATGGAATCAGAATTAAGAATCGTACTGATAGTTTTAGGTGTTTTAGCAATACTAGCTTTGGTTGTACATGGCTTATACACGACTCGAAAAAACAAACAAATCCGCAACGAGCAATATGCACCAGACCAACATGGCGGTGATGAGAATGACGATAATACGTTAGATGACGGTGTTGTATCGCCAGCTCGTGTTGTTTCGTCGAATAATCCAACACAAAATACACAGTCAAGCGCAAGCGTTAAACCACAACCTAAACAGCCTGCAGAAAAACCTGCTCCTAAGACTTTCAGTGAAAAGTTGCAAAGCATTCGTACTGTTGAAAAACCAAAAGAAAAAGCAGAGCGAATTGAACCAGATTTAGGTGGTGAACAGTTGCAGATGTCGCTTACACAAGATGTTGAAGATGATAACCACGACTTTGGCGACGATTTGTTTGACCAAATTAGTGCAAGAGAATCCGCTGATAGCAATGAAACGCTTCAGCCAGAGGAAAATGGTCAGCCAAACGCTTCAAAAGAACAAGCGGCTCAAGCTCAAAAACAAGCCGAACCAGAAGAAGTTCTAATTTTAAACGTGGTTGCACCAGAAGGACAAAGCATGTCTGGTGCAGTGCTTTTACCAAGTTTATTAACGCTAGGATTCAAATTTGGTGAATTTAATATCTTTCATCGCCATGAAGAAGCATCCGGTACTGGTGAGGTATTGTTTAGTTTGGCCAATATGTTTAACCCAGGCACATTCGATATCGACAATATCGAACAGTTTACCACTCAAGGTGTGAGCTTGTTTTTGAGCTTGCCAGTAAAAGGTGATGCCCAACAAGCCTTTAATATGATGCACAATGCGGCGAAAAAAATAGCCGCTGAATTCTCAGGCCAGGTGTTAGACGGGCAACGCAGTGTACTGACCCGTCAAACAGTGCAACATTATGTTGAACGTATTCGCGAGTTTGAAAGAAGGCAGTTGTTGAAGTCTTAATATTTCACTAGGGTATTGCAATTCGCTTGGGTGGCTGATCATGTTACACTCAGTACAAGAACCAAGTAGGGTGAGGTTATAAATGTCACTAGCAAAAAATGGTGAATTGTTAACTGCTGCTGAATACCTAGAAGGTGAATCAGCAGCAGATGTAAAACATGAACTGATTGAAGGGCATGTGTATGCAATGGCCGGAGCTAGTGCCAACCATGAAAGGATTAGTGGGAATTTTTACAGCGAATTGCGACAACATTTGAAGTCATCACCTTGTGAGCCTTTTGGCTCTGATATGAAAGTTCGCGTTCGGGATAATTTTTATTACCCTGACGTAATGGTTGATTGCAATTTTGATGAGTCTCAACCTTACTTTACACAAACACCAGTTATTATTGTCGAAGTAATTTCACGCTCTACGCGTAAAATGGATGAAAAAATAAAACTGGTGGATTATTTGAATATAGACACATTGCAAGAATATGTAGTGGTAGAGCAAGATGTTGCTGATGTGTGTGTATATCGTAAAAGTGATGATTGGCGTTCAACCCATTACTTTTTAGGTGAAAGCATCTATTTTGAGTCTATCGATTTTACCATTGAAGTTGCTGAGATTTATCGTCGTGTACAAAACGAAGATGTCACTGAATACCTAGAATCTTTAGCAGATAATGCTACCGAGTAGTAATTCTAGTTAAATCTAACGCAGCTTTATAGCTGCGTTAATTCTGCCCACAAATCCCAGACGTATTTCTGGTCTTGTTCTTCCAATTCACCCGCTTCAATTGCTTTGTTGAGAGATGCTTCTGTTGCTTGGTTAATCGCCTCAATTTCAAATTGACCATCCATTTCTAAATAACCAGCTGAGAGCATAATGTGGCCGCGCAAATAACCAATTACAAATAACATATCATCACTACATGTTTCATTTAGTTGGTCTAGTTTGCTTTCAATTTTGTCTAAATAAGCTTGAGCGTCAGCCATAATTATTCCATAAAGTTAGTTATTGGATACAACACAGTGTCTTTGTAACCTGTGGTAATTTTAATTAAACCAGACAACTGTTTGCCAAGTTCAATAGATAAATTGTCGATGATCAGTGGTCGGTGGTTAAGTGTATTGATCTTATTTTTAGTCGCAACCACTAAGATATTGTTTTTGCCTATCTTAGCTATAACTTCAGTGGTTAGTTGTTGATTGCCTCGGCCAAATAAATGCCCTTGGCCACCAATAGGGGTGATAACCAATTTGCACGCTTGGTATTCTTGTAACAGCTCTAGTATTTGTTTGGCGTTTAAATCAGCCGCAATTAGCTGATGGTTAACCACCGCGTCAACACCCAGTAGTGTGCCGTCTAAACCGAGTTCAGCCAATATCCCTTGAGTTGTGCTACCTGAACCAAATAAATACAGCACATCATCTTCCATATTGGCTTCAATGTCTGCAGCTATGTCAGTTATTACCAACTCATCTACCTCTTTACCACCTTGTTTAACCGCTTGAATATAACGTAAATCATGTGGGATTTTTAGCTCACCATAGCGTTTAGCTTTTACTTGGCCTTGTCTAAATAAACTTTCGTCTATGTCCATTACATCAGCTTCAACAAAGGTCATCATATTGCCGTTTACTAGGTCGGCAACCAATTTACCCGCAGCTGTAGGGGTAACAGAGTAAACGCCTGAATGAATTTTACAGCCCGCAGGTATACCGATAACAGGCACTCTGTTTTCATCGTCACCAATATTATCAATTAAAGCTTGGCAGATATTTCTAGCTGTACCGTCACCGCCTGCGAATAAAATTAAGTCAACGCCCGATTGGGCAATTTTTATTGCAGCATTTATTGTGTCATCTGCGGTTGATTCACCTTGATATTGATATTCAACCTGGTAGTTAAAATCGAGCAGGTTGCAAACTAACTCACCCATTAAATTGTTACAGGTAACAAGTTTAATCTGGTTTTTATATGGTTTAAGTGCTAGTAGTGCTTGTGTGGTTTTGTCTTGCGCAAATGATTGAAAGCCCATTTCAGCAGCTTTTTGCTGTATATCTTTGCCATCACTTCCTTTAAACCCAGCTGCGCCGCCAATTCCGGCAACAGGATTAATAATGAGTCCAATGGTTAGTTTATTCATGGGGATTAAATCTCTTTAAACTAAATGGCTGGTCAATTTGGTAAAATTTACTTAGCTGCTCGGCAAAATGCTTTGCTCGCTCTGGTATACCTTGATGCAGATAGATAGTCACTTGCTGATGAATCTTGTGTCTAAATTCATGTCTATTTGGTTCATAACTACCGTTTAAGTTATCGCAGCTCACTTTAAAGTTGAAACCTGCAGCAACCGACAAAATCCACTCAATAGCTTGTGGTTTTATTTCAACTTGTTCGAAAGCTTTCTGTTGTTGTTCATTGCGGCCATCTGGATTATACCAATAACCATAATCTACTTGTTTACGACGCTCAATTCCGGCTAAACACCAATGGGCGATTTCGTGCAGCGCACTGGCATAATAACCATGCGCAAATACCACTTGTGCAGGTTGCTTGTTGTTAGCTGGATAATATATGGGTTCATCTTCACCTTTTACCAAAACCGTATTGTGGGAGTGAACAAAGGTTGTATTAAATAGCTGTATTAAATCTTGAATGTCGTGCATTAAACAGTAAGCAAATGTGCTTTAAAAACCATGCATTTTACCAGCTAGCGTGTTATTTGTCTTGATTTGAACCAACACAAGGTTTGGAAATTTGGATCTTGCGCTAGGTTAGGTATATAATTCGCGCCCATTTTATTTTTGTACTCAATTTACGTTTGAGACCAAACAAAAGGTAACAATATGCAATACGTAGTAGCCGCTTTATATAAATTTGTTCGTTTAGAAAATTTTGAAGAATTACGTGAACCATTACATCAAGTGATGGTAGATAATCAAGTCAAAGGGACTTTGTTATTAGCTAATGAAGGTATTAATGGTACGGTTAGCGGCCCACGCGAAGGGATAGACGCAGTATTAGCTTGGTTAAAATCAGATCCTCGTTTAAAAGATATTGAACATAAAGAGTCTTTAGCTGACGAACAAGCTTTTTATCGCACCAAGGTTAAATTGAAAAAGGAAATTGTAACTATGGGCGTTGAAGGGATAGATCCGAATAAAGTCGTAGGCACCTACGTTGAGCCAAAAGATTGGAATGAGTTAATTTCAGATCCTGAAGTTGTATTGGTCGATACTCGCAACGATTATGAAGTAGCGATTGGCACTTTTGAAAATGCGCTTGACCCAAACACCAAAACTTTCCGCGAGTTTCCTGAGTATGTTGCGAAAAACCTAGATAAAAACAAACATAAAAAAGTCGCGATGTTCTGCACTGGTGGTATTCGCTGCGAAAAATCAACCGCATATTTAAAAGAGCAAGGGTTTGAAGAGGTTTATCACTTAAAAGGCGGTATTTTAAAATATTTGGAAGAAGTACCTAAAGAGCAAACCAAATGGAAAGGGGATTGTTTTGTATTTGACCAACGCGTAACCGTTAATCATGACTTAGAGCAGGGCGAGTACGACCAATGTTACGCCTGCCGTATGCCGATTACAGAAGAAGAAAAGCAATCAGAGCATTATCAAAAAGGTGTTAGTTGCCCGCATTGTTTTGATAAGACGTCAGACGAAGACAAAGCACGTTTTGCCGAGCGTGAAAAACAGTTACAGTTAGCTGAGCAACGTGGCACAGCGCACATTGGTGACAAAGAAACGGTTGGTTTATAACAACACGCTTAGCGATTCATATACTACTTTTCAAAATTGACCTGAACTTTAGCTCAATAGAGTTTAGGTTCAATTTTATCCTGCAAATGAAAATTTCATCTAATTATCTTTCGCGATAACCTTTATACGCGATATACTCTCAAACACTCACGGATTTAGCTCTATGTTTTGTTGTGATGGATCATAAATAGGATAAAAAATATCCAGTTAGCTGATTTTATTGTTAATTTACCTTGCCAAATTCTCAGAGCAGACTAAATTTGAAAGTAGATAGCCACCAAAAACTCGAAACGGATGTAAGGAAGATTATGTCTACAGAAAATGCATTACTCACCATACTTGCCGAAAAAATTAGAAACGACTCATTGGTTTTACCAACTTTGCCAGAAATAGCGATTAGAGTACGTGAAGCCGCCGATGATCCTGATGTGAACCTACATCAGATGGCCGATGTTATTTCTAACGATCCCGCTTTATCAGCGCGTATGCTTAAAATTGCCAATAGTGCTTATATGGGACGTTCGGTTAAGGTAACAACAATTAACCAAGCGGTTACTCGTATTGGCTTACGTCAAATTAAAAATATTGCGACCGCTTTAGCAATGGAGCAGTTGTTTGTTTCTAAAAATGATGTGGTAAAAGCCGCATTAGATAAAATTTGGTCATTAACAGTATCGGTATCTGCGGTCGCTATGGCGCTTTTAAAGCACTACATCAGTCGCAATAAACACACTTCGTTAAACTTAGATACCATTACGCTAGCAGCTATGGTGCACAATATCGGGGTATTACCGATATTAACTGAAGCTGAACGCCATCCAGATGTTTTTGCAAATCCAGAGTTTTTGGAAGGTGCAATTTCTCGCTTAGCCGGTCGAGTAGGTGGTTCGATTATGCGCGCTTGGGAATTCGGTCCTGAATTTGTCAATGTAGCAGAGCGTTGGAACGATAAACGCTACGAGCCTGAAGAAATTAGTTATATTGATTTTGTTCGTCTTGCTGCGGTTTATGCAGATGTATTGCCTGCTGATGGTGATAAAACTGCATGTTATCAAAAGTATGTTGAAAAGGGGCTTATGATAGATCTTCAGTATATTGAATCTGATGAGTTCAAAGAACAAGTTGCTATCGCCAAAGCAATTTTTGCTGATTAATCCTAATCTGCAGCCAATAAAAGTGATGCGACGTTAACAAACGTCGCATACTTAATGGAGTTATTCCTCTGAAGTAAATTCCAATACCTCTGCTAAACGAGCAACAAATTTATCCAGCTCTCCACACATTAGTGCAAAATCGGCATCTAGACGCGCCAACTTGTCTTCATCGGTCACATCTTCGTTTTGTTCCTTGACCACATCACTAAATTTAATGCGTTTAATCGCCATGTCATCACATAGAATGCAAGACAAGGTTTCTTGCCAATCCACTGCAATTTTAGTTACATGTTTGCCATTGTTTAAGTGATTGAGTAAGTCTTCTGAATCTAGTGCAAGGTTTTTACAGCGCAATACACCTTCATCTTCGGCAAAATCTTTTAGTTCAACTTCTGTGCCTAGGGTAAAATCGCTCGGGTGATTGCCTTTCATCCACTCATCAAACGTTAGCATAGTTGCGCCATCTGTCTCAGGTGGCACAACAGGTAATGTACCTAAGCACTTACGTAAATACGCTAAAAATTCTTCCGCTTTTCCTGCACTGCCAGCTTCAACTAAAATCCAGCCGGATTCTGCAAAAATTGCGGCTCTTACGCAACTAGACTTAGAAAACGCTTGAGGTAACAGTGTATGAATTAGCTCTTCTTTTAGGTTTTGTTTTTCTTTTCCTTTAACTTTACGTCCTTCTGCTTGTTCAATCTGTTCAAGCTTTTCTTCAAGCAACTCTTTTACCACAGAAGCTGGCAATACTTTTTCTTGCTTTTTTAAGCTCAACAAATGATAAGCACCCGCGCTGTGAACTAAAGTATGCGCTTTGGGGTGAAGAGCTTTAGTCCAACCAATTGAGCTCATCTCACTTTTTAAACAAGGCGTAAATTCAAATTCTTTTAGTTTCTCTTCTAATTGTTCTGCAGAAAATTCGAAAGGTGAGGTGAAACGATATAGTAGGGCATTTTTAAACCACATAATTAGTTCCTGATTAAATTTTTTCAGCTTCGATAAGCAAATCTGACTTAGGCTCACTACAGCAAGGTAAAAATTCACCTCGACGAACAAAGGCTAACGGTTCTTTTGGATAGTTTACTTGACCTTCAAGGAGCACTGTACGACATGCACCACAGTATCCGTCTCGACAATGGTAGTGAACTTCGATATCTTGATTTTCAATATATTCAAGTAGTGATTGGCAGCCGGATGATTTGTACTGCGTATAATCCACCCGGCATTGTATTTTTTCAGACATAATGTGAGAGTAGGCTTAATATTAAAGCTCAAACTCTCCAAAATCGTCAGTATTCAATTCGCTGTCAATTTGGCCGACTAAATAAGAGCTGATTTCAGCTTCCTGAGGGGCAACTTGAACATTATCACTGACTAACCAAGCATTAATCCATGGGATTGGATTTTGCGTTTGAGAGAAAATAGCTGGTAAACCAATCGCTGTCATACGAGTATTGGTAATGTACTCTACGTATTGGCACAAAATTTCTTTGTTTAGACCAATCATAGAGCCATCTTTAAATAGGTATTCAGCCCATTCTTTTTCTTGCTCTGCAGCTGCTCTAAAGATGCCAATGACCTCTTCACGGCATTCTAACGCTATTTCTGCCATGTCGCTGTCATCTTGGCCATCGGCCATAATGTTTAACATGTGCTGAGTGCCGGTTAAGTGCAAGGCTTCATCACGCGCAATTAGTTTGATTATTTTAGCGTTGCCTTCCATTAACTCACGTTCAGCAAATGCAAAGCTACACGCAAAACTTACATAAAATCGAATTGCCTCAAGTACATTAACTGCAGCAATACACAGGTAAGTTAGTTTTTTTAGTTCGCGGATAGATACATTAACAATCTGATCTTCGACTTCGTACTGGCCTTCACCACGAGTGTGGTACAGCTGGCAGCATAAAATAAGTTGATCGTAATAAACCGAAATATCTTTAGCGCGTTTCAAAATATGTTCATTCACAACAATGTCATCAAACACTAAGCTAGGCTCATTAACAATATTGCGGATGATATGTGTGTATGAACGGCTGTGAATAGTTTCACTAAACGCCCAAGTTTCAATCCAAGTTTCTAGCTCTGGCAATGAAACAATTGGCAACAAAGCTACGTTAGGAGAGCGACCTTGAATACTATCTAATAAGGTTTGGTATTTTAGATTGCTTAGAAAAACGTGCCTTTCATGCTCGGACAATTTTTGAAAATCTGAACGGTCACGGCTGACATCAACTTCTTCTGGACGCCAGAAAAAGCTAAGTTGTTTTTCAATTAAACGCTCGAAGATTGGGTGCTTCTGTTTGTCGTAGCGTGCAACATTCACTAAATTACCAAAAAACATTGGTTCATTTAGGTAATCAGTATTGTTTTTATTAAATGTTGTGTAACTCATAGGCCGATACAAATTCTCTTTTAAAGACAAAAAGGCCGTCGCTCATACGCACGGCCTTTGCGGTTAACTACAAAAGTGTTTTAAATCTTACAAGCGCCGCCTGCACAGTCATCATCTTGTGCTTTAGCTTCTTTTTGTGGATCTTCTGCACCATCACGGGTGTTGTGATAGTACAAAGTTTTCACACCTAATTTATATGCATATAGCAAGTCTTTCAACAATTGCTGCATAGGCACTTTGCCACTCGGGAACTTAGTTGGGTCATAGTTAGTGTTTGCAGAAATGGTTTGGTCGATAAACTTCTGCATGATCGCCACTAGACCCAAGTAACCTTGGTTGTTTGGTATAGACCATAACAACTCATATTGGTTTTTAAGTTTTTCATATTCAGGTACAACTTGGCGCAAAATACCGTCTTTACTAGCTTTTATACTGACAAAACCACGTGGTGGTTCAATACCATTTGTTGCATTTGAAATTTGCGACGAAGTTTCAGAAGGCATTAACGCTGATAACGTAGAATTGCGCAGACCATGTTCTTGTATACTAGCACGCAATGTTTCCCAATCTAAATGTAGTGGCTCGTCACAAATGCTATCTACGTCTTTTTTGTAGGTATCAATAGGTAAAATACCTTGAGCATAGGTCGTTTCGTTAAACTTAGGACACTTGCCTTTTTCTTTTGCTAATTCATTTGATGCTTTTAACAAGTAGTATTGAATCGCTTCAAAGGTTTTATGTGTTAAGCCGTTGGCACTGCCGTCTGAGTATTTAACCCCATTTTTTGCAAGATAATAGGCGTAGTTAATTACACCAATACCTAAAGTTCGGCGGTTGATACTTGAGTTGTGCGCAGCCGGTACTGGATAATCTTGATAATCTAATAAACAATCTAGTGCTCTTACCGCTAATTCAGCTAAACCATCAAGTTCATCTAAATTTTCAATTGCACCTAAATTGAACGCAGATAAAGTACACAGCGCAATTTCAGCTTCTTCGTCATTTATATCTTGTAATGGTTTAGTCGGTAACGCAATTTCTAAACACAAATTACTTTGTTTGATTGGCGCGACTTGCGGATCAAATGGGCTATGTGTATTGCAGTGGTCAACATTCTGTAAATAGATACGGCCTGTGCTCGCACGCTCTTGCGCAAACAAACCAAATAGCTCTGTTGCTTTAATTGATTTTTTACGGATAGAGGGGTCGTTTTCGTACTGAACATATAAAGCTTCAAATTTAGCTTGGTCAGCAAAAAATGCATCGTATAAACCAGGAACATCACTTGGACTAAATAAAGTAATGTTCTCGTTTTTAATTAAACGTTGATACATTAAACGGTTAAATTGAACACCATAATCCAAATGGCGAACACGGTTATCATCCACACCGCGGTTATTTTTTAATACCACGAGTGATTCAACTTCCAAGTGCCATAGTGGGAAGAATAGGGTTGCTGCGCCACCACGTACACCGCCTTGAGAACAGCTTTTTACCGCTGTTTGGAAGTGCTTGTAAAAAGGGATACAACCAGTATGGAACGCTTCACCACCACGTATTGGGCTACCTAATGCTCGGATATTACCCGCATTAACACCTATACCTGCACGTTGGCTAACATATTTTACAATAGCGCTTGATGTAGCATTAATTGAATCTAAACTGTCTCCACACTCAATTAACACGCATGAGCTAAACTGACGAGTTGGCGTACGTACACCTGACATAATAGGTGTTGGTAGTGAAATTTTAAATTGCGAGATTGCATCGTAGAAACGACGAACGTAATCCATACGTGTGTCTTTTGGATAGTTTGCAAATAGACACGCAGAAACCAACACGTATAAATATTGAGGGCTTTCGTAGATATCACCTGTTACTCGGTTTTGAACTAAGTATTTGCCTTCCAACTGTTTAACCGCAGCATACGAGAAATTTAAATCACGCATGTGCTCAACAAAGTTGTTCATTTGGTCAAATTCTTCACGCGAGTAATCAGCTAATAAATGCTGATCGTATTTGCCTGCTTCGCACAATTTAACCACGTGGTCATATAAATGAGGCGGTTCAAACTGACCGTACGCTTTTTTACGTAAATGAAAAATTGATAAACGAGCTGCAAGATATTGGTAATCAGGCGTTTCTTCGCTGATTAAATCTGCTGCTGATTTAATAATAGTTTCATGAATGTCTTCGGTTTTTATACCATCGTAGAACTGAATATGAGATTTCATTTCTACTTGAGACACTGAAACATTATTAAGTCCTTTAGAAGCCCAAGTTACAACTTTATGCAACTTTTCTAGGTCTAGAGGTTCTTTATTTCCGTCGCGCTTAGTTACGAAGAGCTGGTCAGTCATTTGAGTCGTTAATCCTGATCTTATAATTTTTTGTATAGCCTTTTTTCACATTGCAGTCTGAGTCTGGTTAAAACTCATCCACAAGATGTGGGGCTAGTTAGCGGAATCAACACAAGATAATGAGGTTTTGCTCTGAAAGCAAGATTTGATTTTAGATAAAATTCGCATTTTTTTTGGCGTGTATTTTGCGCGTTAGTAGTTGCTAACTTTTCATTAAAAGTAAACTAGCAGGTCAAGTATTTTCAAACAAAAAAAGCCGCTTTTTAATTGACCAATAAGTCGGTTATTTTACTTTGCGCTGGTTTATTAAGTTTTGTTATATGAAAGCTATTGCATTTAGCAGCTTGTTCAAAGCGTATACAAACGCGAAAAATATACCCAATATAATTGGGTATATTATCAACAGTGACCATCAACTAAAGTAGGAGATGAGTTCACAGGGGTGCTCAATTATATGGTTAGCTTGCCATTGAGAAACAGGTCTCTCATCTTGAGTGTAGCCCCAATTGGCAACAAAAGTTTGCATGCCTGCTCGATTACCAGCTTCAATGTCACGGTGCGCATCGCCGACATACCAACATTGTTCAGCATTAATTTGCATATGCTGACATGCGTGGAGTAGTGGCGCCGGGTCAGGTTTCCTAACTTTTAATGTATCGCCTGAAACATTAATTTGAGAGTGGCGAAACTCTGGATATTGAGTTAGCAGCACATCGGTCAAAAAGGCTGGTTTATTGGTGACCACGCCCCATGCAATATTGTAGTAGTTTAGTTGTGAGAGCGTTTCAGCCATTCCGTCAAAAAATTCGGTATGAACGCTGATGTTATTCAGATAATAATCCAAAAAGATCCGGCGTAACTTCTCAACATCGTAAGATTGCCAATTTTCGCCTAATCCGAGCTTTAATAAACCAGCCGCGCCGTGCGATGCAACAGGGCGATATTGTTGATAACTCACTGGTGGCTTGTTAAGCGTGGACAATACATAATTGAGCGTTTCACCCAAATCTTGTGCTGTATCTAATAAGGTGCCATCTAAATCGAACAAGATCCCTTGAGGTTTAGTTAAAGTTTTTTCGCGCATAAAATATAGTTCACAGCCAAATCATTATTAATCGAGAAGTTTTGCGTGATTGGATTAAAGTGGATTCCATTTGCTTTTTGCACTTTACAATCATTTTGTTCAATCATGCCGATAACTTCAGAAGGTTTCAAAAATTTATTATGTTCATGGGTGCCTTTTGGAACTATGTTGAGTAAATATTCGGCTGCTAAAATGCCCAATAAATACCCACGTAAACTCCGATTGAGCGTCGAAACAAATAAATAACCGCCTGGTTTGAGCGTACTGATTGCTGCGGTTAATATACTGGCGGGATCGGGTACATGTTCCAACATTTCTAAACAGGTGACAATATCAAAGGTTTCCGCTCTGTCTATTGCGAAGTCCTCAATTACACCTTGGTGGTAATCTATATCCAATTGCGACTGTTGTGCATGTTCAATCGCAACTTCAACAGATTGAGGAGCGGGTTCTAAGCCTGTTACTGTGGCACCTCGTTGTGCTAATGCCTCGGCAAGTATACCGCCGCCACTGCCAACATCTAAAACAGTTTTATCGAACAAGCCACCCACGTTGTCTTCGATATATTTTATTCGGTAAGGGTTCATTTTGTGCAGTGGGGAAAATTCACCTGATAGGTCCCACCATCGTGCGGCAATCGCATTGAATTTTTCAATTTCTGTTGGGTCTATGTTGCTCAATTTATTCGCTCTAGCTTGGGTTTAATGAGTCCATTATAAAAATTTACGCTGTATCGACAAGCTAAAGCTTATTTTTTCAATGGTATGCGCTGAGGTTTGTGGTAGAATTGCCCGCTAAAAAACGGTTACTCACAAAATCGTGTGCAAAAAAAGCAAGTATAACAACTAGGGAAATATCCTATATATGAATGATTTGGCCAAAGAAATACTTCCAGTCAACATTGAAGATGAGCTGAAAAACTCATACTTGGACTATGCAATGAGTGTAATTGTTGGGCGTGCATTGCCCGACGTTAGGGACGGTTTAAAACCTGTTCATCGCCGCGTACTTTTCGCGATGAACGAGTTAAAAAACGATTTCAATAAACCTTACAAAAAGTCAGCTCGTATTGTCGGTGACGTAATCGGTAAATATCACCCTCATGGTGATAGTGCAGTTTACGATACAATAGTTCGTATGGCTCAACCTTTTTCGTTGAGATACATGCTGGTAGATGGCCAAGGTAACTTCGGTTCAGTAGATGGCGATTCTCCTGCTGCAATGCGTTATACCGAAGTTAGAATGGCTAAAATTGCACACTCGCTTTTGGCCGACTTAGAAAAAGAAACTGTTGATTTTGTGCCTAACTACGATGGTACAGAACACATTCCAGATGTTTTACCAACGCGTATTCCAAACTTATTAGTGAATGGTTCGTCTGGTATTGCAGTTGGTATGGCAACCAACATTCCACCTCACAACTTAAATGAAGTTATTGGTGGTTGTTTAGCAATGATCGAAAATCCCGATATCACAATCGATGAATTGATTGAGATCATTCCAGGACCTGATTTTCCAACAGCAGCCATTATTAGCGGACGCTCTGGTATAGAGCAAGCTTATCGCACAGGGCGCGGTAAAATTTATATTCGTGCACGAGCGGAAATCGAAGTTGCAGAAAATGGTCGCGAAACCATAATCGTTCACGAAATTCCTTACCAAGTAAACAAAGCTCGTTTAATTGAAAAAATGGCTGACTTGGTAAAAGAAAAACGCATAGATTCTATATCAGCACTTCGTGATGAATCGGATAAAGAAGGGATGCGAATCGTTATTGAAGTTAAACGCGGCGAATCAGGTGAAGTGTTATTAAACCACCTATATGCGTTAACTCAAATGCAGGTTGTATTTGGTATTAATATGGTTGCGTTAGAAAACAACCAACCAAAAATCTTCAACCTAGTCGATATGATTAGAGCCTTCTTAAATCACAGAAGGGAAGTTGTTACTCGTCGCACGATTTTCGAATTACGTAAAGCACGCGAGCGTGCACACGTATTAGAAGGCTTAGCAATCGCACTTGCGAATATTGACCCAATCATCGAATTAATTAAGCGTTCACCATCACCGGCCGAAGCGAAAAAAGGCTTAGTGGAAACCCCATGGGCACTTGGTGATGTGGCCGAAATGTTAGAGCGTGCAGGTACACATGCAGCACGTCCAGAATGGTTAGAAGATCATTTTGGTATTCGTGACGGTATGTACCATTTAACCGAACAACAAGCACAGGCAATTCTTGATTTAAGATTACACAAGCTAACTGGCCTAGAGCACGAAAAAATCTTAGACGAATATAAAGCATTATTAGATGAAATTGCGGAATTATTGTACATCTTATCTAGCTCTGTTCGTTTAATGGAAGTGATCCGTGACGAGCTATTAGCAGTAAAAGAAGAGTTTGGTGACGAGCGTCGCACAGAAATTACTGCAGCAGCCCACGACATCAACATGGAAGATTTAATTGCCGAAGAAAATGTGGTTGTGACCTTATCACATGAGGGCTATTGTAAATATCAACCGTTGACAGAGTACGAAGCACAGCGTCGTGGCGGTAAAGGTAAAGCGGCAACTAAAATGAAAGATGAAGATTTCATCGAGAAGCTGTTAATTGCCAATACTCATGACACAATTTTATGTTTCTCTGACCGTGGCCGTCTATATTGGTTGAAAGTGTATCAATTACCATTAGCGACCCGAACTGCTCGTGGTAAACCAATTGTAAACTTGTTGCCTTTAGAAGAAGGCGAACGTATTAGTGCGATTTTACCTGTAAGAGAATACGAAGAAGACAAATTTATCATCATGGCTACAGCTAATGGTACGGTTAAGAAAACTCGCTTAACAGAATACTCTCGACCTCGTGCTAACGGCATTATTGCGCTTAACCTAAATGAAGGCGACCATGTGATTGGTGTTGATATTACTCATGGCGACAGCGACATATTATTGTTCTCAGATGCGGGTAAAGTGGTTCGATTTAATGAGCAACAAGTTCGTCCAATGGGGCGTACTGCTACAGGTGTTCGTGGTATCAAGCTAGATGAGACGCAAAATGTTGTCTCTATGATAGTGCCACATGGAGACGGCGCAGTATTGACGGTAACTGAAAATGGTTATGGTAAACGTACACCGTTAGAAGAATATCCTGCTAAGAGCCGTGCAACATTAGGTGTTGTTTCGATTAAAGTTAGCGAGCGAAATGGCTCGGTAGTTGGTGCGGTTCAAGTCAACGACGGTGATGAAATTATGATGATCACCAACAAAGGTACGCTTGTTCGTACTCGTGTCGGTGAAGTTTCTGTTATCGGCCGAAATACCCAAGGTGTTCGTTTAATTAGAACTGCTGATGGCGAATTAGTTGTTGGTTTGCAGCGTATTGAAGAAGTCGAAGAAGATGAGCAAGACTTGGCAGAAGATGCAACGGTTGTAGAAGGTGAAGCCACAAAACCTTCACCCGAAGGCGATGACCAACAAGATTCAGACAGTCAAGAATAGTTGTTAGAGATTTAATATAAATGACCAAAGAAGTTTTTAACTTTTGTGCAGGCCCGGCTATGTTGCCAAAGCCTGTTATGCAGTTAGCCCAACAAGAGTTGGTAAATTGGAATGATATGGGGGTCTCTGTAATGGAGATCAGCCATAGAAGCAAAGACTATATTGCGGTAGCAGAGCAAGCAGAAAAAGATTTGCGTGACTTAATGGGGATTTCAGATGACTACTCTGTGCTGTTTATGCACGGCGGCGGTCGAGGCCAATTTGCTGCGGTCCCGATGAATTTATTAACTGCTCAGCAGCAAGCTGACTATGTTTTAACTGGCTCTTGGTCTAAATCAGCATTCACTGAAGGGCAAAAATATGGCCAAATTAATCTAGCAGCTGATACCTACACAAATGAAAAAGGCGAAGGCTCTATATTACCTTTTGACCAGTGGAAACTCAGTGAAAGTGCAGAATATGTCCATTATTGCCCGAATGAAACGGTAGATGGTATCGAGTTTAACTATATTCCAGAGGTTGATAAACCTTTGGTTGCAGATATGTCATCTTGCATATTATCGCAAGAAATCGATGTTTCTAAATTTGGTGTTATATACGCAGGTGCTCAAAAAAACATTGGCCCATCGGGATTGGCAATTGCAATTGTGCGTAAAGATTTAATTGGCCGCGCAAACGGCTTTACGCCATCAATATACGATTATGCAGTGCAAAACAACAGCGACTCAATGTTTAATACGCCACCTACCTACGCATGGTATTTAGCTGGGTTAGTATTTAAGTGGCTGAAATCTCAAGGTGGAGTTGCGGCAGTACAAAAGGTTAATGAGCAAAAAGCGGCACTTTTGTATAATTTTATTGATGGCAACGAATTTTATTCAAATAAAGTGGAAAAGCAGTATCGTTCCAAAATGAACGTTCCATTTTTTCTCGAAAATGAAGCATTAAATGCTAAATTTTTGGCAGAGTCAGAGCAAGCTGGTTTGTTAGCTTTGAAAGGGCATAGATCAGTTGGTGGAATGAGAGCAAGCATCTATAATGCGATGCCTCTAGAAGGCGTAGAAGCGCTGGTTGCCTTTATGCAGGACTTTGCTCAAAAGAACGGCTAAACAATAGAAGAGGATAGGGATGACGGATCAAATACCAGTCATTACCATAGATGGCCCAAGTGGTGCGGGTAAAGGTACCATAAGTAAGTATGTTGCTGACAAATTAGGTTGGCACTTTCTTGACAGCGGTGCAATTTATCGTGTTTTGGCTTTAGCAACAATTCATCACGATATTGACCCGACAGATGAAGGATCTGTTGCGCCATTAGCATCTGTGTTAGACGTGCACTTTAAATCGTCTTTAGAAGATAACCAAACTCGCGTTATTTTAGAAGGTGAAGACGTAACGGGTGCCATTCGTAATGAAAAAGTTGGCGCGGTAGCCTCTAAAGTTGCCTCTTTGCCACGCGTTCGTGAAGCACTTTTGCGTCGCCAACGAGCATTTAAAGAAGCACCAGGCTTAGTGGCCGATGGTCGAGATATGGGCACAGTGGTGTTTCCAAGTGCCGAAGTTAAGATATTTTTGACTGCGAGTGCCGAAGAAAGAGCAAAAAGACGCTATCTACAGTTGAAAGATAGCGATCCTACAGTTAAAATTGAACATCTTTTAGCCGACATTCAAGCTAGAGACGAACGAGATTCAAATCGAAGCGTTTCTCCCTTAGTGGCAGCTGAAGATGCATTAGAAATTGATTCAACTGCAATGACGATTGATGAAGTTGTTGACAAGGTTTTTCGCTTTATGCAAGAAAAACTAGGTCAATAACTTTTTTGTATTTGAGTCTGGAAACTGGCTAAGGATTGCCGGTTATTATTAACAACCCTGAGTTATTTGGATTTAACTCGGATTACCATTCAAGAAAACTTTATATATGACTGAAAGTTTTGCACAGCTTTTTGAAGAAAGCTTAAACGAAATCGAAACCCGTCCTGGTGCCATTGTTAAAGGTACTATCGTAGCAATCCAAAAAGACGTTATCTTAGTTGATGCTGGTTTAAAATCAGAAGCAGCTATTCCTGTTGAGCAATTTTACAATGCTCAAGGCGAAGTAGAAGTTAACGTTGGTGATGAAATCGACGTAGCGTTAGACGCTGTTGAAGACGGTTTCGGTGAGACTATTCTTTCTCGCGAAAAAGCTAAGCGTCACGAAGCTTGGATCCGTTTGGAGAAAGCTTGTGAAGACAACGAGACTGTTGTAGGTCTAATCAGCGGTAAAGTTAAAGGTGGCTTTACAGTTGAAGTTGAAGGCATCCGTGCTTTCTTACCAGGTTCTTTAGTAGATGTACGTCCAGTACGCGACACTACTTACTTAGAGAATGCTGAATTAGAATTCAAAGTTATCAAGTTAGATCAAAAACGTAATAACGTAGTTGTTTCTCGTCGTGCTGTTATCGAGCAAGAAACAAGTGCTGAGCGTAGCGAATTATTAGCTAACTTAGAAGAAGGCCAAGAAGTAACTGGTATCGTTAAGAACTTAACTGACTACGGTGCGTTCGTAGATTTAGGCGGTTTAGACGGTCTATTGCACATCACTGATATGGCTTGGAAACGTGTTAAGCACCCAAGCGAAATCGTTAACGTTGGTGATGAAATCACAGTTAAAGTATTGAAATTCGACAAAGAGAAATCTCGCGTATCTCTAGGCTTGAAGCAATTAGGTAGCGATCCTTGGTCTGAATTGGCAGCACGTTTCCCTGAAGGTTCTAAACTTGAAGGCCGTGTAACTAACTTAACTGACTATGGTTGTTTCGTTGAAATCCAAGAAGGCGTTGAAGGTCTTGTTCACGTTTCTGAAATGGATTGGACTAACAAAAACATCCACCCATCTAAAGTTGTTAACTTGGGTGACAATGTTCAAGTTATGGTACTTGAAATCGATGAAGAACGTCGTCGTATTTCATTAGGTCTTAAGCAATGTAAAGCTAACCCTTGGGAAGAGTTCGCTAAGAACTTCGCTAAAGGCGACCAAGTGTCTGGTAAGATCAAGTCAATTACTGACTTCGGTATCTTCATTGGTTTAGACGGTGGCATCGATGGTCTTGTTCACTTATCTGACATTTCTTGGAATGTTGCTGGTGAAGAAGCAGTTCGTAGCTACAAGAAAGGTGAAGAGTTAACGGCTGTAGTATTACAAGTAGATGCAGAGCGTGAGCGTATCTCTCTTGGTATCAAGCAAATTGACGAAGACCCATTCACTAACTACTTAAACGCTAATAAGAAAGGTGCTGTTGTAACTGGTACTGTTACTGCAGTTGACGCTAAAGGCGCGACTATCGAATTAGCTGAAAGTGTTGAAGGTTATGTACGTGTAAGCGATATTTCTCGTGACCGCGTAGAAGACGCTTCTGCTGAATTGAACGTTGGTGATGCTGTTGAAGCTAAATTCATGGGCGTAGATCGCAAAAACCGTGTTGTAAGCTTATCAATCAAAGCTAAAGACGAAGCTGAAGAAAAAGCTGCTGTAGAATCTGTTAATAAGCAACAAGATTCAGGCAATTTCAGCAACGCTATGGCTGAAGCATTTAAAAACGCTCAAAAAGGCGAATAAAATCAAATAAGAGAGTAGATTTTCTACTCTCTTTTTCCCTTCCTTTGTTATACTTTGGTAGTACCCCCTTTAAATTAGACCGGAGTAACAACATGACTAAGTCTGAACTAATTGAATTAATGGCTTCTAAACAACCTACTTTGCAATTAAAAGAGGTTGAATCAGGTGTTAAAGAATTACTCGAATATATGGCGCAATCACTAGCAGAAGGTGACCGTATCGAAATTCGTGGTTTCGGTAGTTTCTCATTACACTTTAGAGCGCCGCGCACGGGTCGTAACCCAAAGACTGGCGAATCAGTTGAATTAGAGGGCAAGTATGTTCCGTATTTCAAACCAGGTAAAGAATTACGCGAACGTGTAAATGCGAGTTTAAACGCTTAATTCCCAAGGATTCATTTTGAAAACAGCGCTTTATTTATTAGTTGCGATAATCCTAGCTGGTATTTTACTTCTGTTATCAAGTTATAATACCAGTCAGGTCGAGCTTAATTATTTGTTGGCTGTAAAGTCCATGCCGCTAGCTGTTGCACTGGCGCTCTTTTTGTTTTTTGGTGTTGCTGTTTCTTCAATAGCTTGGGCTATTTATACGTTTAAACTGAAATATCAATTACAAAAGCGCAATTGGAAAATTAATAAGCTTAACCGAGAAATCGAAATGCTTAGATTGCAAATTAAAGATCAATAAATGCCTGAAATTCTCTTTTTACTCCTACCGGTAGTCGCTTGGTATGGCTACATAATGGGCCGCAATAGTTACCGTAAAGAACAATTAAAACAACACGAAAAAATTAACCAAGATTTTTTATCTGGCTTAAACCTCTTTCTGAACAACCAGCGTGATAAAGCAATCAATGTTTTAATTGAAAACCTCGAAGTTAATAACGAAACCTTTACTACTCATATCGCCTTAGGCAAATTATTTAGAGCCAAAGGGGAAAATGATAGGGCAATAAAAATTCACCAATTTTTAGCTAAACAAGACGTGTTAAGCCCAGAGCAAAGACGCACGTCGATCATGCAATTGGCTCGCGACTATATAGATTGTGCATTATACGACAGAGCTGAAGCTTTATTGCTGCCGTTATTAGATGACAAACAATGTTCACGCGAAGCAAGAGTGATGTTATCGCGTGTCTATCAAGTTTTTAAAGACTGGCAAAAAGCCTACGAAATGATTGAGCCAGTTGAAGTATTAGAAGGCGAAAATTTTTCTAATACTAAAGCCTATTTGTTGTGCGAATTAGCATCATCGCACACAGGTGAAACTAAAGCACAAATGTTAGTTAAAGCCATTGCTTTACAAACAAATTGTGCAAGAGCCTATCTTGAATTAATAGATCATTACGCTGCTAATAATGCCAAAAAACAAGCGCAACAATGTGCTATTGAGTTGGCAAAACAATGCCCCGAATTTGCTGTGTTATTGATGGAAAAAATTGACACCTTTATCACTGAGGAAGCACAAAAGCTCGAATTTTTAGAGCAGGTTGGGCAGATCACCAGCAGTACGGCGGTTGTTGCACAAATAGCAGATATTTATCAAAACCAAAGCAAAAACTCTGATGCGCGTAAAAAAGTACTTCAACTGTTGGAAAAACACGCAACTATCAATGGTTTTGCGCACTTATTGCACCTGAATGCGAAAAAAATTGACTCACCTGAAGCCCAACAAATGATGGTAAATTTAGAAGGCATGGTGAGAAACAAACTAAAACAACTTCCGAAATTTGAATGTGATCAATGTGGTTACCAAGGTAGTTTATTATTTTGGCAATGTCCGCGTTGTAAACATTGGGGAAGTGTGAAACCTATAATTGGACTGACTGGAGACTAGACTTGATGAGTATTACCGAATCACCTGTAGTAGTGGCGTTAGACTTTGATGATGCAAACAAAGCATTATCTTTTGTTGAACAGATTTCTCCAGAAGACTGTCGTTTAAAAGTGGGTAAAGAAATGTTTACCTATTTTGGTCCTGAATTTGTTAAAGCACTTTGCAACAAGGGTTTTGATGTGTTTTTGGATCTAAAGTTTCACGATATTCCAGCGACAACTGCAAAGGCTTGTTTAGCCGCGGCCCAGTTAGGTGTTTGGATGGTTAACGTGCATTGTAGCGGTGGTACCACAATGATGCGCACCGCACGAGAAATGCTCAACGATAATTGTGCTGTGCCACCTTTATTGATTGGTGTAACCGTATTAACCAGCATGGATGATACAGACATTCAACAAATTGGCATTCAGCGTCCAGCTGGCGAGCAAGTTATCGCATTGGCAGGGCTTGCGCAGCAAGCGGGCTTAGATGGTGTAGTTTGTTCAGCACAGGAAGCATCTTTATTAAAATCGACTTATGGCAAAGATTTTAAATTAATCACGCCTGGCATTCGTCCTATTGGCAGTGCGGTTGGCGATCAAAAACGAGTCATGACACCTGTTCAAGCAATGCAGGCAGGCTCTGATTACTTGGTCATTGGCCGACCCGTTACCCAAGCTAACAATCCCAAACAGGTATTAACTGAGATTAATCAATCTTTATTGGTATAAACCAATATTGCCTGAATCAACTCGGTTTAATTTGGTTCAGGCAATCTTGCTGATTATTTAAAAGTTGAATATTACCCAATGTGGTTTGGGCGATAGCCGTTAAGGCTTCTTGTGTAAAGAAGCCTTGATGGCCAGTAATTAATACATTTGGGAAAGTTAACAAACGTTGAAATACATCGTCATCGATAATTTCATTGCTTAAATCTTCAAAAAACAAGTTTGCTTCTTGTTCGTATACATCCAACCCTAAGTAGCCGATTTTCCGAGCTTTTAATCCTTTAATCATTGCATCGGTATCAATTAACCCACCTCGGCTTGTATTAACTATCATTACACCTTCGCGCATTAACGCTAAACTATCTTGGTTAATTAGATGATGAGTTTGTGGAGTCAAAGGGCAGTGTAAACTAATAATATCAGCCTGCTTGTATAAAGTTTCCAAGCTGACATACGCCACATCATCAATTGGCGTTTCAGTGGGATCAAATGCCAAAATGTTACAACCAAACCCTTTTAGGATATTAATGGTTGCATGGCCAATTTTACCAGTACCAATAATACCAACGGTCTTTTTAAATAAATTAAAACCCAATAAGCCATTTAGTGAAAAGTTATCTTCTTTAACTCTATTGTAAGCTTTATGGAACTTGCGGCTTAAAGTAAGCATTAAACCAACTGTATGCTCAGCGACCGCTTCGGGACTATAGCTAGGGACCCGGCAAACCCGTATATTTAAATTTTCAGCGGCTTGTAAATCGACATTGTTAAAACCCGCACACCTTAAAGCGACAATATTACAGCCGAATTCTGACAACTGGCTTAATACCGCTTGGTTGACTGTATCGTTTACAAAAACACAAACTGCGTCGTATCCGCCTTGGCATAACTGAACATTTTGTTCGGTTAATGGCACTTCAAAATAGTCGACTTGGCAGTCAAACTCATGTCTAAATTGTTCAAAATAGGTTTTGTCGTAAGGTTTAGCACTAAACAGGGCAATTTTGTTGGGCATAATGGGCAAACTCATTCGTTATTTTCTCAGGCGTCGTGGTAGAGCCATAGCGCCTAACAACTTCACCTTCAGGGGAAATTAAAAACTTAGTGAAATTCCATTTAATTGACTCACTACCTAATAAGCCTTTTTTCTGTTTTTTGAGATATTTGAATAGAGGGTGTGCGCTCTCGCCATTTACATCAATTTTTGCCAGTACTGGAAAGCTCACTTTATACATTAGGCTGCAAAAGCTTTGAATTTCTTCATTGCGGCCTGGCTCTTGTTCGCCAAATTGATTACACGGAAATGCTAATACCTGCAAGCAATTAGCATATTCCTGTTGGAGTTTTTCTAACCCCTCGTATTGGGGAGTGAAACCACAATGGCTAGCAGTATTGACAACAAGAAGCCATTTACCACGAAACTGGTTTAATGAGATTTGATGGCCGTTTGCTTTTTCTACGCAGAATTGATAGATATTTGACACTGTTCACTCCTTGAAGTCTTAATCTATCGGTATGTTACGCCAATAAGGGGCTAGAGATCAATTAAAGAAAACAGCATTACGCTGATTTCTTTAATGTACGTTTTCGCCTTGGCTTGCTGTATTCAAATGCAGGATAGCCAAAAACATATAGCCTTTGTTTTTTCCAGTTTTTGTATTTGCTTTCGTTCATGTCGTGGCCAAGTTCATCCCACTCAGCACGAAACTGCACGGCCGTCCGGTAGGCATGCAACTGGAGCTCAGAGGGGAAATCAGTGTAGCCTAACGAAAAAGTCTTAACCGCTGGTTTGCCATTTTTTCGATAACTAACCCAATAAAACCTTTCTATTTCGCCTCGTCTTTTGTCTAATTTTTCTCTATACCCAACCCCGTTATAACCACAACTGGTATTAGGGTTGGGTTTATGTTTGCGCTTTATCATATGAGTTGGATAAAGCGCTTTTAGTTGTTTGTTACGATTGATTGCAGCTTTTAACGCTTTTTCAATTCCACCCCATTGTTTATACGAATAAAAACCACCTAGGTCTTTTTTATTACGTATAAACCGCATTTGGCATCCTGAGTTACATGGGAAACTGATTCCGTGCGCGTCTTCATTCAGTATCACTTTCAGGTGATCTGGAATATAGTCAGGTACAGGCACAATGCATACTCATCTATTGTCAATTTTTGTTTACCGCTAAAAACATTAAAAAATGACAAGTCAATTTAAAAATGTTTCGTAAATAAAAAATGCAAACAGCCACTTAGTATATAGACTGTTACATTTATCTAAAATTTTAGACAACAGATCCCCATTGTGTCTAATATTTTATCCTTATAATTCGTTTAAATATTGAAAAAGTGACTTTAAAACCGACATTTTCGCCTGATCTTCAGAATATTGCTCAGCTAATTGTTGAATTTGGCTGGCAAAGCTATTCAGGCTCAACCCGTAAGTACCTGATTCATCAGTTAGCCTATGTTGGCAATGACTGCGCCATTTTGCTTGCTCCTCAACCGATAGTAGGTGAGGGTAGTTACGGCCTTTAAAACGAAACCATAAAGTTGAAAAGCGTTCATCTTCAAAGTGTGGCTGAAATTCGGCTAAAGTTTCTACACGTTTTTGTTGAATTTGTTCCATAACAGCTTGGTCAGCATCTGATGCAAAGCCATCATATAATGCAAAATCGGCATCGACAGCACCTTCAAACTCCATTGATTCATATACTTGGGTTAGCTTTTCACGAATGATTGGATTTTGTTTAATAAAAGCTAAATTATTCAAACATTGCTGTCTGTCTATTTTCAAACGCTCAGCATTTTCTGGCAATAATGTTTTAGCTGTTGCTAGCACTGGGCACTTATTTAAGTGGATTAGCTTAATCGGTAATCGAGATTCACCTTCTGCGAATTCACTTGATGGTTTAAACATATTTTGTTTAATTTCTTCCACCGATAAATTAACCAAAGGTTTTGGATCTAACGCGAGATTTAAAACAATAACCGCATTATTGTTAGTTGGGTGCCAAGCAATTGGACAAATCCAAGTGCAACAGCCATGTTCAGCCTTAATTTTGGAGGACACATGCATAAGTGGCGTTAAGTTATTGATGTCAATCAGCTCTGCCAACTTACGCTTATTGCGCATATCAAACAGGTATTGATACAACTTAGGCTGCTTTTGTTTAATTAAACGAGCCATCGCAATTGTTGCACGCACGTCAGAAACAGCATCATGCGCATTTTCGTGTGCTAAACCATTCGCAACGGTTAAATTTTCTAATTTAAAACTCGGTGAACCATCTTCTTTTTTCGGCCAGTTAATACCTTCAGGCCTAAGTGCATAACAAGTTCTAACTAAATCAATAATATCCCAACGGCTATTGCCATTTTTCCATTCGCGCTCATATGGGTTAAAAAAGTTTCGGTACGCACTATATCGAGTAACCTCGTCGTCAAATCGAATGGTATTGTAGCCAACACTACAAGTATTAGGTTTAGACATCTCTGCTAATACTTTTTGCATAAACTGATGTTCACAAATACCTTTGCGCTCGACGATCTTTGGCGTAAGCTTAGTAATTAAGCAAGCCTCTGGGTTGGGTAAATAATCCATTGGCAGTTTACAAAAAAACTCTTTTGGCTCATCAATTTCATTTAAATCTAAATCCGTGCGAATTGCTGCAAATTGCGCAGGGTGATCTAGCTTAGGTGACGCCCCCCAAGTCTCATAATCATGCCAAAGTATGGATGGTTGGTTTTTGTTGTTCATATTTGTTCTCCATCCTAACTTATGTAGTTGAAATGCTTGTATAAGTTGAGTTTTTTGGTTTTCTCTTGTCTTTGTGCATCACTAGGTGCATCATAAATATACCTTTTGTGACCAGCTGGTTTTTATGCCTTTAACTGATACTACATTAAGAAAAATAAATCGACATACTATACTAAACCAGAACTCGCCGATCCAGATGGCTTATCTGTTAATGGCTCTATAAAATTCAAAGAATACAAAACTATAGTTATCAACAGCGTTGTGAAAGGCAAAATCAAAGTGTCTGGAGTGGGTTGACAGAGATGATGTTAAAGGACTTAGTAAAGAATTCAAATGACATCGCCGTTAATAGTGTAACGGCTGCTCAGTTATTTTCTGGTGATGTAATTAATATTGCTCACGAGCCGCATAATGGCTTTAAGGCTCGATTAAACCTTCCAGTATATCAGCGCCCTTACAAATGGGCTCCTAGCGATGTAGAAGCTTTACTTGATGACCTAAAGGCTTATTTTACAGCGAATACTGAAAGCATTGATTCACAAACAAAACCGTTACTCTATTTAGGCAGCGTGGTGTTGCATCAGGTTACTAATGGTTCTGAAACTATTTTAAATATTATTGATGGTCAACAGCGTATTACGACTTTGCAGTTAATTTGCATGGCAATAGCAACTAAAAGTGGTAACAGTTACTCTCTGCCAAATATGCTGTATGGTTCGCCAAGTAGCCATGAGCGTATTGCCAAAAACTATCAGTGGCTAATATCACAATCGCTCCCTGAAGAATTGTTATCGCTAGAATTAGAGCGTATTAACTTCACCGTTGTGATCACACAATCTGAAGATGAAGCCTATCGTTTTTTTGAAACGCAAAATACGGGGGGCGTGAGACTATCTGGCCCACAAGTCATTAAAGCCCACCACTTACGGGCAATACCCAGTGAAATACAAAACAATTTTGCGCGTAAGTGGGAGTCATTTAACTATTTAGATGGTGTGGTTAACAGGCTGCTTAAAGCAAGGCGCTGGCAGGCATTTGGTTTTAAACATGTGCCTTCTCACCGAGCACCTGAAGGTGTTAAAAAAGCCATTGTAAAAGAGTTTGCCGAGAATATGGGCTGCAAAAATGAAGACGTAGCCTTTAGCCGTGGCGCTCAAATAAAAAGCTTATCGGGAGCAATATCTCAGCAACTTGTTGATGGCTATTTAGCTAAGCAGCCACTGAATGCAGGTATAAATACGGTTAATTATTTAGCCTATTTTAATCAGCTATATCACACCTTGATGGTTGAGCAGTCTCAACCTTACCTAGAGCCATTCTATTCGTTTTACAACGAGGTGGTGTTAACGGCGAATAACAGCGATTTTTTAACAGAGTTGTTTGATATTGCTATTTTGCTATATGTCAGTGAATTTGGAACAGAGCATCTTAATGAAGCCAGCTTTTGGTTAGCTCGATGTGTCTTTTCTATTCGACTTTTCAATGAAAAAACAGTCAGAGAAGACTCTATTTCCTCATTTGTGAAAAATTATCCATTACTTGACTGGATAACCACGGCTTATGAGCACAAGCAGTTAGTTGCAATGTTGCAAAATTTTGAGCGAGATATAACGCCCGATAACATTGGAATATCAGATAGAGACGGCAAGCCTGCTAATGGAGTAAAGCAAAAATTCTTAAAAGGTTATGCTGAGTTTTTTAACATACTTATAGCAGAGCGCACTGGTAATCAAATAGCTCAGTCTTTTGATGCCGAATTGAAACAAGGCATAAAGAGCAAATTAGCAGAGATTAAAGAGAAAAATGTTCAAGCATTACGGGAGTGTTTTGCATGAGTTTAGCTGTATCAAGCAATACTTCTAGTGTTAGTCAGGTCGAAACAAAAGTACAAACACCACAGGATTTATTAATAAACAAAATCGCGTTTGAAATCCCATCTTATCAGCGGCCCTATGTGTGGGGCGGTGAAAGCGTATTAAAGTTATTACAGGACATAGAGCAAGCATTTATTGCCAAAGAGCACCAATATTATATTGGCACGGTACTTTCTTCTCAATTGTCGAAAAAAGCGAACAAAGATGCATCGGTGAGCTTTGAATTGATTGATGGGCAACAGCGCATGACTACCTTAATGCTGATTGCCATTGCATTTAAAAAAGCCAATGTTGATTGTGAGCTTTCAAACGTTGCGACATTGGCGCATTTTCCTCGTGTTACGTTTTCAATTAGAGAAATGGTACAAGGTTTATTGTGTTCATGGACGGATTTAGAGTTTACACATAAGCCTTCTGATGAAGATATTCATAAAAATGAATATACCAAGTATTTAGCCGAAGCGTTAAATACAGCAACGAGCTTTATTAAAGAAATACGCAAGGACAGGAAAAAAGGTGAAGCGCATTTAGTTAATTTTGCTAAGTACTTTTATCAGCAAGTACGCTGGGTTAATAACATTATTCCAGCTGGAACCGATTTGAATAAACTGTTCGCGACTATGAATACCAGTGGTGTGCAGCTAGAACAATCGGATATTTTAAAATCGAAGCTTTTAGGTAAGTTGAGCAAAAACCGTCATGAGTATGATGGCTTGTGGCAAGTGTGTGAGAATCTAAAGAATTACTTTGAGCGCAATGTGAGGCGTGTTTTTGCTGCCTCTAACTGGAATGAGCTCCAAGATGTAGAGCTTGCAAGTTTTGATAAGACAAAGTTTAAGCTTGTTGAGACCAGCAAGCCTCTGGATGGTTTAGACAAAGGTTTCAATAATACTAGAGGACTAACGCTTGAAGAGATTGTTAAAGATGAATCTTTGTTAAGTAAGTCTGAGCCTAAAAATGCGACTGACAGCAATGCTAACGACTCTGATAATGAGGTGTACTGTCGCTCTATTATTAGTTTTCCGTTGCTTTTAATTCACACGTTTAGAATTTATAACGCTCAATCTGGTAATGGAGACATTGCAAGTCGTGTTAATGGTGAGCGACTTAATCAAGCATTTGAAAAGTTTGTGATAAATGCTTCTGAATTCGAGGTAATTAAGTTTTTAGATTGCTTATGGCAAGTACGCTACCAGTTTGATAAGTGGGTTGTGAAGTGGGTAGAAAAGGCCGAAGAATCCACGGCAGCTTTACGATTAAGTAATGTTAATTTCTCAAAGACACAAAGCAGATTAAACCGAGTCCCTACAGAAATTACAGAGCTAAGCCAACTTCAAAGCGTTCGATACTTCACTGGTGAACGAAGCGCCCAGTATTGGCTTACATCTTTTCTAGGCTGGTTAGTTAAAAACAATACTGACGATAAAGACTTAGTATTAGCTAAGTTAGAAGATATTGATAACAAACTGTCATTAGCTTTGTTCTATGAACAGTTAAGTCAAAAGCAGGCAAGTTATAACTATCTCAAAAAGCCAGAGGTTAGTGTTGGTAATTCATATGAAATGAGTGCGTATCTAAAACAAATCAATGGTACTGGGTTTGAGCATTATTGGTTCCAGAAATTGGAATATGTGCTTTGGAAAAATGAGCAAAATAGAGCTGATGACAAATTCAGAAAATACCGCATTAGTTCAAAGAACTCTGTTGAGCATGTTCACCCACAACATGAAGAATACGATAAGCGGTTAGAAGATAGCTATTTGAATGCTTTTGGCAATCTTGTGTTACTGAGTCCGGGCGAAAATTCGTCCTACAGTAATCAAACGGTTGGTAAAAAACAGGAAGATTTCAAAGCCAAACCAGTATATGACTCACTCAAGTTAAAACAAATCTTTGAGCTGAAGCAAAACGGTGAGTGGGACAAAGATATGATTAAACAGCATCAAAAAGAGATGATCTGTTTATTAGAAAAGCATTATTTTGGATGAGTGGCATTTAACCACAGCCATGAGACGCAAACGCTGCATGCTTCGACAATATTTATCCGCACATTACCATCCTGCAAACCAACTTGATTTTTGCCACTGCTAAATTATACTGTATAAAAATACAGGTTATTTATGACAAGCATTATTGAATCTTTAGAAAATAAACATTGGCTATGGCGTGGCCGAGGTCAATCTCGGCAGGCTATTGGTGAGCGATTGCCAACTGGTTACTCTGAGCTTGATGAGAGCCTGCAAGGTGGTTTTGCCAAAACTGGCGTGCATGAAATGTTTGTTGCAACAGGCATTGGTGAGCTGCGCTTATGTTTGGCGGCTTGCCATGATTCAGTTTCTGTTTTTATTCAACCGCCTGGCGTATTGAATGGTCAGTTGTTAGCTTACGCGGGTATTTCTCCTCAACAAGTTATTGTCGTTAAAGTACAAGATCATAAAGAAATGTTATGGGCTGCTGAGCAGTGTTGTAAAAGTGGCGCTTGCCAAAATGTATTTATATGGCCGCAAATGCTTAATCTTGCAGGCCGTTTTGAAGTGCACCATATCAAGCGTTTACAGCTTGCCTGCCAGCAGGGGCATTGCCGATTGTTTATTTTACGTCAAGATAAACAACCGCATATCTCATTACCAGTCGAAGCCAGTTTAAGTTTAAAAGCTCATCCTAAAGGGTTGCAAGTCAAAATAAATAAACAAAAAGCAGGCTGGCCAAGCCCTTGGGTTGTGGTCAATATGTGCCAACAATGGCCAGAATTAACGACTGTTGCGGCTCAGCAGCAAGCGTTTGACAATAATATTATCCACTTTCCAGCCAAAGCTTCTGGCGGATAAGCAAAAGGAAGGCAAGATGTCAGCGGCTTTGTGGTTATATTTACATTTTCCAAACTTGCAGTTGGATAAGTTGCTGCTATCGGAACAAAGGCATGCAGATAACAATGCAATTGTTATTTCAAATAGTAAAGATGCCCGTATTGTGCAACTTAATACAATAGCGAAGCAGCATGGTATAAAAGCAGGCATGGGCATAGCCACTGCTTCGGCTTTATATCGACAATTACAAATATATCCTTACCAAGCGGATATAGAGCAACAAACCATTTTAGAAATCGCACAATGGCTTTATTTAGTCACGGCTGATATCTCTTTACATTATCAACAGGGTATTTTGATTAAAGTCAGTGATATGCTCATGCTTTACCAAAGTTTAGACAAGTACTGGTTAACACTCAAAAATCATTTAGATGAGCTGGGTTACCAGTATCAATATTGTTTAGCGTATTCGCCGATTGCTGCGCGTTTGTTGGCACAAGCGGGCACTAATTTATTAACAAGCTCGGCGGATAAAATTAATTATTTGCTTGGGCAGCTTTCTCTTGAGCAAACAGATTTAACCAAAAAACAAATTGAGCAGTTAAATAGAGTTGGCATTCAGTATTTAGCTGAATTAATTAAATTGCCGCTGGCCGATTTACATAAAAGGTTTGAACACAGTTTAGTGACTTACTTAGGCCAGTTAACTGGACAGTTACAACAAGTGGTTGGATTTTATCACCCACCTGAACAATTTAAGCAATCACTCGATTTGTTGTTTGAAATATCCGATAGTCAAAAACTATTACCTTCAATAAAAAAACTACTAGATAAGCTTGAACGCTTTTTATATTTGCGTGACAAACGCTGCCAGCAAATTCAGTTGCAATTGATTACTCGAGAAAAATCGCAGGTGCAATTAACCGTAGCTAGCAGTCAAGGTGAGTTTAAAGCAGATAAGTGGGCGAGCTTAGTTGCTTTAAAGCTTGAAAGTTGCCAACTGCCAGAGCCAGTTATTGAAATCAACTTGCAGGTTGAACGGTTATTGTCTAGCCAAGAAAATAAAGCCGATATGTTCAACCAAGCACCTGTCGGCAGTTTATCTTTACCTGAGTTAATTTCACGTTTGCAGGCTAGGTTAGGGGACAACAACGTATTATGCGTACAGCTAAAGGACGATCATAGGCCAGAGCAAGCCAACCAATTAACCGCCATTAAAGCAGATTTTTTTAGACACAAAACCAACGATAAACTCACAGGGTTATTAAGACCAAGTTTTTTGTTTGAGTTTCCGAAAAAGCTCACTGAGCAAGTTACGATTCAACAAGGGCCAGAGCGAATTGTCTGCGGGTGGTGGGATAATCAAGCGGTTATTCGCGATTATTTTATAGCTCGGAGTCAGCAAGGTGTCTGGTTATGGATTTATCGTACACCCGCACAACAATGGTATTTGCATGGAATTTTTAGCTAATGGAATATGCAGAGCTTTTTTGCCAAAGCAACTTTTCTTTTTTACAAGGTGCATCTCACCCAGAGGAGCTGGTCAGTCGCGCCAATTTTTTAAACTACTCAGCCATCGCAATAACAGATGAGTGCTCTGTCGCTGGGGTTGTACGTGCGTACACAGCAATTAAAGCGCAAAAACTAGCTATAAAATTGATTATAGGCAGTTTATTTAAACTAGATGCAGGTTTGTCGATAGTTGCCTTGTGTCCAAATCATCAAGCCTATAGCGAACTTTGTCGTATTATCAGTAACGCGAGGAGGCGTAGCGACAAAGGCCAATACCAGTTAGAGCAGTGGGATTTAATGTCGCTCAAACATTGTTTAATTCTGTGGTTACCACAAGGAAGTCACCAAGATAATACCTGGGGGCGTTGGCTACAAAAATACCATAATGGTCGATTATATATTGGCATACAAAGGCATTTAACCCACCAAGAAAATAGCTATATTAGCCGTTGCCAGCAGTTAGCGGATGAACTTGAGTTAAGCATAGCAGCAGTAGGGGGCGTATTAATGCATTGCCCAACGCGTTTATCACTGCAACACACTGTGACGGCAATTCGTTTAGGTACAAGTATAGATAAGTTAGGTTATCAAGCATTGAGTAATGCTGAGTGTAGTTTGCGTTCGATTGATAAACTAAACAAATTGTTTAAACCCCAGTGGTTACAAACCAGCCATCATATTGCAGAACAATGCCAATTTAATTTAGCTGAATTAAGTTACCAATACCCAGCCGAATTAGTTCCCGAAGGTAAAAGTGCTATGGGGTATTTACGCGAATTAGTTGAGCAGGGCAAAGCTCAACGTTTTCCAGATGGTGTGCCAGAGAATGTGCAACAAACGATAGATAAAGAACTTCAATTAATTGATGAGCTCAATTATCCATATTATTTTTTAACCATTCATGACATTGTTAGTTTTGCGCAGCAGCAGGGCATTTTGTATCAAGGGCGCGGTTCAGCGGCCAATTCTGTTGTGTGTTATTGCTTGCAAATCACCTCGGTTGATCCAAGGCAAATAGCTGTATTATTTGAGCGTTTTATCAGAAAAGAACGCAACGAACCGCCAGATATTGATGTAGATTTTGAACACGAACGCCGTGAAGAAATCATTCAATATATCTATCAAAAATATGGTCGACGCCGCACAGCTATTGCAGCAACAGTGATCACCTATAGGTTAAAAAGCGCCATTCGAGAAGTGGGCAAAGCTTTAGGTATTCATGTTACTCAATTAGAGTATTTTATCAAAAACATGAATCGACGAGACAAAGGATTGAACTGGCAAAGCCAACTGGTTGAGTTAGGTTTAACGCCGGAGTCAGTTAAAGGTCAGCAGTTTATCAATTTGGTGAATGAAATTTTGCGTTTTCCGCGGCATTTATCCCAGCATGTTGGCGGCTTTGTTATATCCGCTGGGCCTTTATATGAACTTGTGCCAGTTGAAAATGCATCTATGCCTGACAGAACCGTTATTCAATGGGATAAAGATGATTTAGAAAGTTTAGGTTTATTAAAAGTTGATGTATTAGCACTAGGAATGTTGAGTGCCATTCGCAAATGTTTTTCTATGATAGCAGCCTCAGAACAACGGCAATTAAGCATAGCCGATATCACCAGTATGCAAGATGATGCAAATGTTTATCGCATGATCCAACAAGCTGACACTGTTGGCGTATTTCAAATAGAATCACGAGCACAAATGAGCATGCTACCTAGGCTTAGACCTGCCAATTATTATGATCTAGTGATTCAAATTGCCATTGTTAGACCTGGGCCGATTCAAGGCGATATGGTGCACCCGTTTTTAAAACGGCGCAAAGGTGAAGAGAAAATTGAATACCCATCCAAAGAGGTTGAACAAGTTTTAGCGCGTACTTTAGGTGTGCCGATTTTCCAAGAGCAAGTGATTAAACTAGCTATGGTTGCGGCTGGTTTTTCTGGCGGCGAAGCCGACCAACTACGCCGCGCTATGGCCAGTTGGAAAAAGTCTGGCGAGCTGATGAAATTTAAAAGCAAACTGATAGATGGCATGCGCAGCCGTGGTTATCAAGCAGAATTTGCCAACAGGTTATTTGAGCAAATTTGTGGGTTTGGTGAATATGGTTTTCCGGAAAGCCATTCAGCATCTTTTGCTGTGCTTGCGTATGTATCTGCTTGGCTGAAATATTATTATCCAGCTGAATTTTATACCGCCATTTTAAACAGTTTACCTATGGGGTTTTATAGCGCCTCGCAGCTAGTGCAAGATGCTAAAAGACACAAAATTACAGTTTTGCCTGTCTGTATTAATCAATCTGATGCACAGCACAAAGTGGTTATTCAAGGTGCGCAAAAAAGCATGCGTTTAGGTTTTAACTTAGTAAAAGGCTTAACCCAAATAACTGCTGAAAAGCTAGTATTAAATCGACCGGTGCACGGCTATCAATCTATTGAACAAGTCAAACAAGTAATTGGCAACAAGCGCGATATGGAATTACTCGCCAGTGCCAATGCATTTGCTCAAATTGCGGATAATCGATACCAAAGCCGTTGGCAAATTATGAATAACCAAAGTGATTTGCCGTTATTTAGCCAATTACACGAACCCGAGCAAGGCTATTTATTTAAACCAAATGCATTAGATACCTTAACTGAAGATTACGCAGCTTTAGGCCTAAGCTTAGATTTACACCCAATTCAGCTATTAGAGCAACAAGATAAACTTGGTAAATTTACCCGTATGGCTGAGCTCACGGAAAAAACACATCAATCATTAGTGACAGTTGTTGGCGTCGTTACAGGAAAACAAGCACCAGGCACAGCATCTGGCGTAACGTTTATGACGCTTGAAGATGACACTGGTAATATCAATGTTGTGGTTTGGTCAGGAACAGCACGAGCGCAAAAACAAGCTTATCTAACCGCCAAAATTCTTAAAGTAAAAGGCATAGTTGAAAAAGCCGATAATGTTGTCCATGTTATTGCCGGTAAACTTGAAGACCTCACGCCTTTGTTAGGAGAGATAAAAACTCAGTCGCGGGAATTTCATTAATTTAGATTTTAAGCTATTGTTTATATATTCTAATATCAGTCACATTCGCTGATTGTAATGACCGAAGCCACTAAGGAAATACTGGCAATATGCTAAGTTCTGACTTTAAAAAATTAACCTCTATATTCGGCATCTTTACTTTATTACTCGGCTTTATCGTCATAATTGGTTGGTACACACATAACCAGCAACTGATACAAGTTTTACCGCACTTTGTGCCAATGCAGTACAACACTGCACTTGGTTTTTTACTGGCAGGCATAGCATTAACTTGGTTAGCACATAAAAAAATTGTTCAGCCACTCGCTATTTTTCTATGCTTGATCGGTGGTGCAACATTGCTGGAATATCTGCTCGGAAGCGACTTTGGAATTGACCAGTTATTAATGGAACATTACGTAACAACAGAGACCTCTCATCCAGGCCGAATGGCACCAAACACCGCATTGTGCTTCTTTTTAACAGGGCTTGCGATTAGCTTGCAGCGAACGGCTCATCGCTCGAAAATCATTACAATTTTGGCTAGCTTTATTATTAGCACCTTAATTGTCGCGTTAGGCCTAATTGCCTTGTCTGGCTACACAACAGGGTTAGAAACTACTTATGGTTGGGGTCATTACACCAGAATGGCAGTGCATACATCTATTGGTTTTATAGCTTTAGGTGTAGGTTTAATGTTGTCAATATTCAATCAATATAGGGCAGATGTTACAACTAAAGATTGGAGCTCTGCGGTTGCGACCGTTGGCTTGGTTGCGACTGTCATTATCTTATGGCAAACCTTGGTCGCGCTAGAGTCAAAAAATATTAAAGCTGCGATAGAAGACAATGCAATTAACGTTGCCAAAAGCATAGATACACAGCTTGAACTATACAAACTGCCACTTCACCGTTTGGCACAACGAATCAGGCTATTAGATAACATAGACAACAATATATTAAGTAAGGATATCTCCAACTATCTAAAAGATCATCCA
The DNA here is from genome assembly GCF_000568405.1 of Catenovulum agarivorans DS-2. Taxonomy (GTDB): domain Bacteria; phylum Pseudomonadota; class Gammaproteobacteria; order Enterobacterales; family Alteromonadaceae; genus Catenovulum; species Catenovulum agarivorans_A. The sequence goes on from NZ_ARZY01000034.1 coordinate 45,117, forward strand.
AGCATAGTGGCAATTACTTTGCTTAAAGGCAATGACATCAAATACTTTGATTCTCTTGTTTACCAGAAGCCAAATCAAATTAGTGATATCACTAACCACATTGAAAACAAACAACACCATACAGATAAATACAATGGCTATTTTTCTCAAGTTACATTGAACAAACAACGCCAGCTCATCCATTATATGATTGAGATAAAATCTAACTCTTTTCCAGCAAATTTAATCGCGGTCACATTAGATGTTCAAAATTTATTTGCTCAAACCAAACAGCAGCAAAATGAGTTAGGGTACAAACTATTAATCAATAGCAAAGAAATATCACAAGCCGTGAACTTAGAAACCGGAAGTGACAACAGACTTTTTGTTAAACAATGGCGACAAGTTAGGCCACTCAACCAACTTGACTGGCAAATAGAAGTGATACCCAAAAGCACTTTAGTTGAACAATTACGCACAGGGTTGACGGAAATCGTTCTAGCATTTGGCATTGTTTTAAGTATTGCAATTGTTGTTGCTATTCGGTTATGGCAAATCGCAATTGAACGAGCTAAAGGACTAGAACAACAAAAAAGTAAGCTAGAGCTGGCCGCTGACATTGTCAATCTTGGCGTATGGCAATGGGATATACCGCAAAACACCCAAGAGTGGGATGAGCAGCTATGCAAAATTTACGCAGTACCTGAAGAAGTTAAGCAGAGTAACCAGTTTTATGAATTCTGGCAAAGTATGGTTCATCCAGATGATATTCAACAAGCTCAACAGCATTTAGATTCTGTTTTAGATTCAGACGAAACGCGCTGGAACTCTGAATTTAGATTACTATTTCCAAACAATACCGTTAAACACATCTCGGCAAATGGTGTCATTATCAGAGATAATTCTGGGCGTGCAATTAGCATGCTTGGTACCAATTTAGATGTTACCGCCGAAAAAGAAATGCAAGCGAATCTAATTGCGTTACGAGAAAAAGCAGACGCAGCAAGTCAAGCCAAGAGCGACTTTTTGGCGAATATGAGTCATGAAATTAGAACACCGATGAACGGTATTATTGGATTAACTCAACTCGTATTATCAATGCCATTAGACGAAAAAGTAAAACAGCATCTACAAAAAGTTGAAGACTCGTCTAAAGCATTACTGAATATCCTAAACGACATTTTGGATTACTCTAAAATCGAAGCTGGCAAGCTTAATGTTGTTGAAGAAGACTTTGATTTAGAAAGGCTGCTGACCACAACATCAGGCATATTAACGGTTAAAGCTGACGATAAACACAATGAATTAAACTTTAAAATAGAGCCTGGAATTTCTCAGTTTTACCGTGGTGATTCGCTCAGACTAAGCCAAATTTTGAATAATTTAGTCGGCAATGCAATTAAATTTACTGAAAACGGTTCGGTTACCATAACCGTTACCCAAAGCCATAAACAAGATTCAGTTTGGCTGACTTTTAGTGTTGAAGACACGGGTATTGGGATGTCTGAAGAACAAACAGCTAGGTTATTTCAGCCTTTTTCTCAAGCCGACCAATCAATCACACGGCGCTTTGGTGGCACGGGTTTAGGCTTAACAATAAGTAAACGCTTAATTGATTTAATGGGCGGCGAAATAACGGTAGAAAGTGAACCGAATAAGGGCAGTATCTTTACCTTTAGTGTGCCAGTTAAAAAAGCGCGAAAGCCCAAAAAACTGGCACATAAACTTTCAGAGGGACTTAAAACCCTAGTTGTAGACGACAACCACGACACACTCGATATCATTAACGGAATACTTGAATCATGGAAGTTTCATGTTGATGTTACGGATGATCCACAGGTTGCGATGGATATGGTGATTAGCGCAGCCCAACAAAAGTCGCCGTACGATTTAATTATTGTTGACTGGAAAATGCCCAAAATGGACGGCATTAAACTTACCAGCTATATCCAACAAAAACTCGGCCAACTGGAACTAGAACAAAGATGTACAATTGTGATGGTAACAGCCTATGGTAAAGACCATGTACTAGAACAGACGCAACGCTTAAAAGTAGAGTTAGATGCTATTATTGAAAAACCAGTTTTTGCTTCGCATTTACATGACGTTTTAGTTGATCTGCAAGCAGGTACTGGCTTTGGTGAGATTAAGCCGAATAACATCAGTGACAGTAATAATTGGAGCGGCATACCTCAACTAAATGGTAAACGGATCTTACTTGTCGAAGATAATGAGATTAACCAACTTGTCGCGATTGAGTTATTGAACAAGTTTGCTTTACAACCTGAGGTTGCAAACAATGGTAAGGAAGCGGTTGAACTGTTTGAACAATCAGAACAAAACTACGATTTAATTTTAATGGATTTACAAATGCCAGTCATGGACGGTTATGAAGCAACCAAAGCAATTAGAGAAAAAGAAAAAGGCAAACATGTGCCTATAATTGCGATGACAGCAGCAGCTATGGTTAAAGATGTAGAGGAAGTTATGGCCGCAGGCATGGATGGACACATTTCAAAACCGATAGATGTTAAGTTGTTTATTCAAACTTTAAGTAAATTTTTATCTTAACTTAAAGTTTGAATAGACACTGGTGAAACTTGCGCCGTTTCACCACTCACATCAAATAGCCGATAATGTATATTTAGTGGTCTGATTCTGAAGGACTTTTCTTGTTTATATCTACACCTGTAATCTTCTCTATGACTTTCACATGCCTATAATAAGTATCACGGCTACAAAGAAAATAAGGGTTCATTCCGCACCGCCATGTAATCCATGTACCACGGGCATTCACAGGTAATCTTGCTAGAGTTAGCTGATCTTTTTCGTTCAATA
>NZ_ARZY01000035.1 GCF_000568405.1 Catenovulum agarivorans DS-2
GATACTCGCAATTTATATTGATTTAGCTCTAGCTCAGCACACAATAGAAAAACGCGTAGATATGTGGCAGCGCATTATTGGCCGCGAGTTAGCGCAGGTGTTGGTTGCTGTTGAGAATAATCAAATTGTCGGTTTTATTTGTTTCGGCCAACCGAAAAATTATAAAAATACACAATTCTACGAGCTAAGTTCTATCTACCTAAAACCGAGTCATTTTAACTTGGGTGTCGGCAGTCAACTTTATGCGGAATGCGAAAAAATAATGACGTTAGCAAAAGCCAAACGCATCACTTTGTGGGTGTTAGATGGCAATCAACAAGCGTTAAACTTCTACCAGAAAATGGGGTTTGTCGCCACAGGCGAGATCAATAAAGAACGAGCTGATGATATTGTGCTGCAAGATTTGCAGTTGGCTAAACAACTTTGTTAACTTTTATAGAGGCCTATAGTTATAGGCCTCAAAACATTGTTAATAAGCACTGCCGCTAGCTACACACCCCGTAACGCACCGTCTTGCCATAAATACAAACGTTGTGCCGCACCGCGTTTAATGCTTAATATAACGCCAACTGTATTGTCACTTTTATCTTTAACCGCTTCCATCATAATGCGCGCTTTGCTCAAGCTAAACTGCTCTTTGTCCACCCGCCAATCTTGACCATTGGTACTTGTAGCAGTTGCAAACACACTATTTCCTTTAGCATCTTTGTAAACAACAACAGCATTATTGCTTTGTTTAGAGTCACCCAAAGTTTCTAGGCTTACAATTTTGTTAATTTCCTTGTTGTTAGCGTCACGCAAAGTCCGTTTACTCGTACCAGGCATTGGCTGACTATGCACCCACTGGCCATTGTTGTAAGACACCATACGCATTTCACGATAGTCTTTAGTGCGTGCTTGATACGCCACAGCAGGCCTACCATCTTCTAAGATAAGTGGGTCTGTACCAAATGGCGTTTCTTCTCTTTGGGTTGAATCAAACGCAAGCGTTTTTGCATTCGCAATATCTAGCGTGATAGGTATAGGTAACTTTTCCCCTTGCGCGTTATAAAAATCACCGGTTGTAGTATCTAGCTTCATGTAATACACGTTCACGCGCGAATAAGTAGTTTTGTCGTGATATTCAAGGAAGTTACATTCATGCCATAAAGAGCTAATGGCAATTTCAGTGTCTGAAACACGCAGAGGTTTAATGTAAAAGGTGTCTACATTAATTGGATTGTGTGGCTGGGGTACTGGCCAAGTAAAAATCACAGGCGCTTCAAACTTGCTCTGTCCTGCTGGCATTTTGTAATAAACCCAAGGTGATTTATGCGTGCCAGCACGGGTGAATAAATAAATATCACCATTGGCCATTTTTTCACTGGCTGTGTACGAAGCATATGGAGTAATGTCATTCACATACACAAACTTGCTAATGTCATATGGCTTTTCTGACATTACATGCAACATTCGGCCGCCGGCATGCGGGGTATCAATAGACATTGGGTTTAAACCGTCTTCACGCTCTCCCCCATGGCCACCATAAATAAGATGCAAATGCCCTTTGCTGTCTATTTCGATAATTGGTCGACCATGACTATCAATTTTTCTGTCACCCTTAGATAAGGTACTTTCAGCCGCTTTATATGGACCCTCCCACTGCTTGGTCACCATATCAAAGCTAGCAATATAAGGGTCAGTTAACTTACCTTGGTAAGTTATATAAATTTTATTGCCAACCACATCGTGCCAACCTGCGTGCGGATTACCCGGTAAATTTTCAGAAAAATAGTCCGCTGGTAATGCAGGTAATCTATCTGGTACAGGCTTTTTCGGCCCGAGTTGCTCTGGCGGCATTTCATAAATATCGTGAAAGCCTTTACCTTTTTTGTAAGCATCGTAAATTGGTTGATACTCAGGATATTGTCCATACAAGTATTGGTCGATGCGCCAGCGCCAGTATTCGGCACTTTCACTATCACCAGGTTTAACCTGAGCTTGTAAGGTCGCAAAAACTTTATCTTTGACCGAATGTTTAGCAATTAATGCGCTGCGTTTAGCCAAAAACTCTTGTTCGCTTAAATCTGCTGAAGTCATTTCAGAATTAGAAGATGAGCATGCGTTTAAAAGTAAAGCTGAACTGCCAATCACAACAGCCAATGCCGTTTTCTTAAGCACTAACATTGAGTTGACTGTATTTCGTTTTATCAATTTCATAAAGATACCTATGGTGTAAACCACTTAAACCGATTCTTGATATGTCAATAATGGTTATTTACATAATAGCTAATTTTAGCTGATAATTTTCATTTTCCACTATAAAATGTCAAAATCAATCAAATTAATACCAAAAAAACATAGCCGACCATAAAAAACTAGTACAAATACCAACAATTAGGCTGGTATCAACGTCAACAGAATATGCATTTAGTTGGTAAAGGTACTTAAGGTATAGCAACAAAAATCTACCACTGAGGTCTAAAATGAGCTTAAAACGAACAACGAAATGTGCTTGGCTGGTGCTATTGGCAGGTGTTACTTCAAGCAGCCTAGCAACACAACTTTCACCAGAGGCATTCAAGCAACCTGCAAAAAATTACCTTCCTAAAACTTGGATGCATGCGATGAACGGCAATATGAGCAAACCAGGTTTTAGTGGCGACTTTAAAGCGATGAAAGATGCAGGTATTGGCGGTGCTATTTTCTTTCATGTGCATCGTCGCAATAAACCTTACTCTTCGCGTGGACCTGTGCGTTTTGGTACAGATGAGTTTTTTGACCATTTGGTGCATGCGGCGGCTGCAGCAGACAAAAACGATATTGAATTTGGTGTACACAATGCCGATGGCTGGACATCAAGTGGTGGCCCTTGGATTACACCTGAAATGTCAATGAAGCGTATTACTTGGTCAGAATTAGCAGTTGAAGGCGGTAAAAATGTTATTCCACCACAACCCGGTTATTATGAGGGCTTTTATCGCGACGTTGCTGTCATTGCTCTACCTGCCAATAAATACAACCAGAGTAATGCGTTTGCTAATGCAAAAATTACCAGCTCAAACCCAAACTTAGATACTTCCGTATTAACCGATAACGACTGGGACACAGAGTTTAAATTTACAGACCAACAAGATTCAAGTAGCTGGGATAGCAAACCAACTTCCGACAACAATAAAGCACACCCGTATTGGTTACAAATAGAAGTTGAACACGCAACAACACTACGCAGTTTGCATATTGAAACGCCAAACCGTCACGGTGATGCATTGCTGCAAATATCAGACGATGGTGTTAATTTTAAAACGGTTGTAAATAAGCTCAGACGCCCTCGCCCAGGCGCTAGGTTATGGGCGTTTAGTCCTCAGTTGGTGAGCGCTCAACAAGACGGTTTTACCGCAAAATATTTCCGCTTAGTATTCGATAACCCCATCACAATTAAGCGCTTCGATTTATGGTCAATTCCTCGATTTGACAACTGGTTTTCAATGAACTCAATGGAGCGCGGTAAATTGAGTTTAACCCCAACTTTAGCAGCAGATGCCATTACCAAAGCGAGCGATGTTATCGTTTTAAACCGCGGCGAATTACCAAAAGAAGGAGTTGCATTACCCGAAGGCAACTGGCGAGTATTACGTTTTGGTTATACCAGTACCGGCGCCTATAACGTGCCTGCAACAGTGGAAGGTGAAGGTTTAGAAGTGGATAAATTTGATGCCAAAGCATTACGTTTTCACTTTGAGCAGTACGTTGGCAAGCTAGTGGATAAAGCTAAGGCTAAAGGCATTAAATCATTGAAGACAACTGAAATCGACAGTTATGAAGTTGGTGGTCAAAACTGGACGCAAAACATTGACCAAAGTTTTAAAGCCAAATTCGACTACGACTTTATCCCTTGGTTACCCCTAATGACAGGTCGGGTAATTGAATCGCCAGAACATACTGGCGGTATTTTGCAAGAATTTCGCCAGCACCTATCTGACTTAATGGTGGAAAACTATTTTGGTGAGTTTACTCGTATCTCAAACGAATATGGCTTAGAGGCTTATATCGAACCTTATGGTTGGGGGCCATTTGATGAATTGGCATCAGGTGGTAAAGCAGACAGGTTAATGGGTGAATTTTGGGTTAAATCGCCATTTGGCAAGAATAAAAAATATCACGGCCGCACCAGTGCTGCGATTTCATCTGGCCATATCTATGGTAAAAAAATTATCTCAGCCGAGTCCTTCACCTCAATCAATGTCGTTCATTGGTCTGGACACCCCTATTATTATAAACACCATGGCGACCACATGTGGACACGCGGCATCAATGAAACCATGTTCCACCGCTTTGCCCATCAGCCAAACAACCATATAAAACCTGGCATGACTATGGATTCGATTGGTTCACACTTCGATCGAACCCAAACTTGGTGGTACAACGGTGGTGCAGAATGGTTTAAATATTTAGCACGCGGTTCATATTTATTGCAGCAAGGCGTGCCAGATGCCGACCTTTTGGTACATGTGGGCGATGCAGCACCGGTACGAGGCGGTAGCTCTGTTCAAGTACCTGCTGGTTTTAAATATGACTTAGTCAATAGCGATGTATTACTGAATCGCATGAGCGTTAGAGATGGTTATTTGGTTTTACCTGAGGGTACTCGCTATCGTGCTTTGTATCTAAACAAAACCGACTATATGCATTTTAAAACGCTAGAACGCATCGCAGAGTTAGTCGCTGCTGGCGCAACTGTAATTGGGGAAAAGCCGCAAAAAGTGATTGGTTATAGCGAGTGGCCGCAACAAGCAGAATTTAGCCGCATAGCCAATCAGCTTTGGGGCAATGAAAGCGACTCGATTATTACTTATGAAAAGGGTGTAGTGAGTAGTTATAACCTAGTTAATTCTATTAATAAGCTTGGTTTTCAGCCAGATCTCATCATAGATGGGCAGCCGATGGAACACTTTGCCAAACGACGTATTGGCGAAAATACCTTGTATTTTTTCCACAACGAATTTCCAGAGTTAAAACAAGTTAATCTTGATGTTCGAGATGGTGATGGTCAGCCCGAAATTTGGAATATAGATGATGGGAGCATTGAAAAAATCAGTCAATTTAGCCGTGAAGGTACTAGGTTAAAAACTTCACTGACACTCGAGCCACACGCAAGCCGTTTTGTTCTTATTCGCCGCGACAACAGTAAAGTGGATTATACGAGTACACATTCAACCTTAGTTAATCACATATATAGCCAAACGGCTAACAAATCACAAACTTTAACGGGCAATTGGGCTGTTGAATTTGATAGGCAATGGGCAGGGCCAGGCAAAACTATATTTACTGGTTTGACTGATTGGGTAAATCATAGTGATGAAGGCATCAAGTATTATTCTGGCACAGCTGTGTATAGCAAACCTTTTAATGTCTCGGCTGACGATATCGCTTCGTCCAGGCACATCTATTTAGATTTAGGCGACGTGCAACAAATTGCCGAAGTCAGTATTAATGGTATAGTCTTAAAAACCTTGTGGAAGCCACCGTTTGCGCTGGATATAAAACCGGCTGTTCAAGCTGGTTTTAATGAGCTACAAGTAAAAGTTACCAATACTTGGGTCAATCGCTTAATTGGTGATGAGGCTCTACCAGATACCAGTGGCTATAAGATGACAGGTGATACTGTGCCATGGCTAAATGCCAATCAAAAACCGCCCAAAAGCCAAAGAGTCACCTTTACTGGCTACAACTTCTTTAAAAAAGAATCAGCCAAGAAATTACAAAGTTCAGGTTTGCTCGGCCCTGTTCGACTGATTAACTTTTAAGCCTAGTCCCCTTCGAATAACTACCGTTGTTTCTGCGGTAGTTATTCGGTATATTGAATAAACGTTATCGAATTTGAACTTTTTTGTTTTAATATGGTATTTAAAGCTGTTTAAGTGACGTTTATTTGCCATGAATTATCAACATAGGTTAGCCCTTGCGTTCAACTAAACCATTAAACACTCAGCGGATCGAGCCTAACACTATGGAAGCGTTTCGATCTTCTCAATTTGGTCAATTATTTGAAGCAGATAAAAACCGCCTATACGCTTATATTTATGCTTTTGTTTCTAGTCAAAGTGTAGCCGACGACATCTTTCAAGAAACCTGTTTAACCCTTTGGCAAGAGTTTGACAAGTTTGAGTTGGGCAGCAACTTTTCAAAATGGGCCAATGTAATTGCATTTAATCGCGTGCGGCATTATCGGCAATCGCAAAAAAAGTATCAGCTGGGTTTAAGTGATGACTTTTTACAGGAATTTAGCCAAAACGTCGCAATTATCGAAAGCCAAGTGGGTTCACAAGAACAAAAATGGCGGATGCTAGAACACTGTTGTTCATTGTTGCCCGAACCATTAAAAAACATTTATCATAAATTCTATGTCGAAAATTTAACAGCACAAGAGTTAGCCGACATAACGGGCAGGTCAATTCACGCCATTCGAAAGTCTGTATTTAAACTGCGTAAAAAATTGTTTGATTGTGTGGAGAACAAAAGTCGAGAGGCCTCATCATGAACCGTACCGATCAATTTTCCGAGGTCAGAGAAATAGCAGATGCTGTTTGTTCCGATGTTGCAACACAAGAACAGCTAGAAAAACTCGAGCGACTGCTGTCGGGTGACTTTGCTGCGCAAGAATTTTATTACGATTACATAAACATGCATGCGCAACTAAAAAAGCCAACGGCAAATAATATGGAAATTATTTATCGACGCATGACCGAAGAATTTGTTATACGCCAGCAAAGCGACTCAGCAAACGATAAAAATGATTACCTAGACCAGCCAACCGATTACAAACGACCTCGAATAACTCAAAAAGTTATTGTGATCGCACTATTAGTTTTGACCTGTGTAATATTGAGTATTTGGTGGTTTACTACCCGAACAGGGCCTACTCATATTGCCCAAGTGATAAAAGGGACAATAGCGCCGCAGGGAACTCAAGCAAAGTTAGATGGAGAATACTTATTTACCGGTGATTACAAAACAGAGCACGGCGCAACCCTCCAGCTAGAAGATGGTAGTTTAATTAAACTAGCACCTCACTCAATCATAAAATTGTTTAATCACAATGAGGTACGACTCAAACGCGGAAAACTTGAACTTGAACCTGGTTCGGCCAAGAATATTATCGTCCACAGTAAAAAAACCATAATGACACCAAATGGTAGTCGCCTGACCTACGATTTAACCCATAATCTGCCACGACTGATCACAGGCAAAGAAACCCGAATTATGCCGTTGCGCTGGCGCCCTACGCATTATTGGGGATTTAACGGGACAGGTGATCGAGTGACTGATTTAACCGGTAATTCACACGGTATCCCAACTGAAGGTGCCGATAGAATTGTCGGTGAAGTCGGTAATGGTGCTTTTAGGTTTAACTCAGGGAGCAATGCTAGAATTGAAGTTGGCAGCGGTGGGGGTACTGTGCTTGGCACTGGTTCGTTTGCAGTAACCGATGGTGTTACTATTGAAGCGCTGATCAAACCGAGTTTTTCTGGCCAAATAGGTGATATAGATACTATCTTTCGAAAAGATCATGATGATGGCGAACATAAAATATTACTAAGCTTTCAACATGGTGTGGGCAAAAGTTCTCTCAAACCACAAGGAGATTTGAAGCAAAACCTGAGTTTTGGTTTATTCATTCTGGGTCAGGGTTACCATGAACTAAATGTAGCTCTAGATGGGGAAAATGGCCGCCCAAGCCTAGCGGATTTAACCGATGGCCAATATCATCACATAGCAGCTACTTACAATACGTACACTGGTTTAAAAGCAATTTACATTGACGGAAAACGACATGCTTTTTATCAATACCCAGCAGGCTCAAAGGTATTATCTGGTGGGCCAGGAACCGCAACTATAGGTAATAATCCGTCTAAGGATAAATGGCACAAAGAAGTGTTTTCTGGCGCAATTGATGAGGTAGCCTTTTACGATTTTGCTCTGCCTGAATTTATGGTGCAACAGCACTTTCAAACCAGCCAGCAAGGTCTAAACTATTATGGCTTGCCTGCAAACGATCAACCATTGCCGTTTAGACCTAAACTCCAATTGCCAGAATATATAACGCTTGAGTTAGACTACATAACTGGTTTACCCAAAAGGGTTATTGAGGATTGAGGACTAAAGCTTCTGACTTAACCCGCTTTATTGGGCCGTTATCCCCTAACAAATACACTTTCTGCCATTGTGTGCCTTTTTCTCGCGCGGCCACCAATATACGTGCATCTGGATGAGCATCCTGAATAAGCGAGCTCACTGACCAACTGACGCCATTTATGCGCAATAGCTCGTGTCCTTTGCTAAAACTTTGTCCACCATTTTGGCTATGAAAATCAGCGACAACCGCATCGTTATTTTTTTCTTGGTAAGCAAGGGTGAACTTAACTTTGTTGTTCGACTCAATCACAAAGTCACCTTCTGAACCACGGTTTTGGGATAACTGGTTGTTTACTTGATGACCGCCAATCCAGGCTTTGCCAGTCCAACTATAATAACGAGTTTGTTTTGCCCCACCCCAAGGTTGACCAGTATCTTTACCTACATTTATCGACAAGTGCGGATAACCATTAGGCGCTAAATGCGCTGTGCCATTGAATGTCCACATATCATCACCACCAGTACGCGCCACTAAGGTTTTTTCATCTGCAATTTGCCGGGTAACTGGTATGCTCAAAGGTTCTGATTTGACGTTACGCCATGAATTGTTTTTAGTATCAAAAACCATGTAATACAAATCATGTCGCTCTGGAATATGCCCACGTGGATGGCCATTCCAACAATAGTGATAATCGTACCCCATGATAATGTCGTCGTTTTGCCCACGCGTTGCCCAAACATACCAGCTATCGTGCATATCTCTTTCTTCATGAGGTTTATGCTTTAAAAACGAAACAGGCTCGGCAAACGTGCGGCCATGATCAGTCGATTTTTGGTAAACCCAATCACTACGATGCGCACCATGACGGTAGATTAAGTAGATATCGCCATTGTCCATCTTTAGCGCTTGATTGTATGTGCCAAATACTGAAATATTTTTCAACTCTTGCCATTCACTGATGTCACCGGGGCGCTTAGACACCACATGTTTGTTTCGGCCTGAATTGTAATTTCCCAGCAAATTTTCGCCATGCTCTCGACTACCGCCATGGCCTCCGAAAAACACATGAATATAACCTAGGTCGTCAATTAACATGGTTGGTTTACCGTGACTATCAGGCTTTTTCCGCTTTGACTTTAATCGCCCCAGATCGCTTTCTCCAGCTTGATACGGGCCTTGCCATTGCTTAGTGTTATGGTTGTAAGCCGCAACATACGGGTCTGTTAAAGGTCCTTGATAGGAGACATAGGTAATACCATCTTTGTGTATACCAGCTGGGTGCTGAACTACCGCAACAGGTGTGCCAAGTGCATTGTCGGCAAAATACTCAACCATCTCCACTTCTTCGATTACCGGCGCCTGTTGGATGCTTTTGCAGCCGATTAACATGGAAAATATAGCAACCGTGAATAATGGAACAACGTGTTTGATTAGCTTTTTCATATCAGAGCCTTGTTGACGTGAATAATTAACTACTTTTATAAGAAAAGCCTTAATGCTGCCAAGTTGCTACCCAAAACAAATAAAAAAAGCTCGCTAGTTACAGCGAGCTTTATATTAGAGCGTGTTGAACTTTTTGGTATAAATTTTGTTCAAATTGCTGCAAAAATATACCACAAAGATCAACACGCTCTAGGCTATCAAAAGTCTTTTTAGGTTAATTAATGCCTAAATCGATAATTTGCAAATACAATGGTAATGAGCTGCCTTCGCCTCTTTCCATTAAATAATAATACGCCTTACCGTTTTTAATATGAATTGTACCGTGGTCAAATTGGGTACCGCCTTTTTGCTGATACATAGGTACAAAATCATTGGTACCGCCTTTGGCTTTTTCTACGTATGGATAACCGTTTTTCAAACCAATGATAAAAATATCATCGCCAGCTGTATATATTGAGTCACCACCGGTGAAGTCGGTCGAAATTTTAAACTCACTCGCACCAGCGGGTTTGTAGGCATGAATAGCGACTTCTTCATAATCAGGGCGCTTTCTGTCAGTCGAACGAGCTTTACTAATAATGTGAATGTCTTCGTTTTCCGTGACAGTCCAGTCAAACCCACCAACAATATACACAGAATTCGGCTCTTGGTGCGTCATATAATCGCCTGGCTCAAACACTTTTATTTCATCAGAGTTCACCAAAGGCCAAGTCATAGGTTCACCTTTATGGTTTTTCCACTCGCCCATGCCATCAGGATGATCAGAGTATGCGTAATACACACCGTTTTGATATTTGTACCTGTCGTTATTGTCGGCACTACGCTGTTGAAAGCTCACTCTAAGTTTGCCATTTAGGTACTTCATGTAGCCGTACAAGCCCCAGTTATATGGGTGCCCATGAGTTTTTTGATCTTTGTGATTAAACGGAGTAAAGCGAGTCCATTTTTGCTTTTCTGCATCGTATTTATTGAAATAATAAGCGCCGTTATTATTGCCCCCCCAGCGCATATAGTGGATTAATGTGCCATCAGTTGTGGTATAAAATTTTGGATAAGTTAAAGCGACAAAATTATCTTTATCGGCTAAATCACCCGTCATGGTTAGGTGTTTATAGTCGTCAGGCCCTTCGCTCACTTCGCTGGTATCTTTTACAAATTGCGCTAATGTGAATTCTTCGTCACTCACGTCTGCAGCGCCTGGAACTGAATATGAATAACGGAAAAAGTCGTTAACAAAACGTCCTTTAAAACGGCCATTTTCATCATCATCCCGATAGGCGTGCATATCGTAAACCATATGAATAGTGCCATTTAACGGGCTAACGGCTAACCCTATCGTATTGTGCGATTCTCCAACTAGAGGGTCTCCACGAAACCCGGTATGTTGATGCGGAAACTCAATGGTTTTAACCTTGCCTGTTTTAGTATTTAAACGCGACAACATCACATTACGATTGTCTTTGCCGCCTTTATACCAAGTCATAAATACATAGTGCTTGTATGGTTTTACCGCATCGCCATGCGCCGAAATATTTTTACCAAAGAAGTAATCATACTCTGGGCCTTTTGATGGATTTTCAAACGTTTTATGATTCAGCTTTTTACCATCAAAATGCAAAGCACCATCGGTAATTTTAGTTTGGCTTTCTAAAACGACCAAGCCCGCTTGATTGTTTTCAAGAGTAGCAGTTGGTGGCGTATTGTTGGTTGCAGAGCAAGCAGTTAATACAGTAATTGCAACCAAACTCTTGAGTGATGATAAGCATGCTACTTTGAGCTTGGATTGTTTAAATTTTTGCATCGAGTTTTGCTTCCAGTTTTATCAAATAGGGACAATGACATGCTTACTCACGCAAACACGCATAAGTAAGCAAATTCAATCATCCGTTTAATATAGACGAAAATATTAATTATTCAACTAAGCTGGTCGCATCAAGCTGATAATGGTAATCAGCTTGACCGGTAAAAAAACACTACTCAATTACAACTAACTGATAGTGAGACCATCACGTTGCGCCGTAGTTAAGGCTTTTTACCTCACCATTGGAAATACTTGGCATAGAACCAAAACCAAAATCTCCTTTTCTAGAAAACCAAGGGGAAAGCAACAAAGCAATGGAATTACTCGTGTGCAATAGGAACAAACTCAGCTCTAAATGTCTAATCTCAGAACTGTGGTGCATAGGTTAAAATCTCGACAGGTGTCAATTTATCATTGCCATGTAAGCCACTTGGGAGGATTTTCACCCCCAACATCAACTGAGCTATAGTGAATTTTGGTAAAGCCAAATTAGCAAATGATGGCTCAACTCCACCGCCAGTAATTTGCTTCCATTTCCATGCCTTTGGGTTGGAGAAATAGGGCACTACAAAGTCAAAAGCAGTTCTTAAACTAACGCCGTCAGGGCGCGTGTAATTCCACAAATCATTGCTGGTATGACGACGACTTAAGTCAGTAATGCGAGCAAAGGCCCAAAGGTTATTCACTGTGTAATTCACGGATTTGGTCCGAGATAATTCTGCAGGCTGGCGGCCATTAGAGTCAATTTGTGAATCTATGCGCGATTTTGCAACATTGATTTGTGCATTTGCATCGTTCAATTTACCCAAATATAACTGCAGGCTAAGAGCTTGATAGTCGTAGTTAGTCCCATGGTTATTACCCCGAGTACTTTCTCTGATGCCTAATTCACTGGTGGTTAACCAAGTATAATAATCACTAAACCAATCTTGCATGCGTTGTTTGGCCCGTTCATCCCACATATTGTGCTTTTCTATTAATTGCACAGCGGTAATCACTTGGCCAATATCTGTAAAATCTATCACAGCAAAGTTAGAGCCATCACTTTTGCCAGGTATTGCTTTGCCGTAGTTTAAATTGGGATTCATTCTAGTCGCTTTATCAACAAACCAAGTTTGGACAATTTCTCGTACCTTTTGCAAATAATCAGTTTTGCCAGACATATAAAAGGCAAGATTTAGTATTTCGAGTGACTTGAGCATGTTTTTTCTGCGTGACCAGTCGGTTGCAGGTCCAGAGCTATCTCGATTGAACTCTCCGTCTCGGTAAACCCAAGGCAAGCCATCAGGTTTAGTTGGATCAGGCCAATAATAGGCTCCAATAGTATGGTAGTCATGAATATCACCACTTGCAGCAATTAAGGTTTTGTTGGTGACTGGATCAACCGCTTTAACCAACTCAATATCTGCGAGCTTAATTAGCGCATTATATGCAGCAACATATAGAGGGTTTCCGGCTTCAATTGCGGTTTTAGCTATATTGAGTCGTTCTTCATCTATACAAATTAAACTATCAGCGCCGCTATTTGGACTATCGGATTCGCTTACCTTGTATTGAACAGCACTGTTTTTATACGTCGACAAATTAGTGCCTGTTATGGTTTTAACAGAACCGAGGTCATTCACCACGCTAGCATTAGAGCCCTCAGCGCTCCAACGCGAAGTATCGCGTGTATCTCGGTCTAATAAATTTTTTGCAATGTTTAGAGTCTGCTGCGGTTGAATGAATTCAATAGTATAAGGAGTTGCTTGTTGTGTGCTAGCACTAGTAGAAAGCAAAACGCCAGTGGCAAGTAAGTTTAAAGTAAAAGTGTTGTACTTTTGTTTGGTCATAAACCCCCCAGAAAATCTAGTTTTGTATATTTGTAGTGGATAAGGGCATGTTTTTACTTGCCTATTGGGAATAGCGAGCAAATGCAAAAAGTGCTACCCCTTGTTAAACAAAATACGACTTAGTTAACCTGAACTCTGGATAACAAGTTAGCTACCTCATTGTTATTATTAGTTAAGTTTGTCTATGGTCATTCTAGAGAGATAGTTATTCTTAGAACAAGGCGAATTTGCGTACGTAATAGCTGGCTATTACTAGCGAATGCAACGCAGTTATAAGGATAAATAGCCTCTAGAAAGCAAGTTGTTATCCAGAGTTGAGGTTAGTTACACAGCTAAAACTCGTTCAGATGCGTTTTTAGCGCTATTTGGGGTAGCAATTATTTAACTAACTCGCTTTTGTTAATAGTTATCGTTTTTCAACACATCGTATTAAAAGTGGAAGTATTATGAAAAAACAAAGTTTAGTTCAGATGCTCGTTTCAACCATATTGATTGCAGGCTGTTCGCAGCAGCAACCAACTGAAATACAGCCAAAACAACCATCGTCTGTGAGCACTTTTTCTGTAGAGCAAGCACGCGAAAATTTAACTTTTGCTAAAGATCAATATTTGAAAATGATCGAGCACGTCGAAAATAAACGGCATCAGTACAACCGCCCTGCATGCGAACAAGATCCAACTATGATTTGTATCCCTAGGTCGCAAGAGCACGGCGGTATATTTATGGAAAAATACGCTAAATGGACCAATGGCTTTTTTCCAGGATTAATGTGGAAGCTATTGGCGAATAAACAAGAGATAGAATGGAACGAAGGAGAAGAGCAAAAGCTATATCAAAGTGCTAAGTATTTTCAGCAAGCGTTGGAAAACGATGCGAGTCTCGCCTCAACTCATGATCTAGGTTTTATGCTATATGATTCATACGGTGAAGCGCTACATTACGAAGGTTTAGACTCAACTACTCGGCAAAAATATATTCAATTACTTGATACTGGCCGTGCGACCTTAGCAACACGATTCAGCGATCAAGAAGGTGTGATTAAGTCGTGGGACTTTGAGCCGCATATGAAGCTAACCACCATGGAAAACGGTGAGCAAAAAGTCGGCTTTTATTCACTGTCTGACCCATGGACTTTCCCTGTTATTATCGACAATATGATGAACCTGGAGTACTTATTCGATAGTGATGTTGAAAGATATCACCACATTGGATTTAGCCATGCTGAGCAAACCATGGTGAACCATTATTTTTATGATGAAGCCGACACAGCGAAACAATACCCATTGTCATACCATGTTTTTGACTATGGCGAAAACAAACCAGGCAACTGGCAAGGTTTAGGTAATGTATCGGCTTGGGCGCGCGGTCAAGGTTGGTCGTTATATGGATATTTAACTGTAGTTGAAGCTATGCAGCGCGCTAGAACCGATTTAAGCAACTATCCCGATTTTACCGCCCACTTGCATAGATTATTAGCATCGGTTGAACATTTGCTCGGTGATCAATATGTCCCTTATTGGGATTTTTGGGCAGCCCGCGATAACGCTTATGAATACGCAGAAAATAAATCTCCAGAAACAGCCGTTTATTCAGGTATTTTAGAGTTATGTGCTAAACGTTTAGAGGAGCATATCACCCCCTATAAAGGTTATCGACCACAGGTGCTGGAAGCTTCAATGTTATCTGAAGAATCACGCAATCGCCTAGCAGGTAAGAAAAACTGGTACGGTGAAGAGGTAATACAAGGTGATAAATTGGTACCTTGCGGCTCAAAACCTTATCCAGCTAGCCATCAAAAAATACCTAGAGATACCTCGGCATCAGCATTGTTTGCTTCAGCGTTCTACCGCTTTGCAACTATCACTAAGGACGTTGAATTACGTCAAAGATACGCAAAGTTAGCAGACAATATTATGTTGGAGCTCACGCAAAACTACCGAACTGACCGCAATACAAACCGAGAAATCAGCCAAGATCTAGGTTTTGTTTTAGCCGAAGCAACCGGCAATATGGGCAGCGCAGGTGAAATTGATACGCCAATTGTTTATGGTGATTTCTATTTTGTCGAAGCCAACATTCGCAAAATAGCGTACGAATTAAGCCGATAAACCCAAATAGCGCCACGTCGTGGCGCTAATGATTCCACACTAGCAACAACCAACTAACGCAGTTCCCTCCGACCACAATTTAACAAAAAAAACCATTTTAAATCACATTTTGTCAAAAAAGGGGTACTAATTTGCATTTCGTCTTGCTGTTCTTATTGAAGCACTTGCTTCTTAGTACAGAAAAATTCCATATATGGGGAAATAACTTGTAATGAATAAGAACACAAACAATCAAAAACAACATAGCGTTGGCAAATCGCTATTAGTTGGAGGGTCGGCTAGCTTGCTGATGTCGCTTTTCACGCCATCAGTATTGGCGGCAGAAGTCAGTTCAGTACTAAATGCCAACAACAATGAAAGTGAAGAAGTAGAAACAATTGAAGTGACTGGTGTACGTGGCTCTTTAGAATCGGCATTGCTAGAAAAACGCGAAGCACTATCAATTGTGGATGCTATTTCAGCTAAAGATATGGACTCCTTGCCAGCACTTGATTTAGGTGAAGCAATGCAATCTATCCCGGGTGTGCAGTTAAATACGGATGACTCAGGTCGCAATTCACATATCACTTTGCGTGGTCTACCGGGCGGTTATGCAAAAGTCATTGCTGAAGGGCAATCTTTTGCAATACCCAGCCGTAGCCGCGGTGTGGTTGGCGCATCTAATCCATTTGGTGCATTTGAAGCCAGCGTATTTGATGGAGTCACCGTCATTAAAGCAACTACGGCTGATTTACAAGAAGGTGGTATGGCCGGTGTGGTAAATAAAAAGCTACAACGTGCGCTGGGTTCAAAAGACGGTAAATATTCAGTTGGCATTGGTGGCCGCTATGAAGAGTTGACAGATGACTGGAACACAACCTTTAAGCTATCCGCATCAAAGCACATTATTAAAGACAAACTCGCAGTTGCGATAAAAATGGCTGGTTCAAAGCAAGTTTTCCGTAGCGACACCGCCAACTTTACCGAATATGTCGCGTTAAATTCATTAAGCAACAATCAAACTGTCTACAATGGATTAATTTCACCAGAAGACCTAGAAGCCTATAAAGCAGAACATGGCATTAACGAGCCACTTTCTGTTGTCAAAGCAATTGGTAAAGCGCATCAGGTCACAGTCAATAACCGAGGCAGACGGTTTTCAACAACAGGCAACATTGAGTGGAAGCCAACGGATGAGCTAAAGCTAGGTGCGAACTTTCTTTATACAATAAAGAACATGGACGACAGCAATATGGAAGATGTGTTGTTTCAAGTAGATAGAGGCTCACAGCTAGATACACAAAGGCTAACGCCATTAAGTGCACCTATTCGCTTAGACGATATTGCCAACCCAGATTACAATTCCGAAACAGATAATCCGGATATGGCTACGATTCCTGTCTATGCGGTTACTCACTCAAAAATGACCAATGTGTCTTATAAACCATCTAACCGATTACAAACATCAAAAGATGAAGCCAAAGGGATATTTTTATACGCTGACTATGTCAAAGATGATTGGAAACTAGATGCAACTGTCACCAGATCAAGTTCTGTGAGTGAAGCGTCACAAGAAGGCATAGATCTGCGCTTATCCAACAAAACCAATAATAGATATCAAGACTTAGATGACGGTCAGAGATATACCTATGCAGTGACTGGTATTAATGGGGAAGTCAATACTGGACGCGGCAATTTAAAAAATGCATTTGCAACCGTTGAGGGATTTGAAGACTATCACTACGCCGATGTAAATGGCATTTTTCAACAAACGGACCCTGCAACTGGCGAACTGATTTATGATCTGGGCGACAATGCGTGGAAGCGCTTTGACAACGGTTGGACGCCCGTTCGGGTGACACGGTTTGGTAGCAACCTAGATCCAAAAATTAATCCTGTTGATTATGATGACTACCCGCAAGATTATTTCTACAACAAAGCTGTTGAAGCACTTCAAAAAGCTAAAGACCCACTGACTGAAGAAAACATAGCCGCTGAATTGGCAGAGCAAAAAGCCGAAATTGGCGGTAAATCACTCGATTTTTACGTCAATGGCCGATACGAGCGTCCTGAACGTGATATGAAATCCTTTGAATTTAATGCTGAACGCTACACTGATATCGGCGGCGATTCATTCTTGCTCACCAGTGTTAAGAGTGGTTTTCGTCATTCACGTGAAACCTTAGAAGCTTATGACCGGAGACTGGGTAGTGGCGGTATCAGTGTAGGTTTGCTCGATGGCAGTGAGTTTTATAAAGATCAGTTAACCTCAGATAGCCAAAATGAATTTTTTAATGGTGACTACCCCAATCACTTTGGTTCAGATGCTGGCTGGCAAGTACTTGACTCTAAAAACCTCAAAGAGATTATTCAAACGGACATGGTCGCTCTAGACGAAAACGGTGAGGTTGATGACAGGTTCAAAAAAATACCTGGACTTGGATTTGCCGAAAAGTTAACCACCTTTGAAGATGGGGCTGTCGTCAATGCAAATTTCCGCCAAAACTTCAGCGCGGACCAAGCAATAAATGCTGTATATTTAATGGGTAAATTTGAAGGTTACCTTGGCGATTTCAGTTATACAGGTAATGCGGGTGTACGTTACGTTGAAACATCAAATGACGTGGTTGGACAAGGCTTTAACATAGATGGTAATGCGGTTGCTATATTAACAGAAACCAATTATACCAACACCTTACCTTCATTTAATCTTGCAGTAGATTTAACCGATGATGTGGTGTTTAGATCGGCGTATTCAAAAGCACTTGTGCGTCCTAACCTGTTGTCGCAAACCCCTAGCCCAGTTAATACCAGTAATGATAATCGAGTCAGACTCGAAAACTCAAAAGCAGAAGTATTACCCTATACGTCAGATAACTACGACCTTTCATTAGCTTGGTACAACCGCGACGGTTCATCTATTTCTGCCGGTTTTTTCTATAAAGAAATTGAAGGAAAAATTGTCAGTGAATCGATTTGTCCTATCGGCAACCATGAACAATGGGGTACGGGCGAACTAGGACGAGACACTGAAGGCAACTGCATTGAGGTAGGCGAATATCAAGCCGAAAATGGTGAAGTCTATTTCAACCGAGACGTCAGTATTAAACATACTTACAACAGTGACATTCCAGTTAAGGTTTATGGTTACGAGCTATCAATTCAACAAAAATTGGATTTCTTAGCATATCCATGGAACGGTTTTGGCGGCAAGCTCAACTTCACCAAAATCGATTTAGATGAAGGTGGCGGCATTCCTATGACCAAAATCGCACCTCATACAGCTAACTTAATCGCCTATTGGGAAAACCATGGTGCCAGCATTCAATTTATCTATAACTGGCAAGACGAAAAGCTCCTGAGTACAGGTACTGAGTCGGGCACATTCTTAGGTACCGAAGCGCGTACACAAACATCAGGGGGGCGTCTTGATATGGCTGCTCGCTACCGATTTAAAGGTAGCCTAAAAGGCCTTTCGCTCAACCTTAAAGCAATCAACCTAAACAACCGTCAAGAATATGAGTTCATAGGTGGTAATGACAAAGCGATTAACCGTATTCGTTACCAGGGGCGCATTATTCAGGCAGGCATAGGTTACAGCTTTTAACTAAAAGGTTTAGCGCTTTGAACAGTTTTAGAAGAATAGAATTAACAGGAAAGACCCAATGAAAAAACAAATATTAGCTATGTCGGTCGCCGCGGCACTAACCGGATGTGACCTTGACAATATGGATGACTTACAAGTCTCAGCTACATTCGCCAATAACTTTACCACTGAAGTTGGTTTTTACGGTACTGAAGGTTATGGTTTTGATGTTGAATTAACCACAGGCCATGGTCAAGCTGAAGGTGAACTTGGCGTATTCGACGTCAACTTTGGCGAAGCTGAACCCAACTACGATATGATCCCTGAAGCCATGTACGGAACTTTCACATTAGAGTATGTTGAATCAGGCTTAGCTAAATGGACATATGACTTAGATGAAACCCACCCAGAAGTGGCGGCGATATTAGATGTTGCCAATGCCTCAATTACTGACAAACTGACCATTACAACATTGGATGGTACAACCCAAGATCTCAACTTTATCATCAAGGGCGTTGACCCAAGTCTACCCGCTGAAATAAAAGGCGCGTTGACCGCGAATGCTTCAATTCGAGAAACCTCAGCATTCGGCGCTGTTACCGTTTATGACCCGAATTTTGGTGAATCAAAATTTCAAATAGGTCCAGTGGATGATGACGGTAATCCAATTGGTATTTTATCTGACAACGGCTATGGCTCTCTCTTTATTGACGAAAATGGTACTTGGGAATTTAAAGTCAATCGCATTGCCAAAAACCCAGAAGATGAAACCCAAACACTTAAAGATATGTTACCTGAAGCTGATAGCCCACCAGTGACAGACACTGTCACCTTAACAACATTAGATGGTACAACCCAAACCATTGACGTTAATATATATGGTGCGGTCCCCAACTTTGCCCCCGAGCTACTCAGTACCACAACTGAAGAAAGTTGGTTTGATATCAATATGGATTTAGCTGGTCTAGAACCACATAAAACCCGTAACGGCAAAATAGTATTTAAAGCCAAAATTACTCAAGATTTATCTAGACAAGCGAGCTTTTCTATTGGTTGTAGCTCTAATTTCCACAACGATGAAAAAAGACGGGTCGCCACTTTCTATATTCAGCCTGATGGTCAATTTGAAATGTGGTCTGGCGAACTTAAAGCTGGCAAAACCTATGACGATAGGGGTATCCCAGGTATTTTTATCACCCCACCCAAATATAAAAAGGTCATTTTTGATCAACGCTTTGTTCCAGGTGAGTGGTCTGAATTTATCATCACATGGGAAGGCGCGAGTTTAACGCAAAAGCCTTTATTAAAAGCCACCCTTGATGGTGAAAGCTTAACCTCGGTACACCCTGCTATCCCGACTGATCCGGATCAAGGTTTTGTTGGCTCAACCCTTGGCGGAAAGCTGCCTGTGCAGTGTGTCAATCAAATGCGCTTTTATGTCAATGCCGATGAAGATGAAGGCGGTTATGGCGCCATGATGGTAGATGATATTCAGTACTACACAGATATAGATGCCGACCCAATATTTGAAGCAGACACTAAAGCCCTTTTAAACGAAAAGTTTGCTAACAGCCAAGCTGGGGATGTCGTGCAAGAAATGACTGTTGAAGGCGCAAATGTCTATGAGGGCTCTACAGAAAATGTGCTAATTGCACGGGATTAAAGCACTGACTTAAAAAGAATTAAAGGTAATACAATGAAATATAAATTATTAACCCTATCGATTGTTGCCGCTCTCACTGGTTGTGGTAGCGATGATCAAAGACCTATTGGTTTTAAAGCAAATACAGCTACGGTTCCAACTTTTACCGGTGAATTTGCAGCAGTCGCAACCAAACATGCTGAAACAGGTAACCCCAGTGGACAGATTATCATTTCGGATGAAACCAAAAATGAATCTCAATTCTATCCATTTAAAGCAACTGGTACTTATGGTGAGTTTTCATTTAGTGCCAGTGGCGAATGGAGCTATACGCTTTGGCAAGGCCATGAATATTCAGCAACACCTGAGCACCCAGCCGTCACAGCATTGGTAAAAGCAGGTTTACCTGACTTGTTTGATTCATTTACTGTAAAAACGGCCGACGGTACAGAAAAACAATTTACCGTTACCATTCGTGGTATTGACGAACCGGCCACCTTTGGTGGTGATATAGCCACCAGATTGGTCCAAAGAGATACAGACCAAGGCAATGCAGAGGGCACTATTACAGTCAATGATGCCAATCCAGCTGAAGCCTATTTTAAGCCCATTCTTGAGCAGCCTAATACAGTGGCAACAGAAATGGCCGATACGGCTAAAATTGTGACCAGTTATGGCGAAGTCATGATTAAAGTACTAGCACCTGTCGAAGCGACCGAAACAGACAAAGCGGAACCAGGCAAAGTTGAATGGACATATGATTTAGATGAAATGAATCAAGAGGTCATCGCATTAGCCGATGCCAGTGAGTCTTTGAATGATACTTTTACGCTAGTCTCAGCCGATGGCACAGAGCAAGAAGTCACTGTGTTAGTTAAGGGCTCTGATCCTGTACCTGCTACCTTTGTTGCAAACAGTCCACTCACCACCAACGAAGATGGGACTTTTTCAACTGTATTAAGCGTCAATGATGCAAACTTGGCTGGTTCATTAAGCATAACAGATCCTAACTACCAAGAAGCAGCATTTAAACCACTAACCGATGCTGAAACAACTTATGGTCGAGTATCAATCGACGCATCCGGTAATTTCGCCTATAACATAGATTACACCAATGATGACGTTAAAAGCATTTTGCTTGATACAGCACAGGATCCACTGCCGACCTTAAATGAGTCGCTCACTTTTGAAGCAATTGACGGGACCTTAGCAAAC
Source organism: Catenovulum agarivorans DS-2 (assembly GCF_000568405.1). Taxonomy (GTDB): domain Bacteria; phylum Pseudomonadota; class Gammaproteobacteria; order Enterobacterales; family Alteromonadaceae; genus Catenovulum; species Catenovulum agarivorans_A. The sequence goes on from NZ_ARZY01000035.1 coordinate 21,723, forward strand.
GTCACTGTCAGCCTTGAAGCTGCACTACTAGAACCTGCGGTCATTAGTGGCTTGCCAGCAGTAGAGGACGGCGTATCAACCTCAGCGGTTAATGCTAACTTGCTTGCAACAGCAGGCAACTTGAACTTAACCGATGCAAATACTTGGCAAGCTTCGTTCATAGCTGACTCCTTTGCAACCACTTACGGTTCGTTTTCGATTAACGAAGCCGGTAGTTGGAGTTACACACTCAGCGATGAATCGGTTGGCCTAATTAACGACGGCACCTTGGTATTACCATTTACGGAGCAAATTAGGGTTTCAGCAAAAGATGGCACTGAAGTTAATTTACCCATTAGCATTACCTCCGTGGAAGGCTTGAACTTTGGTGCACAAATAGCGGGCACAGGATCAGGTACTAAAGTATGGGTGATGAAAATGCCCGATGGAACAGGCGCCGTAGGTAAGGCTGAATTTACCTTGAGAGTACCTGAAAGCAATACTAAAGATGTCAAAGTCCAGTTCCACGGGTCAGAATGGCAAGGGGGCGATGTTAGAAAACATATGCTGTCCATGGCGCTGCAACCTAGATCAAATTCCATCTTTATTTTGGATGGCACTGGCACGAGCACAACTGGCAATAGTGTCAAGCTTGATCAGCCATTAACCATGGGTGAATTGTTGAAGTTTGAATTTAGCTGGGATGGCTCAGTCGATACCTTAGCAGCTAATGGGGATAAGCCTTTAATCACCCTTAAGCTCAATGGCAAACCTGTATCTGGCAGCGAATCTGCTAGCGGCTCTAGCATTGTCGATGGTGTTTTCCCTTCATTCTCAACGGTTGATGTCTCTAAGTTAGATAAAGGGCCAAGATTTTTTGCCATCTGGACTAAAGACGCGCTGCCGGTTGATCTCGATGATTTAATTATTTATTCAGATCTGGCTGGTACAACGGAAATCTTTAGCGAACGTTTTGATGAAGATGGCATTGCTGAAGGTGTTGAAATCACACGCGACTATGTGCATGGTGGATTAACCAAGTCTAACACTGTCGGCGTTGAGTTCCCGCCAGCGGATAAGTTCCTGCGTTTATCGAATAATGAGGAACACTTTGGTGGCACCACACTCGAATTTGCTAAGCAAGAGAAAGGCAGTGTCAGTTTTGATGTCAGAATGAATACAAGCGCGCATTCAGGCTATACAAGCCTATTTGGGGGGACAAGCGGCGGTCAGGGCGACGCTCTGGTCGACTTTGACCTTAACAAGTTCGGCGCTTTTAAAGTCAGAGGCACCACACAAAAACCAGGCTATATCCCTGTTATTCGATACCCTATGGGTGAGTGGTTCCCAATTGAGTTATCTTGGGATGCAACAGGTGACAGCACACCGACCGTAACCATGAAACTTAATGGCAGCTTAGTCACTGAAATTCCAGATTTCACCCTTGATGCTGATGGCGCTTTTGAGTCTAAAAGTACAGCGCCTAATGACATCGCAGAAGGTGTGCATAGAATCGCCTTTAAGTGTGGTTACAATGTTAATGCAGATAAACCTAGTGTCTGTGATTTTGATAATGTCGTTGTAAAAGCAGCCGATGGCTCAACCATTGCGACTGAAGACTTTAATAGTCTTGACGCTGGTGAAGATGTGATTGTTAAAGATGACGTTTTACAAAGTGGTATGAAAACACTGGGGACAATTCGTAACGCAGATATTGTTGAAAAATAACCTTTCCAATACCGCAAAAAAGCAACCTAGCGCGACTTGCTCGCGTTAGGTTAGCAATAAACCCCATGACTTATGCATGGGGTTTATTTTTTGCTTAATTATTTAGCCAAGATTAAATTAAGGCGCATACGTCAGTATTTCGATGGCAGTAAACTTATCCGAGCCATCTAAACTGTCTGGTAAAATATCTTCACCTAACATAAGTTCTGCTTTGCTAAACATCGGCAATGCTAAGTCTTGTAATGATGGTTCAACCCCACCACCGGTAATTTGTTTCCATGACCAAGCATCAGGGTTATTAAAATAAGGCACCACAAAATCAAAAACTTTTTTTACGCTAACCCCATCTTTGCCAGTATAAGCCCATAAGTCATTGTTAGTGTGGCGGCGACCAAGATCCACTATTCGCGTTAAAGCCCATAAGTTATTTACCGTATAATTGACTGACTTAGAGCGCTTTAACTCTTCAGGCAGGCTGCCGTCAGCAGCAACTTGTGAGTCGATTCGTGTTTTTGTGACATCAATTTGTGCTTCTGCGTCAGCAATTTTACCCAAGTAAATTTGCAGACCCAGTGCTTGATGGTCATAGTTGGTGCCATGATTATTACTGCGGGTACTTTCGAAAATACCTAACTCGCTAGTGGTTAGCCAGGTGTAATAATCAGCAAACCATTGTTGCATGGTTTGACTATCCGAGTCTGTCCATAGGTTATTTTTTTCAATCAGTTGTACTGATGTCATCACATGACCAATACTATTCCATTGTAAAATACCAAATCCACTGCCGTCTGATTTGCCAGGGACAGCACTACCATGGTTTACATTCGGGTTCATTTTAGTAGCTTCATCTACAAACCAAGTTTTGACAATCTCTTTGGCTTTTTCTAAATAAACCATGTCTTCGGAGAAATAGAACGCAAGATTCAGAATCTCCAACGCATTGAGCATATCTCTGCGGCGTTTATAATCAGCTGTAGGGCCATTAGAAGTATCTCGATTGTACTCACCATCTCGATAAACCCATGGTAATCCGTCGTCTGTGTCTGGGTTTGGCCAGTAATAAGGACCTATTGAATAATAATCGTGAATATCACCACTTGCTGGAATTAACGTCTTGTTGGTAACAGGATCTACCGCTTTATCTAATTCTTTATCCGCAAGGGTCATAAGCGCTTGGTAAGCGTCGACATATTCAGTTTTATTGGCTTCAAGTAAAGTTTTAGCCTGAGTCAGTTTGTCTTCATTTAAAAAAATCAGCTCATCAGGTCGCTGGTTATCTGCTTTATCAACCCCTTTAATTGTGATGACAAGTTTAGTTGTCGTGCCATCCACAGATTCGAGTGTGATGGATTCAACCGCTCTGTCTGATTCACTCGTCCAAGCAGTAAATTTTTCGTGCGCAGGGTTTAAGTTATATGTCCAACCGCCCTGCTCTGTAATTGAGAAGTTGCCATATTGAGCGGTCGCCGAAGTATTCAAACCAGCTTCACCTGGGTCAACGTCAGAAACCACAACTAAACCCGTTAAGCTGGTATCGTTCAAGCTGACTTCGCCAGCTAAATCCCCCGAAAATTTAGCGGCTGAATTTGGCGAGGGTGTTGGAGTAGGTGTTGGAGTAGGTGTTGGTGTGGGCGTTTGGGTTTGGGGCGGTGGATTACTCGTATCCTGCCCGCCACTACTTGAACCGCCGCCGCAAGCAGCCAAACCAAATATGATAGCTGGGGTTATTAATAATGCTTTTTTCATGTTAGTAGCCTTATTGTTATATAGTCGTAATACGACTGGTTTCATATTAAATTCGGCAAACACGCTTGTTAGCTCAGCTAACTTCAACAGAGCCCTTGGCGCAAGGAAGATATCGCTTTGAACTTGCCATGGCATCTTGTTAAAAAATATTGGCGCGTGGTGCCGGGATCGGAAACTTTGTCTTTATTAAGAAGAGCTACTAACGAATGAGATTACTACCCCTAAAGGTCAATTTTTATTAGCTCATTGCTTTTACTAATTAGAGGTGAAAGCGCCTATTGCTGCTGTCTAGGCGCATAAGTTAATATTTTTTGGCAGAGCATTAAGCTTGCCTTTTATGTGGCTTTGTCGCGTTTCATTTGCATATTAAATTAATTCGCTGGTGCTAATGTTGAAACGCTGAAATTTTTATAACGAGCACTGCGAGTATACATGTGGCGTAAGCCAATGCGACCTTCTGTAATATCTGGGTGGCTAGTCAAATCCCAATGATAAATTTGGCTTTGCGTTTGATTAACAACTCTCATCCATAAATTTTGTCCTTTTTTAATCACAGTAATGCGATGTGGAACACCCGTCTTAAACAAGCCAGTGTTCATATTATCACCTTCTAATGCTGTACCTTTTAAACCTCTGTTTTCAAGCGGTAGATAACGGCGCGCTCGAACATAATCTTTATCAGCATCATTATTTTCTATCCCAAATGCTGCATAACTAATGTGGTAAGTATTCATGTTGTCGAAATAGTGCCGCATATAAGGCGCTTGTCGATAATCAGCCCAGCGCATAATATCTTTATCAAATTGAGCCGTGCCCTCACCGTTGGCCAACAGATAAAGAATGTTAACGTAGCGAATAGCTGAGTCGGTACGGGTGTATTCATACTCGACTTTAATATCGCCTGTAAAAATTTGCTTGCTCCAAACGACAAAATGATGCGCGTGATTATTTGCTTCAGGTCCAGCTTTTACATGCATACCTTTTGGAGAATTTTCCACCGAGCCAACAAGGCCGTCGACAAACCAATGCTCACGCCAGTTTTTATCACCAGAATCAAACATAACTTGTTGCCAAGCTGAGTTGTTAATTTGATTAAATTCAATTTGTTTAGCTTGCGTACTGGTTAACTCTTGTGCTTGCGCGGCACAGCTAACGGCCCATAATAAATTTAAGGCTATTTTCAATTTTTTATACATAACTAACCACTTATTGCTTGTTAATTTGGTATTGACGTTTAAATGCAGCTGACACATTGTTTGCTTGAGCCAAGTCTCTAAGTACAGGCCCTTTTTCACCAACCAGATACATTCTTCTTAAATGTGAATTCTCGATTTTTTCTGAAACCAACATCAAAGCATCAGGATGGGCGTTGCGAATAAATGAAGATACTTGCACACCAAAGGTTTTATTTGCCAGTACCACATCACCTTTTTTGAAGGTTTTACCGCCATTAACACTATGGTGCCACGAAATCATATGAGATTTATCTTGTGCCCTGCTGGTTAATAAAGCACTTATTTTTAAAGGCGAGTACACAATATGATCACCATTAGAAATAGGCAGATGGCCAATTTTGCTTGCAATCCATTGAGCACCATCCCAACGATAATAAACCGCCTTTTTCGGACCACCTTGGTGACGGTTTTTATGGTGCCCGCGGGCAAAACGAATATGCGGGTAACCATTATCGTCTAAATGAACCGTACTTATACCTGTCCAGTCATCGGTATGCTCGGTTTTAAATACTAAGGTTTTTTGATTAGCCGTTTCGCGGTCAATCGGAGTGGCCAGAGCTTCACCTTGAACATTAGACCATTGGCCGGTTTTAGTATTCATTTGCATATAATAACCATTAGAGCGCTCACCTAAATGCTTACCATTGGCATGGCTGTTACCGCAGCGATGATAAATATAAGCCAGCGCTATAGTATCCTGGGCTTCTTCAGAAAAATAACCATACCAAGAATCAACCCCTAAACCATCGCTGCGTGTTTTCGGTTGCATAACTGAGACTCTTTTGCCAAAAGTTCGGCCATGATCAGTCGATTTTTGGTAAACCCAGTGACTTTGATGTGCGCCATGGCGATAAAATAAGTAGAGATCGCCATTACTGGTTTTAACCCACTGATTATAAGTACCAAAAGGCGAAACATTATCCAGCTCTTGCCATTCTGTTATGTCGTAAGGGCGCTTGGAAACAACATGCTTTAACTTGCCATAATTGTAGTTACCCATATCATTTTCACCCATGTCCGGCGTCCCGCCATGGCCACCAAAAGCAATGTGGATGTAACCCAAGTCGTCAATAATTAAAGCAGGTTTACCATGATTATCAATTTTTCGTGTTGGATCTTTGCCCATCGCGCTGGTGCCAGCCTTGAACGGTCCAAGCCATTCTTGGGTATTGTGGTTGTAAGCAGCAACATAGGGGTCTTCTAGTGGCCCTTGGTAAGTTACATAAGTTATGCCATTAGCATGTTCGCCAGCTGGATGCTGTAAAGTGGCAACCGGATTACTCAAGCCTGAATCGGTAAAATAATCGACCTGGATATTTTTACGCTTGCTATTAGAATGACCATTGCCAGTCATTTGGCAACCCACTAAAGCAAACAGGCTAACTAAAATTAGGCAATTAAGTTTTATCATTTTTATTTGTTTCCAATTTAAACGTCAGGGGTCATATAAAATAAGCAGCCCACTTCGCCAATTGCTACCCTTAAATACAGCAAAATTTATTGCAACTTGCTATCAAACCATCAATCTTTACTAAATCTTGGCAAATCGAACCATTCGTATCTAAGCTTTATAAGGTCTACGATAAATTGCTCAGCTCTACAAACTGCGTAACAAGGTAATCTGATATGCTGCTGCACAAACTTGCTGTTTTATTATTAACATTGTTCGTTGCGGCCAACGCAGTGGCAGAAATTACCTTGACTGCTGCCAAAGGGACGAGTGATGACCGCAAAGCATACACAAATCGCTTATTAACAGCGGCGCTCAACGCCAACACAGCACACAATCATTTCGAAAGCGTTAAACAAGTATCAGTCAGTTATGGTTATGATGCTCGAGCGTATTTAGTATCTAAAGGCCAAGCAGATGTCACTTACTTCCCAGCAGAAAAGAAGATAGAAAGGCACTTAATACCAATCAGAGTGCCATTATACAAAGGATTAATGGGGTACAGGTTTTTACTTATACAGGCAAAAGACCAAACCAAGTTTGATAGTATTTCTAACTTACAGCAGTTAAAAAGATTGCTTAAAGGGACCGGAACGCGATGGCGAATGACACAAGTTTATCAATATCATAACTTTGCGCATGTCAAAGCAGATACCAACCACAGTTTATATAAAATGCTGAATGTTGGCAGATTCGACTACACAACACGAGGGGTCATAGAAGCAAGCGAAACTCAGCGTATTATTCAAAAAAGGTTTGGTAATCTCGCCATTGAGAACAATATTCTTTTATATACAGAGCTGCCAATTTACTTTTTTGTCGGCGCAGATAATCCAGCTCTGGCCAAACGAATTGAGAGTGGTTTACACAGCCTAATTAAAACTGGAAAATTCGATAAGATTTTTGCCCAGTTTTTTGCAACTGTACCTACAGACTTAGCGTTAGAAACAAGAAGGGTTCTCTATGTAGAGAACCCTTTTTTAAGTGCTGAGAGCAAACACAATGCTCAAACTTTTTGGCAGCAATCTTCAAGCCCACTGCCATTTACATTAGAATGATTATTGGCGCGATTCTAATTCTAGTTTGCGCATATTCGCTTCAATAAAGTAGAAGTCACCGTAGATAATCGGCGTATCTATTTCTCCTCCGTTGCCAAAGTCACCTGTAGCTTCTGATAATACAAACCCTAGCTCGTAACTGCTTTCACGACCTGTTGCTTGGCGATCAGTGCGATACTCTTGCGTTAGCTTAGCCATGATTTTATCAGCAAGCCCTGCATATTGTTCTCGCTCATTTTTATCCTTAGTGTAGTTTGCGTAACGATATAAAGCAGCGGCATAAATCGCGGCAGCAGAGGTATCACGCGGTATTTTCACATGAGTATCTGGGTAATCTTTGGTACCACATGGTAGCAATTTGTCACCCTGAATAATCTTTTCGCCATACCAATTTACCTTGCCTTCTAAGCGTTCTAATGACTCTTCAGACAACATTGACGCTTCTAATTCCATAGGGCGATAGCCAACATATGGTAATATATGTGGCTCAAGTAACTTGCTACATAAACTCAAAATACCATGGAACACAGCAGTATCGTCGGAAAGGTTTTCGGCATATTCGTAAGCATTTTCTCTTGCAGCAAAAAAATCCCAGTAAGGTACTTTGTCGTCTTTTAATAAATGCTCGATACTTCCGTATAAACGGCTTAAATGGGCTTTGAAGTCAGGGTATGACGACAAATCAATTTCGGCCTGTTCCATCGCCTCAACCACGGTTACAAAGCCATATAAAGACCAAGCTTGTCCTCTCGCCCATGCAGATACATTACCTACGCCCTGCCAGTTTCCGGGCTTATTCGCGCCATAGTCAAACACATGATACGACAACGGATATTGCTTGTCGGTGTCAGACTCATCATAAAAATAGTGGTTTTCACTAGTATGCTTGGCATGATTAAAAGCGATCTCATGATAGCGAGCATTATCGCTGGCAAACAGATATTCGAGATTCATCATGTTGTCAACAATTACAGGGTAAGTCCAAGGGTTTGCTATGGTATACCTATCAACCACTTGCTCACCGTCTTCAAGCGTCAACACTCGCATTCGAGGCGTCCAATCCCATGAACGAATTAAACCTACATCGTCAGTATAGCGAGTGGCAAGTGTTGCACGACCAACGTCTAGTGCAGTTACATATTCAGCACGTGTTTTTGCGTCTAGCCCGTCATAATGTAAGGCTTCACCAAAAGAGTCATACAAGATAAAACCTAAATCATGGGTGGAACCACGCTTGCTCTCTGAAAACAATGTTTTTTGATAATACAAGGCAGTTTCATATAACTTTTGTTCTTCACCACCTTGCCAATTAGCGATATTGTCTTTAGCGGATAACAACTTCCATAATACGCCGGGATAGAAGCCATTTGTCCACTTTTCGGGGATCTCCATATGGATTTCATCACCCTCTTGCGAACGTGGCACACAAACGGTTTCTGGTGTCGCATTACACCCCTCTTTAACATCTAGGTGACGCGAACTTTCAACATGCTCAATCAATTTTAAATACTGATTTTTAGCAAAGGTTAAATTGTCTTTCGCCGCTTTTGCAGAAAAGACCTCAGCGGAAGCCTGCTCTGTTGGCACTGCTGTAGCTGAATTAGTTGATTCCGGAGACTTGCTACACCCCAAGCTTGCTAAAATGCAACTAGAAACAACCGATAACATGAGAATACGTTTCATCGACTTCCTCTTGTAATTATAAATTTGTGAACAAACGTGACCAATTTTGATTTTTAGCTTAGCACATTTTCCGCAAAACAAAGTGTATCATGGCTAATACCATCAACCGCAACAATTGGCCTTACCACCTTACTGAACAGCAGTATAGTTCAAACTTACTAAAAAAAACAACCTAAATGCGAACTAACGAGTGGACTTATGCATACAAAAAGCCCCTAGCTGGTAGCTAAGGGCTTTGATATTGTTCAAAAAATTTAACTAATTATTCGATCATTTTTCGTTCGTTTAGCGGGTACCACTCCTCGAGCTTGCGTTTAAGTTTAGCGACTATTTGCGGATGTTGGGCAGCTAAATTGTTTTGCTCGTAAGGATCATTCGTTACATTAAATAATCTCGGAGGTTGATTGATTTGATCGTGGTATTTTTGATAACTAACGTTTTTGCCATCATAACTGACGATAAGCTTCCAATCTCCATCGATAACCCAACGATACATTAACGTTGACTCAGGTTTGTTAAGATCATCCATATCATGAGCAAACCCTTCACCGAATATGGTATCGCGCCAAATTGGAGTTTTATTTTTTAACTGGCTAAACAAATTTAAACCAGGTAGATCTTTAGGCACAGGTAACCCGGCAGCGCCTAAAACAGTTGGTACAATGTCGATACTGCTCGTCATTTCTTCACGCATTTGAGCTGGAAATTGACTTGGCAGTGAGTAAATTATAGGCGTACGCACACCACTTTCATTTGGGCTTTGTTTTGATTTTGGTAAAAAGCGGTCCGTTTGCTGTGGATTAGAAATCCATCCGTTATCAGAAACATATACAATTAGGGTATTGTCCTTAAGACCTTTTTCTTCCAGGTAATTAAATAGCTGCCCGTTTGTTTCGTCAAACCACTCTATCATCGCGTAGTATTTAGCAACCGATTCAGCCAAACCTAAATTTTGATATTTTTTGTAAATGCGCTGCGGCGGTGTATGCGGTGTATGCGGCATAAACGGCGCATACCAAACAAAGAATGGCTTTTCTTGTTCAACCGTGCGGTCGATAAAGTCAGTGATTGGCTTCACCCCGCTACGACCAATCTTGAGTCCATCATCACCATGACGACCCCCTTTTTGTGGAAACCCTCGGGTCATGCCTTCATCAAAACCACCGCGGCTATAGTTACCTTCCCACCATTTGCCGGTTTGCAAAGATACATACCCTTTGGGTTTTAACAATTCAGCTAATGTGTCAACTTGGTCAATTTTGGCTATGATTTCAGCTCTTTGCTGTGCATACAATTCACCTTTCTTACCACCAGGTAAGAGTCTTGAAGGATCATTGCCTGTTATCCCGTGTTGGTAGGCATATAATCCGGTTGCTATGGTTGCAAGTGAAGGTCGACATAACGACGTTGGTACATATCCTCGTTTGAAGGTGACGCCCTCATTCGCCAGCTTGTCTATATTTGGTGTCTTAACAATCTCGTGTCCCATGAAGCTATAATCATTCCAGGCGTGATCGTCTGACAAAATGAGTAATATATTCGGTGGTCGTTTATTTTGATTTTCCGCAGCAATGTCAGTGTCTGTTTTACCACCAATATGGCTGCAAGCTGCAACAGCAACAAGCGTAATCGCCAAACAGGTTCTTTGTATGATTAATTTGATCATGCAATCTCCAATTTAAATTGGTTGAATTTATAGTCATTATATTTCAGTTTAAATTAGTGTAAATCATTCTTGTAAATTTAATTGAACAATTGTGAGCATTCATGATTATTTAGGTATCATTTTTTCTTGTTCTCACATAACATTTATGCGTAGACGAGTCAGTCTATAAATAAAACGAGGAAATCGAGTAGATAATTATGGAACAAAAATTAACAACAAGCCTTGTGGGTTTAGCGCTTATGCTATCAACCCCTTTTAACAGCTATTCGGCCAATTTGTTAAAGGCCAACAGTCTATATAAACAACAACAATACCAGCAAGCAGCACTTGAATACAAACGCGGTGTAGAACTAAATAGCGCTCATGCGCATTATCAGCTAGGCCTTATGTACGCAAAGGGATTAGGCGTAAAGCAAGATCAGCTAAATGCACTCATGTATATAAATGCTGCAGCAAAACAAAACTATCATATAGCACAGCAATTGTTGGATAAAATGATGGCCGTTGTCCCTGTAGAAAAACACTTAGAGATAAAAAACCTACTCGACGAAACAGCAGCACAACTAACAAAAGGCGCACAACGCTATTTGCCACAGATAGATAGCAACAACTTAAGCAAAAAATTTACCTTTGATGGCGCCCCCAAGCTTGATCACAAAGTTTACTTAGACGAATTGCAAGATGAATTCGGTATTGGGTTTGAAATGGAAACAAGTGGCGCTTTTTTTGATGAAGATGACGAGTTTTCTGATAGTTCTGACGTATCTATGATTACAACAGCTCCACCTTTACTGGTGTTGGACCACGACGTCGCGCCAGACGGCTCTATACGCTATGTAAACCAAATACAGAAGCTAGGGTCGGTCAATAGGTACATAGACGCTTACAAGCTGTTTCCGTTGCCTAAACCGACTTTCAACGGCCAAGCTGCCGAGTTTGTTCATAGAGCATATCTTGGCGCAGCAACTTATGATCAATTTGACTTAGTTGAAGAACGCCCTCGCCTTTATCGTGAATACAGAAGTGTCGCCAAACGTGGAACAAGCAACCACAGTTTGACCGACCAATATCAAGCAGCCATGGCAATGTTAAATTTTCCCTGGCTCGAAGATCAACCTAATCAGGCAGAGAAAATACTCCTTTCCTTAGCAAAACAAGGCCATCCATCTGCGATGTATGAATATGGTTTGAAGCTTTATCGAGAGCAAAAAGAAATTCCAACCGCAATTCATTGGATCACCGAAGCAAGTAAATATGGCTTATCGCGAGCAGAATATCGTTTAGCGCGTTTTTTTCAAACGAGCCCTTGGATATTACACGATGAAGAAAAAGCACTGTTTTGGTATCAATCAGCTATCGAGAAGGGGCATGAAGCTTCGAGTATCCGTGTAGCTGAAATCAAATTGCTGTCACAAGATCAAGGTATTCGCAATGTTAATCATGCTATTGAGCTTTTAGATAAGGTAAAAGATTCACAATCTCGTAATCCAGAGTATTACTATCTATTAGCACTTAGTTATAAAGACAGGCAAGCGCGTGACTTTAAAAAGGTTGTCGATAATTTAGAAAAAGCAATTAGAATGGCTGATCGTGCCAATTGGGACGTTAGTGACTGGGAAGACTTATTGGCAGAGTTAACCACTGGCCGAGTATTCATAGTTGAATAACAAAGTAAATCGGCAGTGGTCATTTACCACTGCCCTACCCGTTAAAACATCAATCAACAGGCTGTGATAGTTTTGGCTTTAAAGTCGTCTAGCATCCAATTTGTCAATCAACTTGCTATCTAAAGTATTAACTAAGTGACAAATATTACGCCAGCCCACCCCACCAAATATCAATATAGTATTATTTTTTAAATATAGTTATATTTACGAACTTTTATGTTACCTGTAACATTTTATTATTTTGGTTTTTTCAGAACTGAACTAAAGATAGGCGCAATTAATTTTTGCGCCTTGAACAAGTTATGACTTTGTGATCAATGATTCTAGTTTTGAGCGCAACATTTCATGTTGTTGTTCTTGCGACAAAGTTGATGCATTTTCATTTGGAAAGATCAGTTCAAATAACGCACTAAATGAAGTTTGTTCCTTCAACACTTTACTAAATAATTGATTGGTCTTTTTTACTGACTTTTCAATTGTAGCTTTAGAAGCGGATGGTTTTGCAGTAGAAGTCTCGTACGAGACTTCTACTGTCTCTTCTCTCACTGGCGCTCTAAAATCACTCAGTGATTGTTCTAAAGCTTGGGTAAATTTAGCTTCATCATGTTCTAATTCGCTTAAGCTATCAATAATTTTTGAAATGCTTTCTAAACCAACAGAATCTAATATGCTTGGATTCTTTTTAATTAATTCTATTACTACTGGACGCTTAAGGATCTTTATTAATTTGAAATACCAAGAACGAGAAAGCTGGAGTTTTGCGCGCATTTCATCTGCCGTCGCTCCTTTAGCTTTAAGGAAACTATATAATCTGTGCTGCGCTAATAAACGCTCAAATTTTGATTCAGACTCTTTACTATTGTTTTCAGTGTATAGGTCTAATAAAGATGTTTCAGCTGTCGCTTCTACTTCAATATCTTGCGACGATTGCCAGCCATCAACATATGCTAAGGCGACTGCCCTTCTGTGACCACCACCTGTAATCAAATATTTTTGACCACGTATGTGCATTGTTTTTATTTTATCTTGTAATAGTGAACCCGCTTTAACATTTTCACAGACTCGTATAACTGAATCTAAAAACGCATTAGCGATTTCATTGAGCTTCTCATCTTTTATATTTATTAGCGAAAAGTCTTTGCCGATAAATAAACCTTCATCGCTACCTAATGGGTACAATTCTCTAATATCTTGAACCAAAGATTTGTCTACGCCAAACGATGTGAAGTCTTCAGTTGTATCACCATCGATAAAACTAAATACTTCATTTGCAGGTACCTCTCCAACCCAGTTGTCAATACATTTTAATGCGGCAGTTTCGGACAATTCATTTAACTTAAATTTGTTTATAACTGAATCATTAACTCGACGTAATAGTGAGGTGGCGATTCGACTATTCAATGGGTTGAACAGCACGTTATTAAGAACAGTGGTAGTTGACTTATTACTTTTAAAACGTCTACGCGTTGTATCAGCAACAGTTGGCTCTTTGCCAATTGAATCAAATGAACGCCGGGTGATTTGTCTTTTCACTAGACCACCTCTTGTATATCTAATTTATGATAAATTTTAGCAACGAAATCCTTGACCATTTTGAAGGTATCGGGCTGTCTCATGTATTCAAAGTTTTCAGGATCGTCTGGTAAAGATTCCAATTCAAAAGCTGTGCGCTTAGTAAAGGCTTCCTCTTGAATTAACGGAGCAGCACCAGGGATACCTTTAAGCAAGTCGTAACAAGTACTTTCTTTTTTGTTAAAACGTTTACTGACTTTATTCAGGAATAAACCGACAAAATCATGGTCTTCATTTCTGTATTGACGAGCTATGTTTTGAATATCACCCAATACAGCAGGCACACCTTGTTCTACATTCCAAATATCTAAATTGACTGGAACGATAACTTGATCAGCAATAGCAATGGCGGCGTGAGCAGCATAAGTGCGCGAAGGTGGCGTGTCTATAATCATTACGTCATAGTCTTGTTCGACCAATCGCACGAGACCTCGGAATTGGTGTATAACAGCAGTTAAAGGTTCCTCTGCAATTTCATCTGCTTTGAACATACCATTGAAGGTATCTATCCCGCCATCTGAAGGTACAACATTGAGATTTTCGATTATGGTTGGATATTCTATAAAGTCTTGACCAGCAAAAATATCAGAAATACTGTAGGTGCCACCGTGTTCACATAATGGATTTGAGGGCAGAGGCCATTGCTCAGCCGTCTGATATTTTGTTTCTGGTGCTAGATATTTAAGGAAATAGTAAGTGGAATTTTGTTGGCTATCACCGTCAACATATAACACCCTAAGAGGCGGTAAGTTATCGATCCCTCGAGCTAAATGAACCGCTAATGTAGTAGCAGAAAATGTTTTTCCAACGCCACCTTTACGGGCAGCGACTGCGATTACCTTCATGATTTTCTTCCTCACTATAGTTCTATTTTTAAATGATAACGTCTATTTATAACTGTGTATAGGGCATTATTTAATATTTTTATCAATAGTGATTCGACTAGTTGGAATCATAAAGTCTCGTACGAGACTAATATAGAATAGGTTAAACTAAAGTTTGCATTGGAACTTTGAAGTTTAAACAATAAAAGTTTCTAGGCCATGGGTATACATGAATGTAAGGTATCGAAATTAATCTATATCGTTCGACTGTCTGTAGCTGCGGATATAATCGGCAACCAAGTATGTTAAGGCTCAAAAGATTAATATATCATTGTTGTATTTGATTAGTCTCTAATCTATTCAAACTAGCGATTATCACGCAAAATATACTTTAGTGAACCCATATCACACTGCAGTTTATCAATTTCAGGAATTGCCAATGACGTTTGTCGCTATACTGAACTATCTATCTCGAGTCAAACTTGCATCAATTATCCGCTTTGAAAGGTCACTATTACCACTGTTATGAACAGTTAGCCGTTTAAAATTGAATAAAAAAGAACTGCAAATTTTTAAGTATAATCACAAAGCTAGCGTTAATATTGGCTCAACCCTTATTAATGCGACGCAGTAAACGTGAATCACACTTTGTTTAATCACATATTGTTTGAGCAACTGAAAGTAACAACCAGGTATTTAAATGCTCAGTGTAACTACAATAGTACCAGTCGCAAGTGTAACATTGCTCACAATTTTTACGCTCACATATTAATAACGCGTATTTTTTGCCGTTAACTAATGCTGTGTATATATTTTTAATTGATTACTAAACTAGTTTTTAATAGCTTGAACTTACTGGCTATAATTTAATATTTGGCATTTCAACTAGATTCGCGCCTGACTATATTAAAGCTGGGGTAGGGGCCAACAAAAAGGCGTGTTGACTTTCTCAATCTTTAGTCGCTTTTTTACTTTTGAAAATAGAGTCTCGCACGAGACTCTTGTGAATTTAAGCAGGAACTAATTTCTATTAGTTGCTTGTACCAATTGTAAGTAAACCTATTAACGACTATCAAGGTATCAATTATTTGTTCTAACATAATGCAAATGAGGGATACAAAAACAAGCGCTACAAAACGGCCTAGAAAAATAAAGATAATTCTATTTAAATTGGTATGGCCTGTAGTGCGTTTGAGTCTGATTTTGTACCGCTTTGCTTGGTGTCTATACAAGGCATAGTGATTATTGTGTAATTTGCGATATAAATGCGATATTTCACAGATAGCAATACCCTAACATAGACAGTCATTGGCTCAATTCGAAGTGGTTCGCATCAATCTATAACTATTTTAATCTATTAGGTCTTCAATGATGAGATTCAATTAAAAATTGTGTATTAACAGAATATATTTGAGCACAAAACCTCAACAGGAACTACACGCTATTTGTCTTAATTGTAGTGTTAGCCAATTTCAGAAATTGCACCAGACAAGAATATAGTCACTAAATTCTTACCGGCCATGTTTTAGTGTTCTAAGTATATAAAGCGAAATTTGCCGCTAGCCCATGGATATAATACCTAATAACAGTTTATGAAATCGAACATTTAGTCCACTAAATTTATCTCGCTCTCTCTTATTAATTGTTAAACTGCCAAATAATTGGAATATTAATGCAAACAAAAAGAGTCGATAGTCTATCAGTGGAAAACAGTTCAAACGTTTTTATACATATTCAACCTTAATTCTCGATGACTAATAAGCTAATACATTGAAATTATGACTAAGTTAATTAATGCCTATCGTAGGGAAATATTTATCCTTAGAACAAAGGTATCTGCATCAGTAATAGCAAAATATTACTATCGATTACAAAGCCGTTATATGGATAAATAGCCTCTAGAATACAAATTGCAATCGGGAATTCAGGCTACCTAAATCTATTTTAAATTAGCTGAATACATGATTTATTTATAAAAATGTTCTTCTATTTCTAAGTTTGGTCAGATGTAAACTAATAAAAACATGCAACTGACAAGTGGTACGGCAAAAACCAATTAAGAAAAAAAATAACTCATAATGAGATATTGGCATGAAAGGTATCTACATAATTGTGTCATCTTAAAACTCATTTATCTCGCACTTTAAACTTATTAGTGAATAATTAAGTTCTACAAAGCGTCTCGTACGAGACTTTATATACATTGAGAGAAAGTTAGATTTGGGCTATTCTATTTATAATTTTTCAACCCTATTTTTAATTTTTATATGGAAAATACCAAACTAGTTGGCACATACAACATACCTGATTCAGGCAAACCGCCTTATTTTTTGATGAGCAAATTTGACATAAGCGGGCTAGATAATGTTCTAACTATGTCACAAATATCATTTATGAGTGCACTGAGCTTGCAGCCAAAACAATCACCAACATTGGTGAGTTGTGAAGTTATAGCAGAAAAAATATCAAGAAAACCTGTAACTATAAGACATATAGCAAATAAGCTATGTGCAATGGGAATTCTAAATCGAGTAAAAGGAAAGGGTAGGGGTAATAAACCTGTAGACATTTTTTTCTGTAATCAGCTGAGTATCAGAGAATCTAACCCACAACATGAAGAATCGACCAGGCATTTATATGCTTCGAACTGGTTCGCCCTTATGCTAATGGTTGAAAGTCAGTTAAAAACAGAACGAAATGAATTTAGTACAAACAAACTTGTACCAAATGAAGCCATAGATTTTTATGTTCAAATAATCTCGAGCTTATATAAGCACAAGCTTACCCAAGCCGAATTAATGTCTAAAAGAGAGTTGCCTTCTTCAGAACTCTACAACAACAAACTCACTATAAGAAGTAGTGACTATCCTAATTACTCTGTCATTGAATTCGAACAAAAAGTTGAACAATTAAGTGAGTTTAATTTTAAGGTAGCCGAAGGCCAAAACGTTAATTACTCGTATTTTTATAAATTAGTAACTAAAAGAAATAAACATCCCCTCATAGAATACGATTTAGAATTTCCTATCGAACTGATCAACAAATTATTAGAATCATCTTTGATGATATTTTTTCCAAAGATTTTAGAACGTATAAATTTGTCTACACATAGGTGTTTAACCAACCTTCACATATTTGTGTTGTTAAACATTTGTATTAACGATATCCAAGCATTGACAATTCAAGAGACAATGTTAGATAGGTTATTAACCACCAACAAACAAGCAGATCTAATAGAAACTAAACAAAAATTAGCTTCTACAATTGAATACACATTAGAAGATAGTGATGTCTCTTCATCAATTATTAGTGAGCTAAATATAAAACCTATTCAGAGTATTAGAATTAAACTAGAAAAAGACGTGATTTTTTGGTGTTCTTAACGTGGCAACAAATGCGACTTTACTAAAATATAGCAAGAGAAAATCCCATAACATAAGACACATAGCTCAATTTCTAGACTAACGTGGCCGAAAATAATTCGTTAGAAACAACAGGTAGTAAATTGTGCCACTTTAAACCATTCTGTTAGTAAAAAAGTGGCAGGAAATACGATTTACGCTAAATTTAACTCGTAAATATGGCCACAATAAAGCGTCTAGGCCAAAAAATAATCTAATAAGGCGTCTTTTTTATCTTCAAAGCTATTCACTGATCGTAAAATTGGCCACATTGAAACATTTAAGCGACGAAAATTACTACAAAAGTGGCACTATTTACGACATTAACTAATCAAACACGTAAACTATGCCACGTTACTGTTGATTAACCCTTTGAAAATCCGAATTCCTAACATATTAAAATCCTTAAAAATTAAATTTGGATCAATATATAAGATCGATAGATCTATATTTATATATATAAATATTAGATCTGATCGATCCAGCCGGGACTAATAAAATCAGTAACTTACATTACCAATGTGGCCTAAAATAATATAATGAGGCATTAAATACGACTTAAAGTGGCTAATTATACGAGCACTGTGGCCGTCTTTACGACTAACCGTGGCTTAATATACGACTAAATGTGGCCTTATTTACGAATCGGATTATTTTGAAGACGTAAATAATGCCACGTTATACGTAAACAAGGCCTCTTAACACGTAAAAATAGCCACTTTATAAATAGCCTGTGGATAACTAACAGTTGAAACTAATGTGGCCATAGTGTATTTTCTTAGCCACTTTATAACGCTCTAAAAGCAAAAATGACAAAACAGCATCTCGCACAAAAAGAAAAAAACGAAATTTATAAAAGTGACCGCGTGTCTTTGATGACATCGGAAGGCGGCGTTATGACCGCAACTATGCTGAAATGTTTTAATGCTATTCAAGTAAGTTTACAAAACTTTGTTATTGAACATTACACATCGGTTGATACTGCCGAAGATGTTCTTGGTGAGAGTGTATTAGAATTCGAAGTACCCTGGGTTGAGTTTTGCCAAACTATGGGTTGGAAATCAACAAACCGTGATAGTGCAAAAAAAACCGTTAAAACTCTGCGTCAAGTGCAAGTCGAGTGGGGGTTAGGCGAATACGATACTGGTAGTGCTGGTTACTTACATATAATTAGTGGTGCAAAAATTGACAATGGTGTGCTATCTGTACGCATAGACCCGCTAGTGAGACGGGAACTCCTGAATTTAAGAGGATTGGCAAGCATAGCTTATGATGTCAGTTTGATTAACTCTGCATGGAGTGACAAATATACTCCTCGTTTCTACGAGTTGTGTTTGAGGAATTGGCGTGATGGGAAAAACTCTACTCGTTATTCTGTAGACGGTATTCGTGAAGCGGTGGATTGTCCATACGAAATTGTAAACGGTGAAAAAGTCTGGGCAAATGCAGAGTTTAGAGATTTCAACAAACGTGTACTTTCTAAAGCGGTTAAAAATATTAATGAATCAAATTTTATTGATTTTAATGTTCAAGTTAAAACGGTTGGCAAGCCTGTTCACACAATATTTGTTGGTTTAAGTTTAAAAGAATCATTTGATAATTCACTGAATGACCGTGTCGCTAAACAAGTTCTAAACCTGCTTATTGAGCATGGTTTAAAACAGGCTGCTGAAAATTTTTATGACCGTAAACTTGGACAAACAAATTCATTACATAAATTAACTTCCAAAGAATATCATTACTTACAATACTGTATTGAAAAGTATATTGAGAAGATAGGTTCTATTAGACCTGGTAATGAGTCTAGGTATTTAACAACTTGTTTAGAAAGGAACGAAGAAGCGTTTGAACCAATATGGGCTAAAATCCAAGACTCTTTAGAACAAGAGCGCAAAAAACAAAGACAAGAAAAGATTGTCTATGAACAACAACTTAATGAAGCTAAAAAAGCTAAACGAGCTGAAGTGAAGGGCGCTTATAATGCTAGCGTTGTCGCTGAGTATATGAGTGAACTTTCACAAGTACAAAAAGATGCTCTCATTGAGCAAGCCGCTAAATCGCAAAACAAAACCAATCCATCCCGTTTGTTTGATAAATTACCGCAAGCTGCTAAGGATGCGATCGTTCGCCAGTACGTGATTAATAGCGGTTTGGTTGACGACATGATTGACCAAGCAAAATTGAAGCGATTATTAAAGAATGCTGATGAAACGATTGAACAAGAATTCAAAGCAAACAAAAATCGGTTACCTTTGATTCAACAATAGGAAATTTTATTGGAACACATTATAGTCGTACAGCGGTTGTATGCAGAGCTAGTTCAATTAATCGTCGAGTTCAAAAACATTCTGCTTAAAAACAGAAAAAATATTAGGTCTATAGCCTATAAACTCGGCCCAGTCTGTTCACTATCAAAATCACCTTCCTCTTACGAACTAAAAGATAATCTAGAAGATATTCTGAGTGCGTTTGAACATTTTGAAATTGAAGCCGGGGCTAATGCTAAGTTGGTTATTCGTTATCCCGGCATTATCGCTATTAACTGCGAGGCTACCTTTAATAAGGTAATTCGGTTTGTTAACCGTATTAACGAACATAAAAAGTTATTGCACAACTATATTGCAGACAACGGTAAACCGACTTATGTGAGCGATGGTGTTGGTCAATCTAATTATGTTAAAAATGATCTTTTATTTAATGCATTACCAATGAAAAATCATTTAATGATGACTCGTCATATCGACCACGAGATTGACTCACACAGTTGCGCGAGTTTTACCTGGAATGTGGATTTCATCCATAGAAAAATTACTGATGTAGAGGGATTAATTGCAAAATTGAACAATAAAATGTTTGAACCGAAAATGGATTTGACCAACAAACAGTGGCAACAAGAAATTGAAAAGACTATTGCAAAAATAGAGTCGTATGCCAATAACAATACTGAACTTAGGACGATTGACCCAAAACCTGTAGAACCTATGGTATTTTTTGCCGGCTCAAAAAAGCGCATAAAGTGTAAATTGCCTGTCATCGTAAAGACGGACGGAGAATTTAAATTTAGAAAGCTACTCGCGCCACCTCCGAAACATCCGTTGGTCATAAAAGAGGGCAGGGCTCGCAATTATAAAAGATTATCCGAACACTTCTATCTATACGCTTGTACCTAAACGATTTACAAGTTAACGATGTTGTATTGAAATTTATCTATATGCTCTTCGCAAGCTTGTTCTAGATCCTGTAAGCGACCGGACGTTTTCGCTGATAGCGCCCCTTGCATAAAGGTTAACTCCAAAACTTTCTTAATCAGACTTTGGTGTTCTGGATAAAGCTGTTTTAATAAATGACTAAAATCAGACTCAATGTTCTGTGTGTTCAATCTGTGTTGCTGGTTGTTAGTATGAAATGTATCAAGTTCTTTCTTATATGCTCCATCTGGTTTTAACAAATACTCGAGTAAATCCGAATAATCGTCTGCACCAATATTATTTTTCATCGCATCTAATTTTCGCAGAAGATAGCCATCAACAGTGAGAGTAGACTTACCGACTTTTGCTCTGTGTAATTGTGCACGGAAGCGGCCATTCAACTTTTTAAAGGTATTGTCATCCAAAGTCTGTTTTAACAATGATTGAGCTTGTCGATAACTCATTTGTCTAAGGTTATTTTGTATGTTTAGATCGAGCCGTTCAAATTCTTTGTCTTTAGTGACAAAAGCCAACCAATGCTCGTCTTTGCTTGTATGATCCATAAATGCCTCCTTTTGTTACCTGTAACATTATCAGGTAAAAACATTCCAGCTGCAATGAATAAAGACATCCAAAGAAAGATTTTTTATAGTCGCGCTATTCCCATGAAAGTTCCCAACATGCTCTTTTGTTATGTTGGTGATATGCATAATGCAAGATATTGAGTTGCTGTCGACGTTGAATATTACGCCGTAACAATTATATGGTATTGCATGTTGGGAACCCGGTTCCCTTCTTAGCAAAAATTAGGCTAATTCCTTTAGCTTTTATTGTTGTCACGAACAAGGTTAAGAGTCTAACTAGCAGGAATATTACTTTAATAATTTAAACCATGGTTGGGCTGTAAGTGTGATATTTTGAATTTTGCAAATAACCTTGGGGCGCAGAGCCGTTAGGAATGCGTTTTTCAGCTTTTAAGGCTGGACGTAGTAGCAAGAGAACTAAACCAAAGCTCACATTGAACTTATACATATTTATGCCTTTGGAATAAATTTGAGATTAAATGAGTTGCCTAAAATCAGTACAACTCACCTTACAAATTAATTAAATACAAAGAATTTGGTAATGCTCATATGTGTTGGAAAAATTATAACCGAGCTTATTGGCCATTTTTGTCGTCTAAGCCTTTGTATTCAAACCAATCAAAATAAGCTTTTTTGTTACTTACTTGATTGTGGCTTGTTGCATACATGCCAACATATGGGCCGTTAAAGCCTAGCGCGATATTATCAGATGTAGCATCAGCATTTACCGAACCACCAATACTTCTTAACTGTTTTTCTGATTCACCATAGCTGAAATACAGCTTGATATCTTTGCTGGCTACAATTTTCAATACAGCGGAATCAGCTATATAAGGTTCGCTTGCAACTTCGATGAGTTTGCCTTTACGGTAGTATGACAATTCCACCTTGTCACCTTTTAAAACAAACTGGTACCAGTTGTCTTTATTGCGGTAAACCACCAAACCAGCAGCTTCGTTATCTTTTCTATTTTTTAAGCTAACTTGGGTACTTGCAACATATTGCAGGTCACGTGTTCTATGCAATACCATTGACGGGCTAACCTTATTCATATCACCTGTTTCAGGGCGCACATCAATGGCTAGCTGACCTTTTGTCAACGCATACCATTTACTAGCAGGGTTGCGTAAAAAGTTGAATTCGAGCTCTAAGTTTTTATCATCAAAATGATAGCGAGTCGGTTTTGCAGGAAATGGGCTCCAAGGTAGGTTAGGGCGTTTATCTACTTCCAAAACTCGATTTACGGGCCCGTTAAATATCGGCCAGCCATTGTGCCATTCAACTTTGGTTAAAAATGATTCACGTGCAAGCATGGTTTTGCCACCAAAATTACGCTTGGCCAACATAACAGACCACCATTCACCATTTTGTGTTTCAATTAAATCTGCATGGCCTGTAGTATGAATAAACGCTTTATAACCCATATTTCTGTGAGTCATCACAGGGTTGTTTTGGAAAGGTTCGTATGGGCCTTTTACTTTATCGCTTCTAAAAACAGAAACAGCGTGGCTTGAGCCAGTTCCACCTTCAGCGACAATTAGATAGTACTTACCTTTAATTTTATAAATATGTGGTCCTTCGGTGTAATGCGCTTCCGCTGCATGACCGAATGTAAGTTGTGTTTTTTTACCGAGCAACTTTCCTGTTTTTAAATCTATTTGTTGGATCCAAATACCATTTGCTTGTTTCCACGGCGCTTTCGACTTGTCTAAAATACCTGTGCCAGAGTAATAAACTTTGCCGTCATCATCCCAGAAAAGGTCAGGATCTATACCACGATCACCTTCAACCCAAACGGGTTCACTCCAAGGGCCTCTCGGGTCTTTCGCAGTTACATAAAAATTATCACCACAACGTACGCACGTAGTGATCATATAAAACAAACCGTCGTGGTATCTCAATGTTGGCGCG
Source organism: Catenovulum agarivorans DS-2 (assembly GCF_000568405.1). Classification (GTDB taxonomy): domain Bacteria; phylum Pseudomonadota; class Gammaproteobacteria; order Enterobacterales; family Alteromonadaceae; genus Catenovulum; species Catenovulum agarivorans_A. The sequence goes on from NZ_ARZY01000035.1 coordinate 45,415, forward strand.
TAAATACCACGATTAGGGTCAACCTGACGCAATTCAGGCAGATAGTCTGAATTAGACACAGCGTAACTAATCAATTGCCAATTGACTAAGTCTTTACTGTGATAAATTGGCACAGCTGGAAAAAACTCAAAGCTTGAGTTCGCTAAATAGTAATCCTCACCCACTTTTGTAATCGTTGGATCCGGTGCAAAACCAGGAATAATTGGGTTTTTAAAGTTTTTCGGTCCAGGTTGAGCATGGGCACCTAAGCCAAGTGCCATGACACCAACAAAGATATAAAGCCATTGTACAAATTTTTTATTCATCTTAGCCTGCTTATTACTTAAATTTATTAACAAGGTAATTCACCAATTAATATGGAAAACACCCACTTGAGCAGAAAGCTGCTAAAATGATGTTAACAAGATGAAAAATATCTAAACTGACTAATAATCTCTTATACAAGGCATATTGTTTAACAAGAGCATTTTTATTGATATATTATTACAAATATTCACCCAACATTTACAAGTTCATAGTTCACGAAGACAAATACATGATAAAACCCAAACTAACCGTATTTCATTTTTGCTGCTGTATTTTTACTTTTATGATGATATGTATGCTCAATGTACTGACAAGTAAGAGTGTACATGCGCTAGAACACTATCAACCAAAATTAACGGTAAATCTTAACAATCAAAAGCTGTGGCGTCGCCTAGACTGGTTAGATAGCAGCCGCTTATTCAGTATGAGTGTTAACAACGAAGGCCATTTATGGCTCGGGCTTGATAATGAAATTGCCTTCTACGATGGTAGTGAGGTGAAGTACTATGGAACTGAAGACGGAATCAAGCTAAACAAAATTACCGCAATTCATGCACTCGAAAACGGCAATGTGTTGGCAGCAGACAACAAACGCATATATCAATTCAAAGACAACAAATGGACATTAGTACAAACGGGTTTAAACATTCCGTATTCAGCGCAATTTCGAACCGGTCATGATGGTGCTACTTGGCTACCAGCAGCGAATAAACTCATCGTCTTTAAAGACTAACAGATCACCATTTTCAACTCAGTTGGCCAATTTATTAGTGACATTTTAATAGATACACAGCAAAACGTTTGGACCTTAGATTTAGAAACGGGCGATATATCCAAATTCAATTACACAGGTGAACAGTTACTACCCATAAATAGCTTCAAAAAGCGTGTTTTTTCTAACGAACGTCGAGAAATGACCTACCAAGCTGGTCAATTGCTTGAAACGGATACAGGCACTATTTGGGTTGTTACCTCTTTGTCAGATGTTCCACCAATGTCTTATGAACCTTCCATAGATGCCTGGCGCAAACATCAATTGCCATCCAATGTAAATAGTGCCATTTTACAACTCCCAGAAGGACATATTGTTGTAACCGGTCAATCATCGCTGCATATATTGGATAATGGATTGTGGTACACAGTAAACAACGAGAAAATTGATTTAACCACTTCTTTCAACCAACTACACATGAGCGCTCAAGGCTACGTATGGTTGATGCAACGTCGTTCAGCGGTACTACGTTATGATCACGCTGGAAAGCGCAACAAAATTTATGACGAGTTATTCTTTCAATGTGAAGATGTTAGCGGTCGTCAGTATTTTTTCAACCCAGAAGGCGAAATCGTCGTTCACGATAAACACGAACGAAATTGGTTGCGCTACACGTCGCACGATGGCGTGTTACACAATACAAATCAATTAATATGTACAGATTCCGGTGATGTAATTGTGCTTGGTGGGCATAATAATTATTTGGCTTTTAGTGTTTTTGAACCTGAGAATAACTATTGGCGAACCCATCAAAGAGGGCGTTCGAAAATCTGTGTCAGCCTAG
>NZ_ARZY01000036.1 GCF_000568405.1 Catenovulum agarivorans DS-2
TTAGTTAATGCCCATGTCGGGCGTACACAAGTAAATCCAGGTGACGCCTACGGCGCACCTAATTTAGGCGCTATGTGTTTAAGTAAAAATGGAGATTACGATGAATAGATTTAAAACACTTGGATTAACTTGTGGCCTATCTGGTGCTGGTATAGGTTCATTTCTTAGCTATTTGGCTATCACAGAATCATTAAGTTCTACCGTAATTACAGCGCAACAAGCGGGAATGTATTCTGCTATTTCAGCAACGATTTTTGGTATCTCTTTGGCATTTATCGGCATTATCTATAACAAACAAAATTGATAAAAACACATAATAATCAAGCAGGTGTATCGTAAAGCATAGCCGCATATCAAAGTGTTGAACAAGGCCAGAGCGCAGACGTTTGGTGTGGAGAGTAGGGTTGGTTTGACAGCCCTTCTTTATATAGCAAACATCAGAGCCACTGTATTTTTTATAGCCTCATTATGTACTTAAAGAAAAATGAAACGTATTTGCCCTAATTGCCTAAATAAATCTATTGCTATATTGCCGCTGATACTTTGGTCTGCGCGTTGCAAAGTGTGTAATTCAAAAATAGCAATCAATCAGTTTTATAGCTTTTTGTTTTATATATTATTTACACCAGCTTTGATTTTCGGTGCATTCTACTTTCACGATTATATGAGCTATTATTTGGTTTTATTTGTTATGTTTGTCTATTTTGTGTGCATTGTTGGGTTCGAAATAGTTGGGCCATTAGTAATACGAGAGCGCGGCAGGTAAAAAACGGCACACAATAAATAAAGGGTATGTGTCGCGAAGCCGACATATCATCCAAGTATTGAACAAGCTCGGAGCGCAGACATTTGGTTTGAGGGAAGGTTTGACAGTTCTTCTGTATATAGCAAATATCATCGCCACTGGAGAATTTGAGTAAACACAATACAAGAAAATGCTAGGGAAGCAGACGCGCCCAATATTTCGGCGTTGAGACTGGAGGAATTCTACTGTCTCGTTAGACGTACGAGGTAACTGTTTGAAATATATATTTATTCTTTTTATATGTTTAGGGCTAAGCCAAAATTCATTTGCTGCTAGAAATTACATATTCTCGCCAACCCATGTTTATTTTGAGTATAGTGGCGGGTATAAAGTTGAAATTAAGACATCTCAGGATGGAAAATCACTGGATTCATTAACTGTAACACTAAAAAGCACTATTATTTCGATACCAAGTGAAGACCTTAAAATAGTTAAAAATCCTGTATTAAATAACGTTTCTGTCGCTGGCGGCACTATGGGTAGTGGTAAAGATGATGTTCTTCAATACGTTACACTGGGGTATGGCGCTATTTACTACCTTGGTGATGCTGTTGAAGAGCCAATTCCTGACGATTTGTTTGAAAACAGCAAGTATTTGGCTTTGCCTAGTAAGCAGGATCTGGGTTTAGGTAAAAAGCTGGCGATTACTTTTGTTGCTGAAACACTGCCAGATCACCTTGATAAAGCATACGAAATTTTCAGCCGTAAAGGTGCCTATGCGAAATTTAAAGCGTTTTTGAGTTCTGTAGACAAGCTAGAACTATGGTATGAGCACGAGGCGCAATCCCTTAATCAAGCGATAAGAGACTGGTGCAATAGCAACAGCATTAAAATTACCAGCGATTCCTAATAATCAAATGTTGGGGTCGGCTTGGCTCACTGTCGTTGTCATTATTAAAATCAACGTATAAAAACACCTTTGCCGGATGTGCAGCAAAGGTGTTTAGCTTGTTGATTATCAAATCAAACAAAGGGACAGGGTTTAAAACAATTTAAAAGTTGTAGCGGGCGCCTTCACCGAGCCAATATCGCAAACAGTCGGTATAGCTGTTCGATTATCCAGAGCTAGGAAAAATACCTCGCTCTGGATAAATAACTTTGCTAGAAATCAACCAGTAGCGGGGCGCTGGGTTGATAACCAATGCGATGGCTAATTATTTTTACTGTGGCGCCTGCAGGTACTTGGATTGCTTGTTGATAAATAGACCATGTTTTTGGTTCGTAACCATTTTCTATTACTTTATAGCCAATTGAAGCACCAGCTGTTGCACAGCGAATGGTTAATTGATTGCCATTTTTGTGGACCTGTGGATTTTCAGTAACCGGTTGCGTGGTTTGGTTATTCCATAGTTGGCTGACTAAATCACGCTCTGGCAACTGTGGGTTATCTCCAATTGAATTTAACCAGTTGTTCATTTCTATCCGAAGTGTTTGTAGCTGTTGTGCATATTTTGGATCTTGCGCTAGGTTATGCAGCTCATGAGGGTCTTCGAATGTATCAAATAACTCTTCTTTCGGTTTTGAATCTCTAAACCATTGAGCTTGATGTGGCGTGAGTTTGTTTTCTGCTTTGAGCCGCAACAGTTCTTGCATTGTTGGTATTTTTTCACGATAGGCCACAGGTAAATAGTAACCTTGTTGTGGGCGGTAGTTACGAATGTATTTATAACGCTTGTTTTTAACTGCTCTAATTGTGTCGGTAAAACCGTCAAAACGGTCGGCAGCCGCGTGTATATACTGTCGTTTTTGTCCGTCTAAGAAATTTTGGCCGTGCATGTTTTTAGGGATGGGAGCGCCCGCAATAGCAAGCGTTGTGGGCGCAAAGTCGATAAAACTAATGAGCTGATCGTCAGTGGTTTTGGCCCATTTACCATTAGGGAAGCGCACTACTAGTGGTACTTTTAGGCCACTGTCGTAAATCAGGCGCTTCTGCCGTGGCAATGGCCCTCCATGGTCTGAATAGAAAAAGATGACTGTATTGTCGAGTAACCCATCGTTTTTTAGTTGTTGTAATACCGCGCCCATTTGTCGGTCGGTCTCGGCTAAATTATTGTACATTTTCCACATGTCTCGACGCACAATGGGGGTGTCAGGCAAATATGGTGGGATATTAAATTGAGTTGTTTTCGCAACATGGATGGGGGTTTCATCTTCGCTGGTTTTAATCGCATGATGTTTTGGTAGTTCTGCGATACGCGCAACATCATCTGAAAAGTAATGGCGCGATTCTATTTTTCGAATGCCATAGGGTTCAAACAAACCTGACTCGTGCGTGGTGGTGAAGTTAAATACTGCAAAAAAAGGTTTGCCTGAGGGGCGATTACGCCAGTGCGCATATGGGCCATTTTCATCCCATGCGGTAACAGGGGCTTTAAATTGATAATCGGTTTTTAAGTTATTCACCGTATAATAACCCGCCATGCGCATTAGCTCACTGAGCATCTTTGCTTTTGCAGGCGGGATGGCTTCGTATTTTGGTAACCCTGTTTCGTCAGTATTGGACGTTGTACGCATATGATTGGCACCAAATGCGCTTGGATACATACCAGTCGCAAGTGCCGCTCGACTTGGTGCACAAACACCGGATGTTGAGTATACATTGGTATATTTTACACCTTGCTGTACAAGCTCACTTATAGTCGGTGTTTTGATTGTGTTGTCGCCATAGTCGGGCAAGATAGGGCTCATGTCTTCTACCACTAGCCAGAGTATATTTGGTGGTTGTTGCGAGGTTTGATTAGCTGTCGCCACCAAAGGGGGCAATAGCGCTGAACAGGCAAATACAATTGCATACTGCCTTATGAATTTTAATAGTTGCATGTGTTAATCTTCCAATACTTGAAGTTCAATTGACTTAAATTGAATAGTGCTATTTTCAGCCTGAATAGCGATATAACCAGACTTCATTTCAGTGCCTTTGTAATACTGAGCCAACGACTGTGATTTTTCATCTAACACTGGTCGACTATATTCCATCACCAGTTGTCCATTGACATAATGCTTAATTTGCTGATTTCCTCGCACTTCTATTTCCACATCGACCCATTGAGTGCCGCGATAAGTCTTTGAATTCGAGTTGATGCAATGTTTGGTAATCAATTTGTTTTGCATGTATATATGTGCACCTGGACTACACATATTAGCGGTCGACCTTTGTTCTGTATCGGCATTTGCGCCCAAGAGTTGAACCTCTATGCTAGTTGGAAAACGTTGTTTTAACTCCATGGACTCCGGCGGCTGAGCGTGGATCATAAAACCATTATTCTTCCATGCATTGCGATAACCTGGCAGTTGTTGTTGTAAAAATCGGTAGGTTGCGCGCAGCTTGTAGTGCGAATACGGTGTTTTATAAAAGAGATGGCCAAACTCGAAGTTAAATTTTTCGTATTGGTCGTAATTCGTTGTCAAATAACCGTCTTGAACTCGAAAGGTGTTTTTATAATTTTCACCCAAAGGGTAACCAGCAAATTTTGCTGTCCATCCGTCTAGCGTTTTTCCATCGAATATGGCTTGCCATTTGCTCGTATTGGCCAAAACTGGAAAATTTATACTAGCTGTCGCTAGCAATAAAATAAGGATATTTTGAAGCTTCATAATGTTTACCGAAAAGAATTTTGGCTATAGCTAAGCAGAATATTCATAAACAATCAATATGCGTCTGGTTTTACACATTTATCATTAACATTAATAAAGTTTGTTAACATGTTTAACTTTGTTTGCTTGATTGTGATTGTAAGTGATGGTTAAATGGTGTTTTTTGTAAGTAACTGCGTATATTGAATGAAAGTACAATTGTTAAAGACACTGGTTGTCGCCCACTTTGCATTTTACTCTTGGGCTTCCCATGCAGCTCCTAGCTATGTTGAACAAAATGGAACTGTGGTGATTGAGGCAGAAAACTTTGCTGCGCAGCATTTAGACAACAAGCGTCGCTGGCATATTTTTTCGCAAACACAATTCCAACACAAATACCAAGACAGTGATTTACCTCATTTCGAAAACGCAAGTCGTGGCGCATATATTGAACTACTACCAGACACACGCGCAAACCACCACGAAACCTTAGTTAGAGGGGAAAATTTCGCTGAGTTTGGTGGTGCGGTGGCGGTATTGTCTTACCCTGTTTTGTTTGAAACGCCTGGTCGGTACTATATTTGGGCGCGTGCTTTTAGCACGGGTAGTGAAGACAATGGGGTGCATTTTGGTTTAAATAATCAATGGCCAGAATCGAGCGCGCGACTACAATTGTGTGATGGTAAAGATCAATGGACTTGGTCGTCTGCTCGTCGTGTACCAGAAAATCATTGTGGAACACCGAATACGGTAACGATCGATGTGCCAACTGCCGGAGTGCACAATTTTATGTTATCGATGCGTGAAGATGGCTTTGAGTTAGATAAGATCATTTTAACCCAAGACAAGCATTTTCAGCCGAATGGCCACTCCATGGCTGAAACAATTGCAAGCCAACAACAGTTTCCTGAGAAAACTCAGCTTAAAGGTATTTTGCAATACAAGCGTATACTCGACTCAAGCGAAAATTTTAAATATGTAGTTGATAAGCGAGAGGTCGGTACTCATCAACTTACTCTAGTGACATTATCGCAGCGTATTGGGCAAACCAGTTTTCAAATTCTGCAAAATGGTCAACAAATAGCAAGTTTTACTAACCCCAAGATGTCAGTCGATAATAAAGAGCTTTATCTATCAGTTGACGGGGTGTCTTTAAGTAAAAACGATATTATTGAAGTTAAAGTTCAACCAGATCAAAGTGGACAGCCTACACAAAACTTATGGCGGGCGCTGGTGGTTGGAACGCAAAAGTAGTTAAAAACCTTTGGGTTGGGAAATAGTGTGATAAATACAAGATTTAAAAAATGTGCAATGGTGTTAGCTGTTGCGATTCTAAGTGCATGCTCTAATGGGCAGCAAACGGATAAGCAAGCAACGGCTGATATTCAACAAAAGCCGGTTAAAAAGCCTAATATATTGTTTATTTTGGCCGACGATCATAGGTGGGATTTAATTGGTAAGTATCATCCGATTGTCAAAACACCAAATATAGATAAATTAGCCGACCAAGGCACAGTGTTTAAAAACGCTTTTGTTACCACACCCATTTGTGCTTCTAGTCGCGTGAGCATTTTAACGGGTTTAACGGAGCGCACGCATGATTTTACCTTCGCTCAACCAGCCACGGGCGCTGAAGAGTCTGCGTTAACTTACCCTAGTGTTTTAAAACAAAATGGCTACCAGTCTGCTTTTGTTGGTAAATATGAGATCAAGCTTTCAGGTGAAGACAGCGAAAGATTCGACTATTTTAAACCCTTGCTGCAGGCAAAAACAGAGCAATACAAGGGCAAAGAATTACCACAAACTTATTATATTGCTGAGCTTGCAAAAGACTTTATCCATCAATCAAAGTCTTCAGATAAACCATGGGTCATGGCCGTCAATTTTTGGAATCCACATGCGCATGACAGAGACGAAGAACTGCAATTCCATTATCCTGAAGAGTTTGAATCTTGGTATCAAGACGTAGAAATCCCGCCAGCAAAACTGTCATCAGATGCAGATTTTGCTGCTCTGCCAGAGCCATTAAAACAGTCAGCTGCTAGAATTCGTTGGCAGTTTAGATTTGGTAGCCCTGAGCTGTATCAAAAGATGACTAAACGCCACTATCGTGCGATTAGTAGCGTTGATAAAGCGGTTGGCATGATTTATCAATCGTTAGAAGCGCAAGGCATGGCCGATAATACAGTTATTATTTATACCGGTGACAATGGATATGCGATGAATGAACGTCAACTTGCTGGTAAATGGTACGGATGGGAAGAAGATTTACGTGTACCTTTGATTATTTACGACCCGCGCAATCGTCAAGCGGGTGGAAAAGAAGTCGAAAAATTGGCATTGAATATAGATATTACGCCAACTATTTTGGATTATGCTGGCGTTGACGCACCAAAATCTTACCAAGGTCAAAGTTTACTTCCGTTAGTCGGGCAGGCTAACGATGTAAATTGGCGCGACGAATTCTTTTTTGAGCATATGTATCAGCCGAAACGCTTTTTAATACCTCCTATGGCTGGGGTTCGCACGGAGCAATGGAAGTATGTCGACTTTTACAAACACGACCATGTTCAGTTATATAATTTAGTTGAAGACCCGCAAGAGCAGTTCAATCTTGCCAACCATCCTGACTATGCGCACCAGCAACAACAGATGGCTGAAAAACTAGCTGGATATATTCGCAAGTACGAAGCTGCAAGAAGTGACGAGGTGAAAGCGCGAGGCCAATATCCCAATAGCCAATAGTGTTTGCTTTGGCATTAAAAAAGGCGCTATGTAGCGCCTTTTTCGTTGTAAAAATCAATTGTGTTATGTCGTTTTAAGATGCGTTTAGTTCAGCTTTATAATATAGCTTGGTGCCAGCTTCTTTAACTATTTTGGCAATGCTGCAAATTAGGTCTGGGGTAAATTCGGTGATATGTGCAGTAATACCAATTGCCGCGACTGGGTTGCCTCGGTAATCATAGATTGGCGCAGCTAGACAGCGAACTTCGTTGGTGTATTCTCGCTCATCCATTGCGTAACCCTTAGCAACTACCTTTTTTAGCTCTTCTTTAATTTGCGCGACCGTAGTGAGCGTTTTATCTGTCCGTTTTTCAAAACCCACTTCGTTAAAAATATCTTCAATTTTATTCGCATACAGGTGTGCCATAAAAATTTTACCTGTGCTAGAGCAATGTAAAGGCGCTAACGTACCTTGGCGCGAAGCTATTTTTGTTGGTCGAGGGCTGTCGCATACCTCAATGATCAGTGAGTTGTAACCGCTCGGTACAGCAAGATGAGACGAGAAACCTGTTAAAACAGAAAGTTCGTGTAATACCGGTACGGCTCTTTCTCTAAGTTTATTGGTTGATACCATTTGCAAACCAATATTTAACAGGCTATTGCCAGCAAAATAATGACGGCCCTGCTTGGAAGCCATTTGCTCGTGGATCAACGTTTTGAGAATTCGAAAAACCGTGGTATGAGGCATATCTAGCCTGTTTTCAATTTCAGAAGCGGTTAAACCCCGATCACTTTCAGCCAGCATCACCAGAATTTTACAGGCGTTTTTTAAATTCGGGATAAGGTAATCATTCATTCATACACCTCTTTGGTTGAAAAACTTCCACAACTTTTTGTTTATCAAAAGTGACAATTTCAAATTCAGTTGTTAAGATTACGTTATTGGTCACAAGTCGTCAAATTATTTCAATTGTGGTCAGTGGTTTTTTCTTCTAAAGGTGCTACTTATGACGTTTATTAACCGTATCAAAATAAAAACCCGCATCATTGCACTTGTTATGATCCCTCTAATTGTGACTGCTTTGTTAGCATTTGAAAAATTGAGGGATGCTCAATTAGCTTTAAAACAAGCAGAAAATTTAGAGGTATTGCAAAAATACGTTTACATCACAGCACCACTGTTATCAGCGTTACAACAGGAATTGCTCTATACCAAGATGTATTTGGGGCCGGGTGGTCCTTCTGAGCCCATAGGTATGGAGTACAAGCAAGATATGCTTAATGCCCGGATTCCAGTAGATAAGGCACTAAAAAACTACAAGGCATTTATTCAAAATCAGCAGCAATTTGCACAATTCGACCAATTCGTAAAAGATATTAATGCAGTTAAAGCGGCTTTGGAACGTTTTGAATTTGTCCGTGACTTAGCAAAAAAACGTTTGAAGAAGTTAAAAAACACTCCAGAAATGCAAGTGGAAGGTAAATACACATGGACGATAAGAGGCTTTCAAAACTTGGTTGATAAACTGATTTATAGCACCAACCAAGTGGTGTTGTTGGCAGCAAAAAATGACAAATTATCGCTGTACGCAAATGCGTTTAAAAATTTAGTGTATGCACAAGACAATGGGCTAATACTGGTAAGTGTAGTATACCGAGGCATCACAGGTACCTTGACGGTCAACTTTTATGGCGATTTGATGAAACGTGCAGCGTTAGAAGCGTCATACTTAGACAACTTTATTCGTTTTTCTAGTCCAGAAACGGTTGAATATTATAATAAACAACTCGGCGACAAACAGTTTTACCGATTTGCGGTAAACAAGTATGAACACATTCGTAGAAAAACCCTTGATTATGTTGATAAACCCATTGATTTAGATAAAGAAGAATGGCTAAAAATTGGTAGCCAAATCAGTCAAGGGTATGAGCGTGTTATCGACAAAAGTTTACAAGATATCGAAACTGCTAAAACGGAATTAATTGATGATGCGCAATCGCAAGTATACAACTTAATTGGCTTGATTACCTTGCTGATTGTTTCGCTTGCTTTGCTGTCGTTAAAAATTATCATGAGTATCAATACCCCGCTTAAAGCATTGATGGGCGATTTTGATAAGCTGGCGACGACTAAAGATATGACGTTACGGAGCCAAATTGAAGGGCAAAATGAACTCAGTTTAGTTGGCCATGCGTTTAATTCGTTGATCGGTACTTTTGAAAAAACTTTATCAAATGTGCGTGAAAAGATAGTCTCGCTTGATAGTATCTCTAAACGAGTAACCAGCTCAATGCAAGACTCGATGCGACTGATTGACAATCAAAAAGAAGCGACCGAAAGTATTTCGGTCGCGGTAAACCAAATGACATCTACTACACACGAAGTTGCCTCGATGGCATCTTCGACTTCTGAAACCGTTAAGCGTGTTTATGATATATCCGTGACCAGCCAGCAAGATGCAAACAGAACAAAAGCCACTATTGATGATTTGATTGTTGAGCTGGGTGAAACCAATGAGTTAGTTGTGAATTTGAACAATGAAGCCGATCAAATTAGTAATGTTTTACAAGTGATTAAAGGCATTTCTGAACAAACCAATTTATTAGCGCTTAACGCCGCTATCGAAGCTGCTCGTGCTGGTGAAATGGGTCGTGGTTTTGCGGTTGTAGCTGATGAGGTTCGAAACTTATCTAAGCGCACTCAAGACTCAACTGAACAAATTCAAAATCAAATTGAAGCTTTGATCAGCGGTGCTTCACAAGCGACCAACAAAATGCAATCGTTGCAAACAAGTGGTCAAGCTGCGGGAGATATCGTAGAAAAAAGCACTGCAGCTTTTGCTGTTATTAACAGTGAATTAGATCAAATTACCGACATGTCGAGTCAAATAGCCGTTGCTGCTGAAGAACAAACCAATGTCGCGGACGAAATTAATCAACGCATTCATGCAATAAAAGACGATTCTGACGCAATGCACCTGCAAAGCCGAGAAACCTTGTCATCAATAGAAACCTTATCGCAAAACGGTGATCAGCTGTTAGCGAATATTTCAGAGTTTAATTTTAAATAATATTATCCAAAAGTATTTGTGAGTATATACTGGGCATATTCTTTTTTACTCTTTAGGCTTGCAGTTATGAAGTTATTGGTGGTGGAAGACAACGAGCATATTCGTAAATCAATCGTTCGTGCTTTCAAAGCTAATAAATATGTTGTAGACGACACTGGTGACGGTGAAGATGGCTTGTGGCACGCATTGGAATATAATTACGATGTAATCGTGCTTGATATTATGCTGCCCAAGCTAGATGGCAAACAGATTTTGCAAAAAATTCGCCAAGCAGGTAAAGACACCCCTGTATTGTTTTTAACAGCGCTAGACCAGCTAGACGATAAAATTGAAGGTTTTAAAATCGGTGCGGATGATTACTTAGTAAAGTCTTTTGCAATAGAAGAATTACTCGCTAGGGTAGAAGCGCTTAGCCGTCGTCGCTATCAAGCCATTTCATCCGTCATTAAGGTGGCTGACTTAGAGCTCGACAGAAGCGCTCGAACAGTTAGTCGCAATGGCCAATTGTTATCGATGACGCCTCAATCCTTCTCGTTGCTCGAACTATTTATGCTGCGTAAAGGTCAGGTCATTTCTCGTAGTGAAATTGAACAGTGTATATATGATGAGCATGTCAACCCGATGAGCAATGTGGTCGAATCTGCTATATATGCTCTTCGCAAAGCGTTACAAGTTGATAAATCACAACCGCAGTTAATTCAAACTAAACGGGGCATGGGATATTATTTACAGGATCCCGGTTGTGAATAGTTTAAGAAATCAGCTGCTGGGCTGGTTATTACCCAGCTTTATTGCTTTGTATACGATTGCGGCGGTTAGCCTATATCAAGTTGAGAAAGCACAGCAATATGAAAAATTAGATCAACAACTGCGCCATGTGGTCAATATGATGCGCTCAGAACTACTTCGCTCGCCTGGTAAAAGTCGTGAGCAACGTCTTTCTATAGAAAACCTACAAAGAGTATTGGCATTGGTCAGTGAAGATGAGCGGATTAACACACTCTATTATCAAGTGCTAAATCATAAAAAAGAATTGGTGTTGCGTTCAGAGTCACTGGCAGAAGTGCAGTTGCATATTCGTCCTGGTCCTATGATGTATACTCAAGCCTATACGGAAGATTTAACTCTTTATATTCGTAATGTATCTATACCTGAACGCCGTTTACGCAATCGACTGGTGGTTAGTATTGCACTTGATAACGCTGAGGCTATCAGCAAATTATCCCAGTACAAACAGCTGTTAATACTAGGTGGTGTGGTGTTCTGTTTGTTGTTTGCTTTGATTCTTATTTTTGTATTACGAAAGACTCTTCGTCCAGTCGAAAATTTAGCACAGCTAGCTGCAAACATGAATGCAGATAACTTGTCACAGCGTTTTGCTGCCAATGCAATGCCATCAGAAATTAGACCTTTTATAAATAAGTTAAATGATTTAATCAGCAGGTTAGATAATAGTTTTGCGCGTGAACGGCAATTTAGTAACGATTTAGCCCATGAAATGCGAACGCCGTTGGCCGCAATACGATCAGTCGCAGAGGTAGCGCAAAAGTGGCCGAGTGACAATATTAACGATGAACTTGCAGACATCGAATTATTAAGCAAACAAATGCAAAATATGGTTGATACGCTACTGACGCTTGCACGGTTAGATTCGGACAACCATAAACTTGAAGAAGAAAATATTGCGCTGGCACCATTTTTACAGCACATAGTTAAATTACATGAAAAGGCAATTTTAACCAAGCAACTGACATTTAAACTGAATGAGATAGACGCGGATGCAAGCTTACATACAGATAAAAATCTATTTCATATTCTATGGTCTAATTTAATTGGCAACGCAGTGAGTTACGCGCCAAACGGTACACAAGTTAAACTGATGCATACAGTTGGTTGTGTCAGTATTTGTAATGTTTGTGACGGTTTAACTGAAGCTGATTTAGACAATATATTTGAGCGCTTTTGGCGACACGACAGTGCGCGCACTAACCAAGCCCACAGTGGTTTAGGATTGTCTATTGCTAAACGCTGTGCCCAATTAATGCAAGGGCAACTGACAGTTGAATTGCAACAGCATGAATCTGGTACACAAATATATTTTCACTTTTTTTATAAAAAATAATAAATATTTTAGTTTGCTCATCTTACGCTCATATAGCTTTTTATAAGATAACCTCGTCAACTAAACAAAGAGGTAATTTACATGAAAACTTTAACTACACTCATTTTAGCTTCATTGTTAACTGTTAGTGCAACAGCAAGTGCTGAGGGCGACCATGGCAAAATGCATAAACGTGTTAGTCCATTACACAAATTATTTGATGCCAATAAAGACGGTGTTATCGACGCGGGTGAAATAAGCAACTCAACCACGGTGTTAAATGGCTTAGATGTTAACCAAGATGGCCAACTTGATAAGGTTGATTTTAAAGCCTTGCGTGAAGCCCATGGTGATGAGATGCGTAAGCACAAGCGTAAAGGCAAAAAGCATTGCGGTAAAAAAGCTATTTTTGCGAAAAAAGATAGCAACAAAGATGGTGTGTTAGATAGCTCAGAAATCAAAGCCGAATTTATTGAAAAGTTTGATAGCGACCAAGATGGTGTTGTGAGCAAACAAGAAGTCAAAGATAAATTCGCCGAAAGACGCTCAGCCAAATAAGCTTGAATAGTTAGACGTATTCCCAATCAAGCGTTGTCACGCAAGTTGCAACGCTTTATCCCCTTAATAAAAAATACCCATTTATGTAGCTCGCTACACTTCAATCGCTATGCCTTGGATAGATACTAGGCAAACTGCTGAAAAATTGTGCTCGAAAGAACAGCAGGCCTTTGATTCAGTTTATCAGTAAAAATCACTCAAGAGATATTCAAAATGTTTAAGGTATGTTGCAAAAATGTATCTTTTAAAGGTTGTTGTTTGCTTTATGTTGATTTAATATGATTAAAAATAATCGTTAGTGGTTTGTTTGTCGTATAGTGAGGGCAATATGAAAGGTAATAATTTTTTAATGCTGTTTTTAAGGGTTACTTCGGTGGCTATGCTGTGTTTATTGATAGCTGCAAAGGCATTTGCATTTGACCTGAAAGTTCCTAAACCATCAGACCCTGCCCATAACCATAAAATAGCTTTATTAAAACTGGTTGTTCAGCATGCACCAGAGCACAATATCAACTTGGTTGAAATACCTACGGGTAACCGACGATATCAAATTAGTTTAATTGATACAGGCGACCTAGATTTAATGTGGGCACCTAAAAATAACGAGTTAGAGCAACAAATGCGTGCAGTACAAGTTGCGTTAGACCAAGATGTATTGGGGGTTACCGGCCTAATTGTGCGTAAATCTGATGTCGGTCGCTTCAGTGCCTTGAGCAATATTAATCAATTAAAATCGTTGAAAGCGGGTGTACAAAAAGCATCGGTTACACGACGGATTTTGGAAGCGCACAATTTCACTGCTGTATCTACACTGCGCGGCAGTTTTGCACATATGCTGGATGGTGGCCGGTTTGACTACTACTTGACCCCTATTTTTAAAGCTCAAACTGTGGTTGATCGCTGGGCCGCTCAAGAGAACATAGAAGATGTAATGGTGCATCCAGATGTACTAATTAAACTACCCTTAACCAGCTATTTTTACGTTAGAAAAGATAATCAGAGACTAGCGAGTATTATTACAGACGCTCTGCATAATGCGATTGAATCAGGCGATTTTGAAGCTTTACTTAAGCAAAGCCACGAATACAAAGCGGCGGAAGTTTATTTGAATAATCAAAATCAAACTATATTCGACGTAACTGGTTCAATTTGACTAGGTGATACTGGCTTTACATTGTTTTAATTGAAATAAATTGATTGAATGTGATTGTTTTGTTGCGGTATATTAAATTAGGTTAAAAATAATAGAAAAACAAATATGAAACAGAGTGAATTTGACGTAATAGTTGTAGGTTCTGGCATTACAGGTGGTTGGGCCGCAAAAGAGTTTTGTGAGAAAGGCTTCAACACCTTAGTGATTGAACGCGGTCGGAATGTTGAACATCGAGGCCCTGAATATACAGATATGCTGGCGCCGTGGCAGATTGAAAACCGCGATCTTATCCCTGAAAGCTTTTCTGAAGAAGGTCGTTATCCTCATATCTTGGGTAAAGGGTATTTGAGAAACTCGACTAAACAATTTTTTACCGACGAAAAAGAACATCCTATTTCGTACCCAGAGGACAAGCCATTTATGTGGGTACGAGGTTATCAATTGGGAGGACGCTCGTTAACTTGGGGCCGACAAGTTTTACGGTGGAGTAAAAAAGATTTTGAATCAAACGCTAAAGATGGTCATGGTGTACCTTGGCCAATAGGCTATGACGACTTGGCTCCGTGGTACGATTATGTTGAATCATTTATCGGTGTATCTGCCAACAAAGATGGTTTAGACGCTGTTCCTGATGGTGTGTTTCAAAAGCCATGGGAGATGAGTGCGCCAGAAAAACATATTGCGAGTAATCTAGCTAAGCATTATGACGACCGCCGTTTAATAGTGGGTCGTGCAGCTAACTTAACAGAACCAACCCAAGAGCAATTAGAGTTGGGTCGAGGGCCATGTCAGGCACGTTCTTATTGTAAAAAAGGCTGTAGCTTTGGTGGTTATTTTAGTTCTTTATCTGCCACTTTACCTGCGGCAAAACGCACTGGAAAATTAACTTTAGTAACCGACTCTATAGTCGCAACTGTAGACTACGATGAGCAATCGGGTAAAGCTTCGGGTGTGACTGTGATTGATGCACACACCAAAGAAAAACGCAGTTACAAAGCGCGAGTCGTATTTTTATGCGCCTCAGCTTTGGGGTCAATTCAAATATTATTAAATTCGAAATCAAAAAGCTTTCCAAACGGTATTGCTAACTCAAGTGGTACTGTTGGTCGCTACATTATGGACCATTACACTGGGGTGATAGCTGATGGTGAAGTGCCAGGGTTTGAAGATAAATATAATTATGGGCGCAGACCAATCGCGACTTACATTCCGAACTATCGACATGAGCAACACCCAGGGACCGACTTTATTCGTGGTTATGGTTATCAAGCAACGGCAACTCAGCGTAAAAACACAGGTACAACTGCAAAACGAGTAGGTATTGGTGCTGAAGTAAAAGCACAAGCAAGACAACCTGCACCTTGGCGTTTCTTGGCGTTAATGTATGGTGAAATGTTGCCTTATTACGATAATGTTGCGAGTTTACACCCTACAAAAACTGACCAGTGGGGTATTCCACTATTGCATATTGATGCGACCATTAAAGAAAATGAACGCAAGCAAATTAGGCAAGCGACTAAAGATATTAAAGAAATGCTCGAAATTGGTGGTTGCACCGACATAAACCTTCGTGTAGTTCCTGAAACAGAGCACATCAAAATAGGTGATAGAATTCACGAAATGGGTGGCGCGTGCATGGGAGATGACCCGAATACTTCGGTACTCAACAAATGGGCGCAAGCACACGATGTGCAGAATCTATTCGTCACTGATGGGGCATGTATGTCTTCTTGCGCAACACAAAACCCATCGCTTACCTATATGGCGATTACGGCCCGGTCGGCTAATTACGCGGCTAAATTATTAGAATCTGGCGAACTATAAGAGGTAACAACATGAAAGATTTAAAAATTACCCGACGCGTATTTTTAGGTGGTTTGGGTGCATCTGCAATTGTTGTTACCGCGCCCGTGCTGGCGAGTGTGGTCAATGCCGATACGGGCATTCAACAGGTGACAAAAGCAGGTCAATTTTTTACCGCTAACGAGTTAACTGTGCTGGTGGATGTTGCCGAGATTATGATCCCTCGTACTGATACCCCAGGCGCAACTGACGTCCATGTAATGCCTGTGCTCGATGCAATGATGCTCACATGGGCGGGCGATAGTACTAAATCACAGTTCAAAGCCTTGGTTCAGCAAATTGAGCAGCTAGCAAAAAATTCTTTTGAGCAAGAATATATTCAATTAGACCAAGCGAGTCGTAATCTATTGATTTCAGAATTGGACAAAAGAGCATTTGCCAATACCAAAACTGACTTGTCTGAAAATTACCGTGAGTTTAAAGAATTGGTATTCCACATTTACTACACCTCAGAAGAAGCCAACCCTGACTACAAAGTGATACCTGGTGGGTATAGAGGCGATATTACCAAGTTGGAGCTAATTGAAATAAACAAGCGAGGGTATTTATAACAATATCACCAGCGATATATTTAAATACATCGCTGGTGCATGAAACATCGGGTAATTGCTTGAGCAATGATGTTTAGGCAGGTAGTGACTTCGCTATTTTAGTTGAGCCAATACCGGATCATTTGTTTGTTGCATCTTGCTATAAAGTTGTTGTTCAAGCTTTTTAACGATTGCTTGATATTTGGGGTGGTCCTTTTGGCTAATTAAGTTAGTTGTTTCATCCGGGTCATTAACGAGGTCGTAAAACTCATCTCGACCTTGGTTTTTAAAATCTTTAACTAGCTTATATTTGCCGTCACTATACATACGCATTTGCGTTACACTTTGATGCAACGTTGAATAAGCAGCGTAATAGTCAGTTGATAATATTAAGTTTTCATCTAGCAATGCAGGGGTAAAGTCTTTACCTCGAATAATGTTATCTTTACTTATTTTACCTTTAGCAATGCTAACTAGGGTTGGAAACCAGTCAAGGTTAGGCATGGTTGAGAGGTTTACCGAGCCTGCTTTAATTTTATTTGGCCAACGTACAATGGTTGGTACTTTTAAGCTTGGGTCGTACATATTTGGTCTTTGCCCTGTCGGGATATTGTCTGTACCTTTAGATTTTTTGTTTAATAACCAAAAACCATTGCCTTTGTGCCACATACCATTAAAACCTATGTTGTAGCCGTGATCAGATGTGAAAATTACTAGGGTATTGTCAGCTAAACCTAACGTATCTAAAGTTTCCATTAATCGACCTATGTTGCGGTCAATACCTTTGACGCTAGAAAGGTATTCGCGCATTAACTTAGTACCGCGCTCGGTATTTAAGTTTGGGTAGTCCGGGTGCGGCAGTTTAATATCCATATCTTTAAATGGTGCTTCGTCTTCTGGCGCGACAGGTAAAAACCTGTAGTGGGGCGCACGGTAGTGCAGCGACAAGGCAAATTTTCCTGCTTTATTATTTCTTATAAAGTCAATTGCATAGTCGGTGAGTATGTCTGTAGTTAAACCTTCAAGTTGAGTTTCTACACCCTTTACTTCAAGTTGAGGATTAACTGGTGATGCGCCACCTTCTCGAAAGCCGATAAATTCGTGGTAGCCATGTTTAGTCGGGTGAAAAGGCTCTTTTTCCCCTATGTGCCATTTGCCAATTAAACCTGTGTAGTAACCAGCTTGTTGTAGTACTTCGGTCCAAGTTTCGTATTTTGTATCTAAACCTAAATCAAATTGATGACCCGTTAAGGTTTTAGCCTTTGGATTGTTATTTATCCAATCATCAATACCTAGCTCATATCCATATTGAGAGGTTAATAAACTAGCGCGTGATGGGCTACAAACTGGTGTTGTTGCATAAGCATTTGGCAAGTACATGCCTTGCTCGGTAAGTTTATCTAAATTTGGGGTAATTGCTTGGGTATTACCTGCACGGCCGAGCGCCCATGGTGCTTGATCGTCTGTATAAATAAATAAAATATTTGGTGTGTCGTTTGTTGCTGCTTGGCTGTCCGAGTCTGAATCGGTAAAAGTTGAACTGCAGCCGCTTAATAATACTAATGTGGCTGATAGTGCAAAAGCTAGTTGCTTCATGTTTTTGTGCCCTTCAATCAAATTTTGGAGAATTTAGCTCTTTAATCGAATATTACTACTTTTACGCAATTTTGTATAATTTATTGATTAAATGTGATTGTTTGTGACTTTGTTTGGGTGTTATTATTAGCAAAAAGTCCAAATAGAGTAAGTAAACATGTTTAGTGAGTTGTCGAATAACATCAAAAAACAATTGAAAAATTTGTCTAAAGCCTGCGTGTTAGTTGGGTTAACTATGCAAAGCCCTTTAGCCAATGCACAACAAGCAGAGGTGTTAGATACACAAGCAATCGACTTTGCTTGGTCTGGTCACCGAATTAAACCTTATTTGTTAACTCGTGGTGAACACCAGTTTGTCGCCTATTTTGATGCGAATCGACAAATGACAGTTGCTTACCGTGAACTGAAAGGCAAATGGCGTTATTACAAAGTAGATAGTTGGTTGGGGTGGGATAGCCACAACTATGTCACCATGGAACTCGATTCTGTTGGCAATTTGCATGTCATGGGCAATATGCATGCTGATCCATTAGAGTATTTCCGTACCTCTGAGCCATACAATATCCGTTCGTTAAAACGCGTTAACACCATGGTCAATGCAAATGTTGAGCAACGAGTGACATATCCTATTTTTATGCTCAATAAAGCGGGCGAGCTATTGGTTAAATACCGAAGTGGCAGCAGCGGCAATGGTGACGAAATTTACAACATTTATGACACCAAAACAGAAACTTGGAAAAAATTACACAGTAATCAATTTTTAGACGGCCAAGGTTTAATGAGTGGTTATTTTGAAGGCCCAACGTTAGGCCCAGATGGATATTTTCATTTAATTTGGGTATGGCGTAATTCACCCAATGCGGCGACTAATCATTCATTGTCGTATGCCAAAAGTGCGGATTTAGTTAATTGGCAAGACTCAAACGGCAAAAGCATTAGCTTGCCAGTTACTTTAAATAAAGCTGAAGTGGTCGACCCAGTTGAGCCGTTTGGCGGCATGATCAACGGTAACGTTAAACTCGGTTTTGATAGCCAAAAACGCCCAGTGATCTCTTACCACAAGTACGATGCCAAAGGTAATACACAAATGTTTGTTGCACGCAAACTAGGTAAAAAATGGCAACATGTACAAATTAGTAATTGGACAGATTTTCGTTGGGACTTTGGTGGCCATGGTTCGCTGGGGCGTTTTCCAATTCGCCCACAAGCGCCTGTGGCATTAAATGATAACGAACTCGGTGTAACGGTTAGAAAAAACGAGCAAATTTTACAGTTTGTTTTGGCACAAGACACGCTTAAAACCAAACAGGTTGTGCCGTCAAATCTGTATCCACCTATTATCAAAAAGGCTTCAGAGCATGCTAATCAGTCGTTGTTGACTGATCCGCGTTTTAATTTTGAGCTACAAGTATTTGAAGGCAAGGGCGATTTAAGCCCGGCGGGTGGTCAGTATTATTTGTCTTGGTATAACCAACCAGGCAACAGGGACAATGCCCATTCAGTTATTAGCCCTGCAAGCGTTTTACTATTGCACGAAATTAAAGATTAATTAATCAAACCCTGAAATAAATTAAGGGATTAACCTAAAACTAAAAGGACTTAAAATGCCTAAACTTAAACCACTACTACTTATTGCTGGCTTATGCACCGCTTTTGGTGCACAAGCTAGTATGTTTGATGCTCAAACCGCTGCAGCTGAGAAAGACTATAAAACGGCCGCAATACACTTTAAAAGATCGGCTGATTTAGGGTTAGCAAAAGCTCAATCATCTATCAGCCAGCTATATTTACATGGTGCAGGGATTAAAAAAGACCCGATTAAAAGTTTTGTGTATATGGCTATGGCATACGACCAAACAAAATCCGACGAGCTACGTGGAAATATGGCAGGGATCTACCGCTCGTTAGCTAAAAATCAACAAGAAATAGCACTGACTCAATATGAAAAATTTTCGGCACGCTATAGCCAGCAAGCTTTAACCAAACGTATTTACCCAGTGTTAAAAGCGCGACCAATTGTTTGGAAAGCGGGCAAGAAGCTTAAGCAAGCTGACAATCGAGGGGTTCAAATATCGATCTTTTCGGTTAATCGCATGCCATTGATGACAACTATCTACCAATACGATATCGCTGAAGATGGATCGGTTAGGGATATATCAGTTGCGCATGACTTTTTCGCCAATACTAGTATGAAAAAAAACGCGACCATGGCGATGTATTACGCAAAATATAGCGTCAGAAAACGCAAGAATGGTCAACCAGTTTATGTCGAGAATTATCGTACTCGTTGGGTACAAAAAGAATTGACCCGAGAGTATATAAAAGATGAATTACCCAATTTTGATCGGCTGATTAACCAGCTTGAAAAGCTGGCAAAAGCTGACAACGCAGGTGCAATGTACGAGCTTGCAATGTACTACATAGCGTATCCTGCACTACAAGTTAAACTCGCTAAAGCGCTCGACTATTTGCAGCGAGCTGCTGAGCTGCAGCACCCTGAAGCTGCAGCTGAATACGCATATCATTTATTTAGAGGGTATGGACGTGCCAGAAACCCAAAAGCCGGCTTTAAGTATTTGTTGCAAGGTGGTATTGCAGGTAGTGCGAATGCACAATACCGCCTCGGGCGGGAATTGCTCAGTGGCAACATTGTCGAACGAGACATCACTAAAGCGATGTTTTGGTTAGAACAAGCCGTGGAAGCTGAACATGCTGCTGCGAAGTACTGGTTGGCTCGCACTTTAATTGATCACACCAAGCTGGATGAGCAATCCAGTAAACGCGTAGCGCAATTGTTAGATGACGTTGCCGAAAGCGAAAATGTTAATCCCACCTGGTATTACTATCGTGCAAAACATCAAAATTTAATCGGCAAACAAAAGCGCGCTCAATCTTTGTTTACTGAGGCGAAAGATTTAGCAAAAGAATATGGCTGGAATGTGGGTGATTGGGTGTTACAAGGGTGATTGTTCTTCAGCTTTTGTTGTTCTAAATCAAAGTGTACAAATTATTTGCAGATTTGTAGTGCTAAATTTCAAATGATTTAATATGATTTTATTTGGTTGATATTGATTTTTTTTGTTTTTAGGATAAATAAATGAGCGACAAACAGATAAACGAAGGATTTAAGTATTTACACCCGAAAGATCAGATAATTTTGATTATGGAGCGCGTATACGAATATGAAATGACCACAACTTCGGGTGGCAATATTTCCATCAAAGACGACAATGGCGATATTTGGGTTACACCGGGTGGGGTAGATAAAGGGAGTCTCGTACGAGATGATATTGTTTGTGTAAAAGCAGACGGCACTATTGTTGGTAGACATAAACCTTCGTCTGAGTATCCATTTCATTTAGCAATCTACAATGTACGCGATGATATTAAAGCTGTACTGCATGCACACCCACCTGCTCTTGTGTCGTTTTCAGCTGCAGGCATAGTACCAAACAACAGTTTATTAGCTGGGGTAAAAGGCATTTGTGGTGATGTTGACTTTGTCCCTTATGCATTACCAGGTAGTGAACAATTGGGTGCAAACATTGCCGAATCGTTCGCTAAGGGCTTTAATTCTGTTTTATTAGAAAATCACGGCACGGTTACAGGAGCAGATAACTTGTTTACCGCGTTCAAGCAATTTGAAACTTTAGATTACACGGCCCGTATTCAGATAAAAGCTGCGCCATTGGGCACAGCATTGCCATTATCTGATGCTGATCAAGCGTTAGATGCAGCTAAAGTAACTCAGGTTGAACATTTCACCCCAGAAAAAACCAATAGCTGTGAAAAAGAATTGCGCTACGAAATGTGTCGGTTTATTCAACGCAGCTATGAACAAAAGCTGATTACCGCCACTGAGGGTACTTTTGCGCAGCGCTTATCTGATAATGAATTTTTATTAACGCCACATGGTTTAGACCGCAAATATATGTCGCCAGAGGACATTGTATTGGTGCGTGATGGCATGTGTGAAAATGGTAAAATACCGAGTTATTCTTTAAAAATGCATCAAGCCATTTTTAAAGCAAACCCTACAATTAACTCGTGCATTATCGCTCATCCGCCACATTTAATGGCGTTTAACATTACCAATAAAACACTCGACTCTAAAATTATTCCAGAGGCCTACATTTTAATGCGAGATATTCAAACTGTATCGTTTGCATCTTCCATTAATAATGTCGCTGAAGTCGCCGAAGTATTAGGCGAAGCTAGCCCTATTTGCATGCTGCAAAACAACGGCATTATCGTAACGGGTAGCAATATGTTGCAAGCATACGACAGGTTAGAGGTGTCTGAATTTACTGCCAAGGCTGTGTTAGATGCTTATCAGCTAGGACATGTAAATATTATGGGCGAAGCTGAAATTAATGAGTTGAAAGAAGCATTTAACTTGTCTGATTAGTGGTTTAGTTTTTTGCTATGGAAGCCACAAACAAAATGGAAATTTGGTTCGTGGCTTCGTGAATTCCTTCAGCGCCTTACCCATTTTTTCTTGCTTTCAGGGGAACGACAGATTTTATTCGCTTTTGCTAGCTCGTTGACTGCCCTAGTAAAAGCCGACTTAGACAACCCAAGCTTAGCTTGAAGTTCTTGGTTTAAAGCTTGTGGTGAGTGTAATTGAGCATATATTTGCTCGGATGGTGACACTGTCTTAGCAGCTATTGGTACAACGGTGTTGTTTTTTGTTTTGATGATATCGCATGTTCCGCCAAGCAAATTACACTGAAATTTAAATGCGGCAATTAAATTGAGATCATTACTGTATAACTTAAGCTTAACCGAAGCTAGTTTCTTTCTATCTAGTGTAGCCAATATACGAGACAAATATGCAATGATGTAGAAATCAGCTTGGTTAGCGCCACTCGGATAATCGCTTAAACAATGATACAAATTTTGCTCGCAAAACTGAGCAATCGAGTCTGATTTAGTAAACACAAAAACCTTATCAATGATCGTAGCTTCAATTTTTGATAATTCTTTTAGTCCGATATTTTCAGCATCAACAAAAATCATGTTCATAATTTAATCCTTTAAATGTGCTCAATAGCTATGGCTTGTTAATAGTAACTTACACCATACTTTATTTGAACAAAGTCATTTGGAAATGTGACTGCTTTGGCCTCTACCAATTTCACTGGATTATCAAGGTTACCAAACAAGGGGATACCTTCACCCAAAATAATTGGCGCTTTGGTGATTGTCATTTCATTGATCAGTTTAAGTTGAAGGAAAGAGGTAATAGTTGCACCGCCATCAATATATGCGTGTTTGAAACCTTGCTGTTCAAGCTGCTCGATTAGGCTAGCTATTTCTCCAGTAAAAATCTCAACCCTGTGTTGTAAATTAGCTGGTGGAGCCGTCAGTGTTTTGCTTAACACATAAATTTTAATGTTTCCATACGGCCACTGTTCAGGCGATAAGTTAAAAGAAGAAATAGCCTCCATGCATTTTCTTCCCATTATCATGCAGTCTACAGAGCTGATAAAGTTATTAAACCCCATATCTGAATTGTTAGACATATCGGCTTTTGAATCACCAGCCTTATGAAGCCAACTTACATCACCATTAAGGGTTGCGATGTAACCATCCGCGCTTGTTGCAATATAGACTGAACATTTCATATGCTTATTGTTTTCCTTATGTTTGCAAATATTTTTGAGTGTCCACACAACAGACGCTATGTTTTGATTTTTTTAGTTTATTAATGACTTTTTGGTAACTTGAAACTAATTCTTCAGTTTGTCTTGACGCTATAAACTGAGGCAAGTAGGCCATATTATCTATGGGGTTAGTAGCTCCCTTTAGATATTGCGTTAACTTTATACTCAAAAGCATGACCCTAGTCATTACTACCATTCAATGCTTTTGAAGATAACTTTATTCGTATGGGTAATAAATCTAATTTTGGAATTTTTTATATCAATATGCCATTTGGTTGTACTCGGAAAGGTATGTACTTGTTTAAGTTCTTTACCTTGTTTGGTTGCAAACCACATGGTGTTAATGTCTGAATTTTCTGGCTGTGTAATAATTAGTAGCTTATTTTTTATTTCTCGTGAAAGCTTGGAAGAATTGTTTAGTACACGGCCACCACCGCTATAAAAACCAATACCATTTGAGTTTAAACCTGTTTCAAATGTAAAAGCTTGAATGTTCCAAACTTGCTCTGGCTTAAATAAGAATGACTGAGTCTCGGACTCTGGATCAAAAATTAAGATATTGGAAATACGTATTTTAGACCGACTCGAAAAAACACCACCTGATTCAGTTTTTTCTATTACAGGGTAATAAAATAAACCTGTTATTGGATCATAGCCTTCCTTAACACTTTGGTAGTAACCGCCAGCCAGGACATTAAAAGATAGTAATAAAGCTAAAAATATAGATTTTTTCATTGAAACTCCATTTGCCATATGAGGTGTTTGTTTTTGATGCAATAAGCGCCGCAGTATACGATTTTACACGCCTAAGTGTTTAGCTTTTATTAGACAGGGGAAGTTTGGAAAGTTTCAAATAAGTGCGAGGATAAGATTAGAGGCCTTGCGGCCTCTACCTAGTGCGTCTACAAATAAGCGTTATAAACAAGCGCTTTTTGTGGTTTGCTCGACACTGCGGCAAATTGTTGAGAAGTGCTCAGGGTCAAGGCTTGCACCACCTACCAATAAACCATCTATATCGGCTTGTTCAAGCAATAGGTGTGCATTGTTTTTATTGGCGCTGCCGCCATACATAATGCGAATAGTGTTGGCCGTTTCAGGACCATACATGTCTGTTAATTGTTTGCGTATAAATGCATGAACCTCTTGTGCTATTTCTGGTGTTGCAGCTTTACCTGTGCCTATTGCCCATACTGGTTCGTATGCAATACACAAGTTTTTGTTGGTTAAATCCATATCTTCAAGCGCTTCACGTAATTGATTAGACAACACTTGTTCGGTTAAACCTTGCTCGTATTCCTGTTGGCTTTCACCAATGCAATACACAGGTGTTAAATTTGCTTCTAGTGCGCGCGCTATTTTCATTTGGCAGCTAATATTGTTTTCGCCAAAAATCTCGCGGCGCTCCGAGTGGCCAATAATGCAATAGCGACAGCCAGCTTCCTTTAACATACGAGCTGATGTTTCACCGGTAAACGCGCCAGAGTCGTGTTTACTGATGTTTTGTCCACCTACTTTAATTGGCGAGTTGCGTAAAAAGTTAAGCATATCGCGAATATAAAGGTATGGAGGGCATACTACTACTTCTGCCAAATAAGCGTGCTGAACAAAAGATGACACTGATTTACATAATAAATCTATATCACCATTCAGCTTCCAGTTAGCCATAATAATTGGTCGGCGTTGATCAATCATATTTTCTTGTGCTTTCATGTGTTTGGTCTTATGTGTCAATTTATAAAATTTTTTGTTGCTTTATTGTACACCTAAATGTTCATGTTTGATTGTAATTGTGTGAATGTGAGGTATTTTGTCTGTTTATGGGGTTTTTGAAAAATTGTCCAATTTGAGGGGTAGCAATTTTGCTAAAGGAAAGATCAAGTTTGCGTTTGTGTAACGAATTTCGATTAACTAAATTTGTGTTACACAAAAGCACTAGGTTAAAAATACCAATGCGCTGGTTTAACTCCTGTAAATTCTGTGCCTAGCTGGTAAATTTGCTTATCGAGCAAACAGCCTAAAATTATTTTATTTAAGCCAGCCCCAGCAAACGCTAGTGATGAAATATTTTTAAGCTCAGCTGGATTATTGTCTAAATGTGGTCTGCCCATGGTTAAATTTTGAAAAGCAGCTTCAGCTTTATTAACGTGCTGATCATCGCTTATTTCTAACATTAATTCCTGTTCACCGTTTTCTGATACTTTTATAACGCGATTGCTAACTATGCTGGTAACCCAAAAGTTACCTTGGGTATCACGCGTTAAACCATCAGGGAAGGTGCCTTCAGCAAATTTGCACACAACAGTCTGATTACACAAATCACCATTTGGCGCGATATCAAATTTTAGTAATTCGCGGCTAAAAGTCGCATTAGCGTATAACTCTGTGCCTTCGGGGTTAACCCAACATTCGTTGGTATAACCTAAACCGTCGGCAACAATTCGGGCACCATGTTGGTCAATTAAAATAATAAAACCATCATTACAGGTTGGTTTATAGGCTGCAGCGCGCGGTTGGGTGCGGGTGCTTACCGTAATCCAAATACGGTTTTGCTGATCTAAATAAACAAAATTGCTGGGTGGCAGTGCTTCGCCGTCTATTTCTAATAAAAATGCCTCTATGCTGTTGTCGCGTTTTAAGCGAAAAATGCCGCCTTTGTCCGCACCCAAATGGGCAATTAAAAAACTGCCATCTTTTAACATGGCAAAACCATTGGTTTGTAATAGGCCAAAACCTGGGTATTCACCACCATAAAAAACTTGGCTGCCGTCTGGGTTTATTTGCGTGATGCCGCCTCTAAAATCGGATACGTATATTTCGCCTTTGGCATTGGTTAATACACATTCAGGGCGGGTGAGTTGTTGGCCAATTTTTTTAATAGGACTATTAAATTTGTTTATTGTGCTCATTTTTCGAATTCTTTTTTGGCTTTACATTCCAGCACCGCTAGAGGAATATTTTCGCAAAAACGTAGCAAGTACGTCCTTGTATACTTCGCTTTTTCATCCATGAAAAAGAAATTTTGCTCTAAATATTCCCCTATCGGTACTTCAATCTACATTTAAACAAAGTTGTTCAGTGATACTAGGCTCGGTACTTATAGAGCTTACCAGGATGTACTCGCAGCGTTTTTGCGAAAGTGATGAGTCCACAAGCCCTGCACCCCAAGCATCAATCGATACCTTAACTTAAAGTTACCACGCGTTTATGCTCGTTCGAGTGATAAACCGCATCGACTATTTTAATATTGGTTAAATACTCGGCTGCGGTATTTTCAAGTGGTGTCTGCTGAAAATAATGTTTCACTATGTGCTCTATGGTTAAAAACACACAGTCACCACCAAATGCTTGGTCTTGCCATGGGTAAACTATTTGCTGCTCTTCAATTTGGTTAAATGCTCTGTGCCAAATACGCGCTTCACCATCCAAACGCAAACACCCTTGAGTGCCTTCAATCCACATTTCACCCATAGTGCGTCGGTGATTTGTCGCCGCGTGATCTAAACAGCGATTACCGTCAAATAAGGCACTGATGTTATTCGCCATATCAAAATGAATTACCCCGCTGTCTTCCCCCTGTATAACTGGGTTACATTTACGCAAACGCGCACTTACTTGAGTAATTTCACCAAACAAAAATCTAAACACATCAATAATATGTATCGCGGTTTCGTGTACTAAAAACTTCGGCATTTGTTGAAAATAAGGTTGGCGTGCAAGGTAGGCATCATCACCTTGACCATCACCAGGGCGTAGCTTAAAACTAACGTTGAGCACATCACCCACAAGGTTTTTCGACAATAATTCAGCTAATTTTCGATACCAAGGCATAAATCTAAAGTTTTCATGAATAATAATGCTTTTGTCTTTTTGTTTGGCATATTCAACCAAGCTTTCAGCTTGCGCGAGCGACTCACAAAATGGCTTTTGGCAAATTACGTTGGCACCTAAATCGATTGCTTGGCGCACATTGGTGTCATGCGTGACAGGTGGGGTGATTACATCTATCAAATCAGGTTGTAAATGTGCGATATCGGTTATGCTTGATGCAACATTTGCAATGCCATATTCATCTGCAACACGTTTAGCATTGTCGATATTACGGTTCACTACAGCAACAACGTCTATTGGAAAAACTTTGCTTAGACGCTGCCATGCTTGATAGTGAAATTGAGCAAAATAGCCAGTGCCAACACAAGCAACTTTTAGTCTATTCATAAATTAAGCTTCCTCTTTATTTGGTTGGCTTTTACAAGCGCTACAGCATTTGCGCAGCAAAGATTTAAACCAAGGCATTTGCTGAAAAATAACCACTAACATAATTAAAATTAAGATGAGTGAAACAGGGCGCGACAACATAGGCAATAAATCACCTTCGGTTGTTAATAATGCGCGGCGCAGGTTTTCATCCGCCATTGGCCCCAAAATAAGGCCAATTATCATTGGCGATATAGGGTATTTCAGTTCAATCATCCAATAAGCAATAATGCCAATGGGTACCATTAAAAATAAATTAAATACATTTAATCCCAGCGCATAACTGCCAAGCACACACAAAATAGCAACAAACGGCATAAATAAGGGCGCTGGCACTTTTAAAAGTTTAACCACTTGTTTGGCCAGCAACATGCCATTACAAAACATAGCGATGGATGCCAACACTAAAATTGCGGTTATTTCTAATAAAAAATCTGGTTTTTCGACTGGTAAAGTCGGGCCAGGATTAATGCCGTGCAGCATTAACGCACCGAGTAACATAGCTGCTGGTGCACTGCCTGGAATGCCTAAAGTGAGTAGCGGAATAAGCGCGCCACCTATACACGCATTGTTAGCCGTTTCAGAAGCGATTAAGCCAGATTTATCACCTTTACCAAATTTAGATTTGTCTTTGGCTGCACCTTTAGCTGCGCCATAAGACACCCAGCCTGCAATATCCTCACCGATACCAGGTACGGCACCAATGCCAACTCCAATGCTGGCAGAGCGTGCGATGTTTTTACCGTTTTTACGAATTTCAGAAAGCTCAGGCACAACCGAATCAAATTCTTTTGCTTGGGCGAGTTTTTTGCGCTCGGCTAACACTTTGATTATTTGTGGAATACCAAATGCACCAATTAATACCGGCACTATGTCTAAACCACTATCGAGTTGTGGCATATCAAAAGTAAAGCGAGGGAAAAACTGCAAAGTATCGCGGCCAATGCAGGCTAAAAACAACCCAAAAAAGCCTGCAATCCAACCTTTAAGTGCATCCCCTTCGCTGGTGAGTGTGCCACTAATTAAAATGCCAAACAGCGCCAATAAAAAGAACTCAAATGAAGTAAATTGCAAAGCGACACTGGCAATTAGTGGGGCCATTAGTACTAAAATTAATAAGCCAAATAAAGTGCCAATGGTCGATGCTGTGGTAGTTAAGCCTAAAGCTTTGCCACCTTCACCTTTGCTGGCAAGTGGATAACCTTCCATTGCTGTTGCCGCGGCCGCGGCAGTGCCTGGAATATTAATTAAAATGCTTGGGTAGGAGCCACCATAAATAGCGCCAACGTATAATCCCAATAAAGCCAGCAGCGCTGAGTTAACATCTAACCCATAGGTTAGTGTGGTTAATAAGGCGACCCCTAAAGTTGCGGTTAACCCAGGCATCGCACCAAAAATAATACCTAAAAAGCTCGCCCCAAAAACAATTAATAAATTAACCGGATCGGTTGCTAAACCCCATAACACAGTAAAAAAGTGCTGAAATTGTTCAATCATCTTAAAACCCCAACACTTGATAATAAAAATAGTCGGTTAACAGTAAAACACTGCTTTCGCTGGGCATTGGTACCAACAATAAATACTTAAAAATAAGCACAACTATGATTGGCAACAACACGCAGGCAAATAACAAGATGCGTATTTGTTTATGCAATTGATTGGCTGTTAGATAACGTTCAGTTTTATACAAAACAAAACCGAGTGCGGGAAAGCTAATTAAGTCGCCCATATATAAACGATTGCTGTCTGACTCAAATGCAACAAATAAATTGAGTAAAAACAGCAACGCCGCAACAAAACAGAATACCAGTAACACTTGTTCATTGAGCTTTTTCGCATCAGCTAAATAAAAGCGGCAAGTTATTGTGAGTTGAAACAAAATAGTTGCTATTACAAAGTCACTGTTGGGGATCAGCCCATAAACATAACCGGCTAACATCAGTACCAATAAAAATTTATCGATAGACTGTTGCGAGAATTTGCGGCTTGGTGCTGATGCTAGGCTGAATAAACTCTGCTGTTGGCTTTTTGCTGTTTTGTATAACTTAAGTAATTGAATACTCGCCAGCAATAAAATGCAGCTACCAACTACTAAAGGGAATAACGCAGGTGAAACGTACCAAACGTTTTCTAACCCACCTTGGCTAGCCGTTAATGGGTAAGTTAAGCTTTCAGCCAACATAGCCAAAGCAAAAATTACCAAAGCAAGGCTAGTAAAGGCTTCGCGACGATAATTAATCGAATCTGTCTTTGAAATTTGCATATATCATCCTTGTGCATTTATTTGGTTAATGCCAAATTTAGCAGGCGAGTGTTTAGCTGCGCCTAACTCTTCAAGTGTCCAACCAAATAACGATTCTAACTTGCTAAACACTTCTGAGGCTTGTGCACCTGACTTGCCAGACAATACAAAGTAATTATCATCCGCCCACTGTTTTACTTTGTCACTTTGCATTGCTTGGTTAAATGCTTGAGTGAGTTTGATTTTTATGCTGTCGGGTGTGTCAGCATTGACGGCAAAACCAATTACTTGAGTAATTGGCAAATGTTGTTTTAATGCAGGGTAAACATCTAAAGCTGTTGGAATATCTCCGATGTCGTCAGCACTGAAAGCTTCATTGGTTAACATAGCCAGCGGTCTGAGTTGACCACTTTTAATTAACTGTTGTTGCTCAGCCATTGAGGTGATAACAATATCTACTTCTTCAGTTACCACTGCTGTTTGTGACGGTGCCGAGCCTGGGTAGGGTACAAACTTAAACTCAGCTTGGGTGCCTTTAGCAAAAGCCAATAAATTTAAATGATGCAGAGAGCCTGAACCAGCAGCAGCTGCTTTAACTTTATTTGGATTAGCAAGTGCGTATTCAACTAATTGTTCAACGCTGGTAAAAGGTGAATTTGCGCTCACGGAAATGAGATCTGGCGAGCCACCAATAATAAATGGATACCAAGTATCCATACGCTCTGCCCAACCGCCCATAACAGCTGCAGTGACACACGACTCACTTAAACCCACTAGCGTGTAACCATCGCTGCGTCTTTGATTTACATAACTTAAACCTAAAGAGCCTGCGACGCCACCAGGTTTATTGGTTACGTTAATGTCTGCACCTAACGCTTTGGCCAGCTCTGCTGAAATTATGCGGTTGGCAACATCTGTACCGCCGCCAGCAGACCAAACGACCACATTAGTTAATGGCCGACGCGGATAACTATCAGCATCGGTCGAAATTGTTTTTACGCCGACTAAAATGCTGATGATTACCCCACATATCAGCATTAAAGTTATCGCGTTTGTATATTTTTTGCTTGAGTTGTTCACTTTGCTATTTCCCTTTTGTGTATTTTTAAGTTGGGATGTTTAACCTGAGTTCAGGTTACTTTTTTTGGCGGGGTTTACCCCGCCAAATTTGTTAGCAAGTAATACTGTTATTTTGTAATTGTTTTAATTTGGCAAACACAGTGTCATAAATTGCTTGTGTGCCTGACGTGCCACCAAACTCAAATGGTAAAATTTCACCACTTTCGTAGGCAGCTTCTACTGCTTTGGTAATGTCTTGTGCGGCTTTTACTGCGCCTTGATTGTCAAACTTGTCGCCTAGCCAATCAAGCATCATTGCCGCAGATAAAAACATAGCGGAAGGATTCGCTTTACCTTGCCCCATAATATCTGGTGCACTGCCATGGCAAGGTTGGAATACCGCATGGTCATCACCAATATCTGCCGAAGGTGCCATGCCCATGCCACCCATTAAACCTGCGCCTAAGTCAGATAAAATGTCACCGAACATGTTCTCAGTTACCATTACATCAAACATCCAAGGTTGGCGAACCAATTGTAATGCGGCTGCATCTACATAAATGTGGTTGGCTTCAACGTCTGTATAGTTTTGAGCTACTTGATCAAATATTTGACGGAAGAAAAAGAACGAACCTAAAACGTTAGCTTTATCAACACAAGTCACTGCGCCTGAATAACCCAATTGTTTGCGGCGTTGACCCATTTTAAACGCGAAGTTAAACAATCGTTCGCTACCTTTACGTGTGATAACTTGGGTATCTTTTGCAACATCGTCACCTTCTTTTTCAAAGCGATTACGTGACGCAAATAAACCTTCGGTCGACTCGCGAATTAATACAAAATCTAACTCATGTCCACGTTTATCCGCCAGTGGTAAAGGCAAACCTTTTAGCGTTTTTACAGGGCGAACACCTGCGTATAAATCTAAGGTTTCACGCAGCTCTAACTGTGGGGCAATTTCACGACCATCAGGATAACGAATAGACGGCATACCCATACAAGCTAATAATATGGCATCCGACGCTTTGGCTGTCGCCATAGAATCTTCAGGCAGGGCAACACCGTGCTCTTGGTAGTAAGCTGCGCCAGCTTCTAAATTAGTAAAATTACATTCTACGTCATATTTTTCGCACGCCGCTTTCACTAATTCTAGGGTGATTGGCGTTACTTCAACACCAATTCCGTCACCCGGAAATACCGCAATATCGAAAGTCGATTTAGTCATAATGAGCCTCAAAAATAGTTATAGCTGCACAAACCTATAGGTCTCCAGCAGGTTTAATAAGGTGTGTTTACCTTTAATTCGGTGGTTTCTATGTATTTCAGCGGCAAGGTTGGCATTGCCTGCTTTTATTGCGTTGACTAGGTCAATGTGATCTTGAGTTGACCCAGTTGGTTTCGGCCGCAAGTGCAAAGTGAAGTAGCGCACTCTGTGCGCTTGACCCCAAAATTGCAGCACAACCTGTTTTAATCTTTGATTGCCAGTTAAATTAACTAAAGCTAAATGAAAAGCTTCGTCGGCTTCTGCCCATGCTTCTAATTGGTCATTTTCTAATGCTTGTTCCATCGCTTCAGTTGGTGCAGCGAGAGATTTATAGTCTTCTTCGGTAAGCTGTTTTTCTGCGAGTATGCGTGCGGCTTCAGATTCTAGCGCAGTTAAAATGTCGTAAATTTCGGCCATATCTTCTACCGAAATAGGTTTAACTCTAATGCCATGCCTAGGTTTAATTTCAATCAAACCTTCTTTTTCTAACCGAACGCAAGCCTCGCGTACTGGGGTACGGCTGATGCCAAAACGCTCAACCAGTGCTTTTTCTAAAACCTGCTCACCTGCTTTGAACTGGTTATTTAAAATTTCTTCGCGAATGGCTCGGTAAGCAATTTCAGCTAAAGGTAAATTTTCTGAAGTTGTGTCTTTTTGCATTTTTTGTTTTATCGTGTACGTTAATGTATACATTAATTTTTAGCCAGTTTATACTGACTTTAATCAAGGTTTCAACTGAAATTGTTTTAATATGACAGTAAATGAAAAGAAAAAACCAATACTCGGTGCAATTGCCGACGACTTTACTGGCGCGTCAGACCTAGCGAGTTTTTTGCTAAAAGGTGGCTTAAAAGTTGTGCAAATAAATGGGGTGCCAAGCCAAGATATTGAATTAGCTGATGATGTTGATGCAATTGTAGTTGCACTTAAATCACGCACTTGTGCAATTAACCAAGCGATTAGCGACTCAACCGCCAGCCTTGCTTGGTTACAGCAACAAGGTTGCCAAAAATTTTATTTTAAATATTGCTCTACATTTGATTCGACCAGCGAAGGCAATATTGGCCCGGTTACCCAAGCTTTATTAGCCAAACTTGAAAGTGAACAGACAATATTTTGCCCAGCGCTGCCAGTTAACGGCCGCACAGTTTACCAAGGGCATTTATTTGTGTTTGAGCAGTTGTTGTCAGACAGCCCACTGCGTAACCACCCATTAACGCCCATGTTAGACAGCAATTTAATTCGGTTATTACAACCACAATTAGCTGAAGAAAATGCCCAGCGTTTGCAGCTAATGAACTTAGCTAGTCTACACAAACGACCCGCTTACCAAAAAGTAGAGTCGGCATATTGGGTAGTTGACTGTGTAAATGACAACGACTTGGAAAAAATCGCCCAACTGTTTGCAACCAACCCAGATTACCCATTATTAACCGGTGGCTCTGGTTTAGGTGAATATATGGCGCGCGAATATGTTAAAGCGGGCTGGCTACAACAAAGCAACACTAGCCACAAAATTACTAAAAACGATGGCAAAACCCTTATTTTAGCCGGCAGTTGTTCGCAAGCCACACGCAAACAAATTGATGTTGCACGTACACAAGTACCAACACTTGCACTAGATGTTGATGCCATAGCGACAGGCCAACTAGACCCAGCAACTGTATTAGGTTGGATAAACATGCAACACAGTGAAGCAGTGGTTTTATATACCTCTGCCGAGCCAGAAAAAGTATTGGCTGCACAAGCTCAATTTGGCAAAGAGCAAGTCAGCGAAAAAATTGAACAGTGTTTAACTCAAATTGCCAAGCTGGCACGCGAAAACAACATTTTAAATATAGTGGTCGCGGGTGGAGAGACTTCAGGCGCAATTGTCAGCGGACTTAACTTAACCGCATTTACCGTTGGCCAAAGCATTTGCCCAGGCGTACCTGTAATGCAAAGCCACCATGCAGACGGTTTAATTGTTGCGCTTAAATCTGGCAACTTTGGTGATGAGAATTTCTTTTTAACTGCGTTGGAGACAATACAATGACCCCATTAGCGCTAGCTCGTGAACAAATGGTGACACTGGGTAAATCTATGTTTGATAGAGGTTTAACCCCAGGTGCCTCAGCAAATATAAGTATAAAAGTGGAAGAAGGTTTTTTAATGACCCCAACAGGCTCATGCATTGGCTTTTTAGATGCTGAGACTTTAAGTTTGTTGGATGAAAACGGCAACTTAATCAGTGGTGATAAACCTTCAAAAGAATTTATTTTACACAAAGCTATGTACGACCAACGCCCAGATGCTGGTGCAGTTATTCACCTGCATAGCACTTGGTCAACTGCGCTTTCATGCAAAGCAGATTTAAATCCGGATGATGTTATTCCGCCATTAACCCCATATTTAATTATGCGTTTAGGTCGTATTGGTTTAGTCCCTTATTTTCCACCAGGGGCGGCTGAATTAGGTGCTGCAGTGCGCGAAAAGGCAGCTGCACACGCAGGTATTTTAATGGCTAACCATGGGCCAATAGTGTCCGGTAAAGATTTAATTACCGCCATGTTTAACATGGAAGAGCTAGAAGAAAGTGCCAAATTAATGCTGTTGTTAGAAGGCAAAAATGTAAACCCGTTGGCTGAGTCTGATCGCCAAGAATTATTAGCCCGATTCGGCTAAAGCAAGGAAAAAGATAGGAAAACATAATGTACGTAGTCACAGTCGATTTTATAATTAAACCAGCACACCTAGCTGAATTTTTACCAGCCATGATGGAAAATGCGAAAACTTCATTAGAAGTGGAACCTGAGTGCACATACTTTGACGTATGCCAAAGTGAAAGCAAAAGTAACCACATATTTTTGTACGAAATTTACAACTCAGAAAAAGCCTTTCAAGACCACCTAGCCAGTGAGCACTTTAAGCTGTTTAGTCAAACCGTTGAAAACTGGGTTGAATCAAAAGCAGTGAATATATTCAACCGCTGTTAAGTTATATAAGTTAGATGAATAGCCCCGCAATGGGGCTATATTCGTTTCCCGCCAGGCGCCAGCATCTAAATTGTTTTTAACCACAGGTGAAAAAGAAACTGAAATTGACTGTTTTGGTAAGCCGGCATTTCCATACTTTGGTCTGTTGATTTTAGATGTCATTAATCGCACTGAAAATTCAATGACACAGGCGCATACCTTTAAAGCCGTTGAATTGAGTATGTTGGCGCAAAAACAAGCGGATTCACTTTAACTTAACTCGCTTGGAAATAAATACTGTACTATATTTGATGGGTTAACTTTTCTCGGCGCTAAGCAAAGTTTTAGGGACATAGATGAACTTAATCCATCAAATTAGTATAAAAACACGCATCATTATTTTGGTTATTATTCCGCTAGTTGCGACCTTGTATTTCGCAAATGGCCGGCTCAATCAAGCTCAGCAAGAACTTAGTAACGTTGAGAAGCTTGAAGTGCTACAGCAGTATATTGATACCGTATCGCCACTTATTTCTGGCTTGCAGGTAGAGCGCCTTTATACAACCCTGTATGTAAACAAAAAAGATCATGAAATCGCGGACTATAAATCACAATTACAACAAAGCCGACGTCCGGTTGATAAAGCGCTAGCAAGTTATAGAAAGTTTATCGCCAATACCGAGGCGTTAAATCAGTTTAGTGAATTACAAAAATATATAAAACAAGCAAAAATACGCTTAGATAAGCTAAACGTGATAAGAGACTTGGCCGACCAAAAAATCAAAAACACCCCAGATCCAGAAAACCCTGGACAAAAAATATGGACATTGCTTTCGTATAAAGTGGCTTCACAAATTTTAATAGACAGTGTTCACCAAGTAATTTTGCTTTCAAGCGGCAATAAAGAGCTGTCTAATTTGACCAATGCTTACCATAGCTTAATGAATGCCAAACACACTTCTTTGTTGCTGGTAACTGGTTACTATGGAGGCTCAAGAGCGCCGCTAAACGTAAACACCTTTGGTGAAATTATAAAATTGGCATTGGTAGAAGATATTTACACCCGAAACTTTGTTAGCTTTGCACCACAAGGTTTAGCCGAAACTTTTAAGCGAGAACTTTCCAGCAAAGAAATATACCAATATGTGCGTAATCAATACGAGCAATTAAGACGTAAACACCAAAAAGCAATAGGAGTACCGTTAGGGGACGAACCCAGAGAATGGCTAGATAAAGGTTTAGAAATAGACGGCTACTACGCGAAAATGATTGATTTAGTATTGCAGCGTATTGAGCTAGTAAAGGCCGAGTTAGTGGACAATGCACAAGCGGCTGTAACCAATACAATTATTGTTATAGTTGCATTATTGGTCGTTTTAATAACAGTGTCGTCAAAAATTATCTATAGCATTAACTCGCCACTTAAACAGCTGATGCGTGATTTGACAAAGCTGGCCGATAGCAAAGACATGACCTTGCGCAGCGACCTACCAGGAAACAATGAGCTAAGCGAGGTGGGCAAAGCGTTTAATTCATTAATCGAGTCTTTTGAAGATACTTTGTCTATTGTACGTAAAAAAGTATTGTCTATGGATGACACCAGTAAAGGCGTTGCAAGTTCAATGACTGGTTCAATGCGTTTGATCGACAGCCAAAAAGAAGCGACTGACAGTATATCTGTAGCTGTTAATCAAATGACAGCCACTATCTATGAAGTGTCGAAGATGTCAACCTCAACCTCAGATACAGTGCAGCGGGCTTATGACCTGTCGATAGAAAGTGAAAAAGATGCAACTACCTCGAAAGAAACTATGGATAAGCTGTTCGCCGATTTGGGAGACACTGCGTATATAGTTGCCAACTTAAATAACGAAGCTAGCCAAATAAGCAATATATTGCAGGTGATTAAAGGCATATCAGAACAAACTAACTTGCTTGCGTTAAATGCAGCGATAGAAGCGGCCAGAGCAGGCGAGCAGGGGCGAGGATTTGCAGTGGTAGCTGATGAAGTAAGAGAGTTGTCTAAACGCACTCATGAGTCAACCGAGCAAATACAATCGCAGATAGAAACTTTAATCAATGGAGCACAAGCGGCAGCTACAAGAATGGAAACGCTACAAACCAATGGACAAAGTGCAGTGCAAGCAGTTGAAAAGAGCACCCAAGCATTTATAACTATAAAAGCTGAGCTTGACCAAATAACCGACATGGCCAACCAAATAGCAGTTGCAGCTGAAGAACAAACCAATGTTGCAGATGAAATTAACAAGCGCATACATAGCATATCAGACGAATCAGAAGCTATGTATCAACAAGGCAATGAAACTTTTGATTCAATTAAAACCTTGTCTGCAAACGGTGAAAAACTGAGAAACAATATTGAAGTGTTTCATTTCAAATAGTCTATTTTGTGTTAAGAGAGCGTATTACTGAGTTTTTGCGATAATTTCACTTGCAAGTAATATAGTTATTAAACTGAATAAAGCTAAAAGGTTTACTAAGCACTGCAAGCCAACAAAATATAGAGTAGAGGCAGCGCGGCTCCAATTTTTAAAGGCTTTGTTGATACGAGCCCATACTAATGGGCTCCATATTAAGTTTAAAAATACCACCAACATCAATATATGAATTAGGGCTAATAAGCCCCATTGTTGATAATTCAAATCTTCTATTTGTGCGATAGATGTTTGGATAAATGCAAATACAACACCGAGCAAGCAGAACCCAAGTCCAGCCGAGCCGACTAATAACACGTTTGATCGGTCTATTCTCTGTGCTTGTAAATTGACAATTAAGCCGATAAGCGCGCTGATAAGCGCGCCTAAAATGCTTATAACAATCAAGCTAGTTTGACTAATTGCTAAAATCACTTAGATTTGCCTATGGCAACGACGATCTTAGAAATTTGCTGTGATGGAATTTTAATCCCTTGACCACTACCAACCGAAACCATCAATTTACCCTTATACTTTTGTTTATCACCATTATTGTCAACATAAGTCAGCTGATCTTTATTGACGACTAAATTGAGTGTTTTAGTTGAATTGGCGGATATATTATTACGCTCAAATTTAACCAGTTGACGAATAGGCGTTTCTACGGGAGCGTTAGGCATAGACAAGTAAACTTGTGTCACTTCGTCTGCATCAATTGCAGATTGGTTTGTTACATCCACAACTAGGTGCAAATTACCTTTGTTGTCAAAGTGGTGTTTGTTTATCTCATAGCTGAAGTCTGCATAACTTAAACCATATCCAAATGGATACAACACCTCACCTTTAAAGTATTTATAGGTACGGTTTTGCATGCTGTAATCTTTGAAATCAGGTAAATCAGCAACCGATTTATAAAACGTAACAGGTAATTTACCCGATGGGCTAGTGTCACCATAAATAATGTTTGTTAATGCGCTACCCGTAGCTTCGCCGGGATAAAAGCCCTGAATAACTGCGTCGAGGTACTCATCTTCCCAATTCAGTGCCATAGCGCTACCACTCATATTGACCAAAATTACAGGTTTACCCAGCTGTTTTAGTTTTTTGAGTAAAACTTGTTGGCTGGCAGGTAGTTTTAAGTGGGTTCGGTCGCCACGAGAGAATCCATCTAATTCCAGTGGCATTTCTTCGCCCTCTAAGTTTGCTGTTATACCACCAACAAAAATGACAACATCAGCTTTTGCTGCCGCAGTTAAAGCTTGTTGTTCAAGGTCTTGTCCTACATCTATCCAAGATAGGTTGACCATAGGTTCAATAACATTGCTGTGCCAATATGAATGCAATTTAGATTCAGCATTAAACTGGTATTTTTGTCCTTGTACGAGTTTAATCGCGCTATTTACAGGCTTGCCATTAATGGTAAAGCTGATATTTTTTGCTGAGAATTGGTATTCAGCCGTTTTTGTTGGTTTGATAAAGCCACGCCAACGCACCGAAAATTCTTGTTCAGGCTTGCCATTGATAGGTGAATTTTTCCAATGGTAATTAATTTGCGTGTCTAATTGGCGTTTTACGGGTTGGTTTCCAAAATGCGGGTTGGCAAAATACTCAGTTATCAACCCCGCTTGTTCTTGGCCTTTGTAGTCAAGACTGACAAACTCACTTGCAGGCACAGTTTGATAATGGGTATATATTTCGTCGATTAAGCTAGTGCCTACATGGTAAGAAAATTGCGCATCAGCCAGTCTATTTTCAAAAGCCGCTTTTGGTGTTATTGGCTGAATAGGCGTGCCATGATAGTTACCCACCAATATAGATTGGTTATCTGCATTTGGGCCAATTAATGCAATTTTTGCATTTTTATTCAAAGGTAAAATACCATTGTTTTTTAGCAGTACCATAGATTTTTCAGCGGCCTCTGTCGCCAATGCTAAATGGTACTCAGAGCCAACAACACTTGTTGGAATTTGTGCATAAGCAACTTGGTCGCTTGAATCAAACATGCCTAATTTAAAACGCGCATAAAATAATCGATAGAGTGCATTATCTATGGTTTTTTCATCAATTAAACCTTGTTTAACCGCTTCAATCAGATAACTAAAAGTATTGCCGTGATGATCGCCACAGTTTAAATCTGTACCTGTTTTTACCGCCATAGCTGCAGCTTTTGCTTCTGTGTCTACAATATGGTGTGATTTAGGATCGTAAAAGTCTGCAATTGCGCCGCAGTCGGAAACCATATAACCATTAAAGTTAAATTCGTCGCGTAGTTTGTTTTGGATTAGCTCATAGTTGCCGCATGCGGGTGTGCCATTTACACTGTTGTATGCACACATAATGGATGACACATTTGTTTGTGCAATGGTGTCTTTAAAGGCTAGTAGATAGGTTTCGGCCAAATCTTTCGCTGTGGCATTGTAATTGTCGCTGTGCCTTGAAATTTCTGGACCACTGTGCACTGCATAGTGCTTTAATGTAGCGACAGATTTCAAGTAAGTGTCATCGTCACCCTGCAAGCCATTTACAAAATTAACCGCAATGCGTGTCGTTAAATAAGGGTCTTCACCGTAAGTCTCTTGACCACGTCCCCATCGAGGATCCCTAAAAATGTTAATATTGGGCGACCAGTACGTTAAGCCTGTATACATACTGCGATTGCCATCGGCTAAAAAGGCATGGTGTTTGGCTCGACCCTCTTCAGAAATTGCAGAGGCTACTTTATATATTAATGCTTCGTCAAAAGTAGCGGCTAAACCAATCGCTTGTGGGTACACAGTAGCGCTGCCAGCTCTCGCAACGCCATGTAGTGCTTCATTCCACCAGTTGTATTCGGCAATGCCCAATCGGGGAATTGCGGGCGACTTATCAAACATTTGGCTGACTTTTTCTTCAAGGGTTAATCTGCTGATTAAATCTTGTGTTCGCTGTGCAAAACTTAATGACTGATTTTGAAATGGGAGTTGTTTAGTCTGTGGTTGTGTGTTTTCAGTTAGCGTGCACCCAGCAACAACTGCAGTTGCGGCACAGGCAAATAAAAGTGCTTGGGATATTTTTGTCATTTTAAGAATAACCTTTTGGTTTTTAGCATTAGGCGCTGAGCCTAACAACTCAGATTTGGTTATTCGTCTAACCACTTGTAAAAGCGCTAATTTGAACGTTCAGATTTACGTTTACCGATAACTACAGACTAAAGATCACTCCGACCAATGGTCATTTATGAAATTTTACAACCGAACTTAGCCTATTATGCACAGGTACTATGGCCATTATGTTTATTTATGAAACTTGCGCGATTGTGATAGGGTTGCTGACAACCAAAGCTCGACCAGCATGTGAATTTTTTGTAATTATTTAGGGTGGGTAAATCTATGCCTAGGTTCAACATTCGGTTGTACAGGTATTTGAACGCTTATTGGTTTTGTTTTAACCTTTGAAAATAAATGAATTTCTTTATCGAGTTAGTTCAACTGAAAGTTGAACGTTCAAATTTGACGCAATGTAGCGGCTAAGTCGAATAGGCAAGGGAAGGTTGATAAATTTTAACCTGCATATAACAAGGCTGGGTAATCAAACTCAGTTATAAAGGGTATAAAAACATGGCACATAAAACTATATCGCAAAAACCTGCCTTCAAATTGTCACTGGTAGCAGCTGCTATTACAGTTACTGGCGCGGTTACTCCGTTGCAAGCATTGGCTGAAGGCAACAGCAAAACTGAAAGTGAGGTTGAAACAATTGAAATTCGTGGTGCACGCGGCAGTTTAATTAGCGCACAGGCAATAAAGCGCGACGGTGAAACCGTAATGGATGTTATTTCAGCAAAAGACATTGGCTCTTTACCAGACCGAAGTGTTTTAGAGGCAGTCGTAAGACTGCCTGGTGTATCAATAGAGCGGTTTGCCGGTGCAAACGATCCTGATCATTTTAGTGTTGAAGGCAGTGGGGTTGTTATTCGTGGCTTAACCCATACCCGCAGCGAATTTAATGGTAGAGACACATTTACTGCAGATTCTGGCCGAGGGTTAAGTTTTCAGGACGTGCCACCAGAGTTAATGGGCGGCGTGGAATTATATAAAAACCAATCAGCGGATATGATTGAAGGCGGTATTGCTGGCACGGTAAATTTGGTCACACGTAAACCTTTTGACAGCAAGGATAGGGTATTAGCTTTTACAGCAGACGCGACATACTCAGACTTTATTGAAGAAACAACACCCACGTATTCGGGGCTTTATAGTGACATTTTTACTTTAGATGCAGGTCGTTTGGGTATTTTATTAAATTACTCTAACTCCAACTTAAAAGCTCAATCAGACGGTACTCAAATTGGGAAATATTATCAACAAAATAGACAGGTAGGTGGTAAAGATGTATTTGTACCTGAAACCACTCGATTAACCCGAAAAAAAGATGATAGAGACCGAGAGGGTTTAGCGGCATCTTTACAGTGGGAAAATACCGACCGTACTTTATTGATTACGGGTCAGTATATTCGTTCTGATTCGTCAAATGCATGGACTGAAAACGCCATTGAAATGGCCGACGACGCTGTAATTAAGGACTTAATACCTGCTGAAGGCACGGAGTTTGAGTATTCTGACCA
This sequence comes from Catenovulum agarivorans DS-2, assembly GCF_000568405.1. Taxonomy (GTDB): domain Bacteria; phylum Pseudomonadota; class Gammaproteobacteria; order Enterobacterales; family Alteromonadaceae; genus Catenovulum; species Catenovulum agarivorans_A. Next base: position 42,452 of record NZ_ARZY01000036.1, read on the forward strand.
GGGGTTATTTGAGTCTGGGTTAATCACGTCTACAGCCGGCTGGCGTGGCAATGGTGAACCAGAACGTTTACCAGGCGGTATTTTTGGCCCACAACATGCCATGATTACCCGACACAGAGATACTGACTCAGTTGTTGAGGATATTGGGGTAAACATTAAATATCGACCTAACGATTCTTGGTCTTTTAATTTAGATCTGCAACAGGTAGACGCTGAAACCACAGTAAATGATTATTCATTAATGGGGGCTACCCGCGCGGTTGTAGGCATAAAACAGCAAGGTGTAGATACACCCAAGATATCTTTATTTGATCCTGCTTATCAACCAGACGCACAAAGCGATGTCACCGATCATTTTACTAATCCACACAATTATTTTTGGCGCAGCGCCATGGAACATATTTCAGACAATGAAGGTAAAGAAAAAGCCTTTGCGGCTGACGCACAATACACCTTTGAAGATGGCCTAATTGCTTCAATTAAAGTGGGTGCTCGTTATGCCAAACGTGAACAAGTTACCCGTCAATCTAAATACAACTGGGGTTGGCTGTCTGAAGCCTGGGCTGGCAATGGTAATGCTTGGTTTGATGCCGAAGGTGACGAACTAGGCGCAAACTTGAATAAAGACTATCAGCAAGTTACTTTTGACGACTTTGCTAAAGGTGATGTGTTAAACACCAGTGGTGGCAATTCATTTTTGTTCCCAACCGAAGAAATCGTAAAGGATTATGCTAATTGGCAAGATAGATTTTCTAGCTTATCACCCGGTTGGAATCCGCTAGCGGCAAGAGACCGTGCTGTTGGTCACTTTATACCGAATGAAATAAATGACACAAAAGAACAAAATTCAGCCGTTTACATTAAAGCTAATTTTGACGGTGAAATGGCGGGTATGCCGTTTAGTGGTAATTTTGGTGTGCGTTACGTTAAAATTGAAAACCAAACTGAAGGTTTTGTAACCTTTCCTGATACTGTTGGTAAAACCAATGACGACGGCACTGCTGATTTAACTGATCCTGATTGGCATTTACCAGCTGATCAAGCCGCATTCGGTAATGGTGCATTTGTGCCTCAAACGGGTACATCTGAATATACCAATGTGTTACCAAGCTTCAACTTAAAAGTTAATTTGGCAGATGACTTAATTTTACGATTTGGCTTTTCAGAAGCCATTGCACTGCCTGATTTAGGTAACCTTAGAAACTATGTTGAGATATCCGAAGAAGACCAAATAATCACCTATCAAGGTGAAGGGGACAACCGCACTATTGTATCTGCACCTTATAGTCGTTATACCGCAAAATCGGGTAACCCCAATTTAAAACCTATGGAAGCATATAACTATGACCTTGCACTTGAGTGGTATTTTGCAGAAGGCGTGGGGTCATTAACAACATCGTTATTTTACAAAGACCTGAGTAATTATTTTATCAATAACACAGTTGAGCGTGAATTTGCCAACAATGGTGCGACGCAAAAAGTGCTAGTTGCAGGCGCGACCAATGGAGATGAGGGCACTGTGCGCGGCGTTGAATTTGCCTATCAGCAATTTTTCGATTTTTTACCAGCTAGCTTAAGTGGCTTAGGCATGCAATTTAACTACACATACATTGAAGAGGAAGGCTCACCAAATTCTAATTTAGCTCCCGATAAACCAAATTCAGCAGAAGGCGAAGGCGTTGCATATGACAATTTGCCACTCGAAGGATTGTCTAAAAATAACTACAACCTAGTCGCTATGTACGAAAAATACGGCGTATCGGCTCGACTGGCTTATAACTGGCGCTCAGATTACCTGCTAACGACTAAAGATGTCATCACTGAGTTACCTATCTATAACGAGGCAAGCGGGCAACTAGACGGCTCAATTTTTTATAGCTTGAACGACAACATCCAAATTGGTTTGCAGGGTACCAACCTAACCGACGAAGTAACCCGAACTTCGATGCAGGTGGATCAAGCTGGCAATAGAGCAGGGCGTTCTTGGTTTGTAAATGACCGAAGAATCAGTTTTGTTGTAAAAGGCAATTTTTAATTCAACTGGGCCTGTAAACAGGCCCTTTTTTTCAAGGCGACCAATATGCAACAAACAGCACCTAAAGCAATACAACACATTGCAATTGTTGGCGGGGGCTCTGCGGGGTGGATGACTGCGGCAACATTAGCAAAAGTATTACCCAAAGAATTTTGCAAGGTAACTTTAATTGAATCACCACAGATAAAAACAGTGTCGGTTGGTGAAGCAAGCATACCGCAAATACAATTGTTTAATCGAATTTTAGAAATTGATGAAAACGAATTTTTACAAAGAACAAAAGCCACTTTTAAATTAGGTATAGAGTTTCATAACTTTGCGCGAGAGGGAGATTGTTATTTTCATCCATTTGGTAGTTACGGCACCAATATGGACGCCTTGCCATTTCATCATTTTTGGCTGAAACAATCTCAAACGGGAAATACCCTAGACATTGAAAATTACTCTTTGGCGGCACTTGCTGCGCGTCAAAATAAATTTCAGCGGCCTACAAATAGCGGCAATTCGCCATTATCTAGTATTAATTATGCTTTTCATTTTGATGCAAAATTATATGCAGATTTTTTGCAGGACTATGCGGTTAAGCGTGGGGTTCAACACATCGAGGCCAACGTAACCAATGTTAGTTTAAAAGCTGACAACGGCTTTATTGACAGCTTATTTTTAAATGATGGACAAAAAATAACGGCAGATCTGTATATAGACTGTAGTGGCTTTAAAGGTTTATTAATTGAACAAGTATTAAAAACTGGCTTTGAAGATTGGAGTCACTACTTGCCATGTGATAGTGCGGTTGCCCTAGCTTGTAAAAACACTCTTGGGTTAACCCCCTACACGCAAGCAATCGCACATCAATCTGGTTGGCGTTGGCGTATCCCCCTGCAACACAGAGTGGGCAATGGTTTAGTATACGCAAGTGAATTTATGCAACACCAGCAAGCAAGCAAATTGCTACAAGAGGAAATAGAAGGCCAAGCGCTGGCGGATATTAACTCATTAAAATGGACAACCGGCATGCGCAACAAAAGCTGGAATAAAAACTGTATTGCAATTGGATTGTCAGCAGGCTTTTTAGAGCCGATGGAATCAACTGGCTTACACCTAATTCAATCGGCCATTGCTAAATTGATGACATTATTTCCAACCAAAGAGTTTGCTCAATGTGACATAGATAGCTACAACGCACAAACACGCAAAGAATTTGTCAATATTCGAGACTTTTTAATTCTGCATTACAAAGCAACTGAACGTGAAGATAGTGAATTTTGGCGCTACTGTAAAAATATGCAAGTGCCAGATTCATTGCATGAAAAACTAACAATGTATCAAGAAACAGGGCGCATATTTAGGCAAGACAATGAGCTATTTAATGAAACATCTTGGTTAGCAGTTATGCATGGACAAGGCATTAAAGCCAACCGCTATCATCCGCTAGTAGACAGGCTCGAGCCAAGCGAAATATCACGTCGGCTTCAACATATAGAAGATGTGATAAAACGCTCGGTTGCAACTATGCCAGATCATAGCCATTTCATTAACCAGTGTTTTTCCAATAATTTTTGCGATATTCAGTCGGGGTAACCCCAGCTAGTTTCTTAAAAAATGTATTAAAGGTTGCTTTGGAATTAAAGCCTGCCCAATCCATAATATCCAACATGGTAGCCTTTTTATTTTGCGGCATTTCTAGTAGTTTTTTGCTTTCTTCAATTCGATAATAATTGATAAACTCGAAAAAGTTTTTGTCAAAATGTCTATTTATTAGATTGGATAAATTGCGTGCAGGCATACCCAATTGGCTAGCTAAATTTTCAAGCGTGAGTAAGTGATTTAAATAGGGTTTCTTTTCTTGCATAAACTCTGTGACTAGCGCAACTTGTGCTGGGTTAATCACCTCTTTGTGTTTGTCTGTGCTTGGTGTTGGTTCACTACTAATGCCTTTGAACACAGGCGAATATCCAGCGCTGAAGAATATTAATCCGCTGATCATTAACATCACAACATAGTTTGACGTTAGGCCAAATAACTCATGGTCAATGGTTAATCCTAGCTCATAAGAAAAAACCAGCGCAAAAGCGACTACTATGGCGTCAATACGAATGACCAAAAAGCCAATGACTAAAATTTTAAGCCAATTCAAGTCAACACTTTCAATGTCAGCCACTTCGTTTTGCAGTTGTTTTTGGTAACGTTGAAGCTCAATCAAACACATCACGCCAAAAATAAGTCGAATGCATTCTCGGGTAATATGAATAAAGCGGCTTAACAAATCGGATGTTGCGATTATGTTGCCTTGCAGCACATCTATTTTTGTTTGATTATCCTCCATCCACCAAGTGACTGCGAAATAAGTTAAAAACAATACAAAGGGTAGAAAATAAACTAAATCTGTCGCTTTTAGCTGATAATTTTTGTAAATCAATGAGCGTGTGTACAACAGTAATAAAGGCGCTTCTAGCCAAAAGGCTAAACCAAACGAGTGAAACAAATTGGGCGATACATCTAAAGCCCATAATTTAAATGCAGCGCCAAAGTTAATTAAGTTATCAATAGGAATGGCCGCTTGAGCACACAGGAAGCCAGCTAACAAATAATTACTAATCAACCTGAGATCTGGTTAAGCCACCACTAAAT
>NZ_ARZY01000037.1 GCF_000568405.1 Catenovulum agarivorans DS-2
GAAGGGAAGCCTTGTGTGAGCGACTCATGGAGCGAGCTTGAAGCGTTTTGTGAGTAATACTCCATTTAACTTCGACTTATGGTAGCACGTGTTAAATGGCGCTGGTGGATGTGTGCAACTGAGCCCACTCGATGTTCAATTTTTAAAAGACGCTGAAAGCCAAGTGCTACATAATCAGCCTAGGTTAAGGTTTCTAACACAGACACGCGGTAAACCCATCCGTGGGCGCTCGCGACAAATCATCCACGATTTGTACGGTCTGTTTATAGAAACCTCAACCCAGTCCTCAGTAGAAAGATGTTTGCTAGTATTTGGGTTTTGAAAACTAGCTGCTGGGCAAATCCGCTAGCATTTTTATTGCGGAGGGCATTAGTTTGCAGCTATAAAAAATGCCGAGAAGATGAATGGATGTTTTGCGAACAAAACTTCATAAGGAAGGGAAGCCTTGTGTGAGCGACACAAGGATGCGCTAGAAGCGTTTTGTAAGCAATACTCCATTTAGCTTCGACTTATATAGCACCTAGTGCTCATTGGATTTAAAAACAATAATAACGAGGAACATAGATGTTTGACTTACAACTCATAACCGCCGCCATAACAGCAATAGTCGCGTTGCTGATCATGGTGATAAAACTACGTGTGCCCGCTTTTATCGCCCTACTGCTCAGCTGCCTATTACTCGGTATAACCACAGGCATGCAAACACAAGACATTATCAACTCAATCAAAAATGGCATGGGTGGTACACTTGGATTTGTTGCTGTGGTTGTTGGGTTAGGTGCAATACTTGGACAAATACTCGAAGCCAGCGGTGGTATTGAGCAAATAGCCAAAGTGCTAATGAACAAATTTGGCGAAAAAAATATTCAATGGAGTTTAGGTTTCACCGGCTTTTTAGTCGCCATTCCTGTATTTTTTGATGTCGCCTTTATCATACTCGCACCACTATTGTACGGACTCACCAATAAAAGTGGGCGCTCACTTTTATACTATGCAATACCACTACTTGCTGGTTTAGCGGTAACTCATGCATTCATTCCACCAACACCTGGGCCAATTGCAGTTGCTGAAATTATCGGTGCAAATTTAGGTTGGGTAATTATTTTTGGTGCCGTGGCCGGTATTCCGTCTATGATAATTGCAGGGCCGCTATTCGCACGTTTTATTGCGAAAAGAATCCACGCTGAGGTCCCTGAAGCTCATCAATCAGACAATAAACAGCTAACGCAACGACTGAGTTTTAATCTTGTTCTCAGCTTAGTTTTGCTACCGCTTGTATTAATTATGTTAGGTACACTCGCACCTTTCTTATTTGTGAAGGATACCAGCCTATTCTGCACAGCCAAGTTTATAGGTCACCCATTTGTCGCATTAAGCTTAACAACAGTAATAGCGATGTGGGCATCTGCAAAATACTGTCAATTCAACAAAAGTCAATTGCTTAACCTAGCCAACAAAGCACTCGAGCCCGCAGGCATTATTATTTTAATTACCGGTGCAGGCGGCGCATTTAAACAAATATTAATCGACTCGGGTGTAGGCCAAATGCTCGGCAACAGCATGGCTGACAGTTCAATGCCACTGGTATTATTGGCCTTTTTAATAGCAGCGATTACACGCATAGCCCAAGGTTCGTCTACTGTTGCAATGATCACAGCTGCAGGTTTAATGGCACCGATTTTACAATTACAAACATTAACACCCGCGTATTTAGGTTTGTTGGTGATTGCCATTTCATCAGGTGCAACCATAATGTCACATGTTAATGATTCGGGCTTCTGGCTAGTCAGTCGCTATTTGGGTATCAGTGAACCGGACACATTAAAGTCTTGGACTGTCCTAACCACTTTAATAGCAGTTGTTGGTTTAATCACCTGTTTAATCCTAAGTGCATTTTTATAAATAAGCTGAATTCTGGATAATACTTGACGCTGCTAACTGCTTTATGTTGAATAAGCTTTAATGTAAATACAAGGAACAGTCACAATGTTAAACAAAACTATCCTAGCAAGCGCTTTAATTGGTCTATCCTTTAGTGCTTTATCTGGGGAATTTAAGCTAACTAGCACAGATATCAACCATGGCGATTTTATGCCCAAAGCGCAAGAGTTTAACGGCTTTGGTTGTACTGGTGATGACAAATCGCCACAACTAAAATGGACTGGCGCACCTGCAGGCACTAAAAGTTTTGCAGTAACAGTGCATGACGCAGACGCGCCAACTGGCAGTGGTTGGTGGCACTGGCAAATTATCAATATTCCAGCGTCAGTGACTGAATTAAAAGCGGGGGCCGGCGATAAATCAGGCAAGTTTAAGCCAAAAGCCAGTCAACAAATCGAAAACGATTATGGTGTTGCTGCATTTGGCGGAGCTTGTCCGCCGCCTGGACATGGGGCACATAAATACAAATTCACCGTGCATGCATTGTCAGTTGAAAAGCTCGAGCTACCACAAAATTCCTCTGGTGCATTAACAGGTTATATGATCAACGCCAATGCAATCGACACAGCCACTATCGAAGCTTTATATAAGCGCGATTAAGCTAACTAACCATTAATACCCAACTTACTTTGCTGGAAGCCCAGGACCTGTTGAGCTTCCAAGTACAATTTTTAGCTTGGTTTATAGTTTAAATAGCCTATTGCTCAAAAATAACACAAAGATAAACACGCTCTAGCATCTGCTAGTAGCTTGGGTATACAATAGCGCCAATTCTAGTTTTAAATTATAGGTTTATTATGGCTCGCACCGTTTTTTGTCAGTACTTAAACAAAGAAGCAGAAGGTCTAGACTTTCAACTATACCCAGGTGATATTGGCAAACGCATCTTTGACAATATCTCCAAAGAAGCTTGGGCGTTGTGGCAAAAAAAACAAGTTATGTTAATTAACGAGAAAAAGCTCAATATGATGAACCCAGAAGACCGCAAATTACTTGAAGGTGCCATGATTGGTTTTTTATTTGAAGGCCAAGACGTAGAAATTGAAGGTTATACTCCGCCTGAGAAGAAATAATCCACTCATACAAGCTAGCATCACAATCTAGTGATGCTAGCATACCTGCATCTACAGGTCCGTTTGCCCAACGGGATAAATTTGACCTGTTTATATATACAGTTATACTTATACACACCTAATCATTGTAGTTTTGAAAAATGCAGCTGTATATTGCCGAAAAACCATCGCTGGCGCGTGCTATTGCCAGCGTTTTGCCTAAACCACAAAAGAATCAACAAGGTTATATTGAACTCGCTAATGGCGATTGTATAACTTGGTGTATCGGCCATTTACTCGAAAACGCTCAGCCAGAAGATTACGATGCACGTTATAAATCTTGGCGCATGCAAGACTTACCCATTTGCCCAGAAAAATGGCAGTTAAAAAGTAAAAAGCAAACCAGCAAACAACTGACTGCGGTTAAAAAACTAATCAAACAAGCAGCGCATATTGTTCATGCAGGCGATCCAGATAGAGAAGGTCAACTGCTGGTCGATGAAGTTATTCACCATTGCCAATACAATACAAAAAAAGGTGTATCTCGTTTATTAATTAGCGATTTAAATCCAAGCGCGGTGAAACAAGCGTTAAACAAATTACAGAATAATCAAAACTTTAAAAACTTATCAACTTCAGCATTAGCACGTAGCCGCGCTGATTGGTTGTACGGAATTAATTTAAGCCGAGCATTTACGATAAAAGCAAAACAAGCGGCATATTCAGGTGTCGTTTCTATCGGCCGTGTGCAAACGCCTTTGTTAGGTTTAATTGCACGGCGCGATGAAGAAATTGACGCTTTTGTGCCACACCCGTTTTACCAAGTAAAAGCACATTTATTAAGCCCAACTGAGCAGCCGTTTATTGCCTGGTGGCAACCGAGTGAGGCCTGCGCGCCACACCAGGACAGCGAAGGTCGAGTCATCAATAAAAAGCTCGCAGAGCATGTGGTTGGGCGCATTCAGCAACAAAACGCAACAGTAACTAAAACCTCAGCACAAAATAAAAAACAAAATGCACCGCTGACTTATAATTTATCCGCTTTGCAAATAGATGCAGCCAAAGCGCTGTCGCTAACCGCGCAACAAACTTTGGACATTTGCCAAAGTTTATACGAGAAACACAAACTAATCACCTACCCAAGATCAGACTGTCGTTATTTACCTAAAGAGCAATTTAATCAGGCATCATCGGTTACACAAGCGATCGCTAACAATTTACCGGATATGCAAAACGCGGTGAACAATGCCAACCTCAAACAAAAAAGCGCCTGTTGGAATGATAAAAAAGTTACAGCACATCACGCGATTATTCCCACCAGCAAAAAAACATCAGTACAGTTAACAGCACAAGAAAAAGCTGTCTATCAACTAATCAGTCGCCAATATTTAATGCAGTTTTATCCTGCCTACGAATACAAACAACAAAAAATCGAGCTGGATATTGCAGGTGGTGTTTTTGTTGCCAAAGCGAATACACCAACTCAATTAGGTTGGAAAGCGCTATTACCACAAAAAAAACAGACAAAGAACAAAAGCCAAAGCATTACAGCTGATGCCAATCACTTAGATAAAGAAGAACAAACTTTGCCTGAGCTAAAACAAGGCGAAATCTGTTTTTGCCAACAAGGTGAATTGGTTGAAAAAATGACCTCGCCACCCGAGCACTTTACCGATGCAACTTTATTAGCCGCCATGACAGGCATTAGCCGTTTTGTTAAAGATGCTGAAATTAAAAAAATTCTTAAAGAAACCGACGGCTTAGGTACAGAAGCCACCCGTGCAAGCATGATAGAAGTGCTACAAAAACGCGGATTTATTCAGCGCCAAGGCAAACAAATACGCGCTAGCCAAACAGGTCGAGATTTAATCAAACAATTACCAGAGCAACTGACCCTGCCAGATATGACGGCACAATGGGAAGCAACCCTTGAGCAAATTTATCAAGGCGAAAACAGCTATCAAAACTTTATCAGTCCATTACAACGCCAGTTAGTTGCTTTAGTTGAACAATGCCAAAATTTAACTGAATTTAAGTTAACTCAAAGCGAGCAGAAAAAGCGTTTTTATAATAGTAGCAAAGGCAAAAATGGCCGAGCTACGAGTAACAGCCGCAGCCGCAATCGCAATCGCTCAAGCACAAAATCAGCCAACAAAAATAAAGTAAAGCTACCGAAAAAAGCTAAGAACCAGCAGAAGTTGTATCAATAGTGAATTTGTGACGTATTCTACAAAACCCTAACCTGAAAAAGTTCATAGAAACAATAAATTACGATATTATCCAGCTGAACTGACACACAATATAACAAGTTAATTTTTAATCAACGGAATGGGCAAACCTATAGCCCCTCATTATTTAGGATAGACAATGAAATTACTAACCTTATCAGCTTTAACAAGCCTTTCTCTTTTTAGTAGCGTATTATCAGCAAACGACTTGTATATTGGAGGCTCTATAGCGTCCTTAACTCACAGCAAGTCTGACTTTAATGACCTAGATTTACTCGCATTTTCGGCCAAAATGGGTTTTCAGTTTAATGATTCGTTTTCGACGGAAATCAGATATGCTGGTGGAATTGAAGGTGATTCAAGTCCTTCTTTGATTGGCCGCTATGAAGATCCTACTAGCGACTTTACTATGGATGTTGATCTCAAAAAGCTTTACGGCGTATATCTTCGAGCGGGAGTAGCTAACGACAGTAACATTTACCCATACACGGTTATAGGTATTGCGAGAACCGACATCAAATATGCAAGTATGTATGGTGCATCCTCAAACTCAGAAACAGGTTTGTCATATGGCTTTGGCGCGGACATTAAGCTAGATGGATTCTCTTTCACAGCTGAGTACACTATATATAGCGATAGAACCAAAGACAATTCAAAAGTCAACGGTTTCTCGATAGGTTTAACTAAGTACTTTTAGTGACAAGTCACAGCGGAGATTTACCTCTCCGCTCTCTGTCGGCCTCAGCTACAAAATCAGCCAATAAAAATAAAGTAAAGCTACCGAAAAAAGCTAAGAGCCAGCAGAAGTTGTATGGGTGATTTAGAGCTATACTGAAATCGGTGAATATTTCTTAAGGACAATCCCCATGCTTTACCCTATGTTTTCTATGGTAATCCTCACTTTTATAATTGGTGTAATTACCCTGGTGGTTCGTGTAAATAGCGTGCGCAGTGGTCGAGTAAAAATAAAGTATTATCGGGCCATGCAAGGGCAAGAGGTACCAGATATTGTTAATCGCACATCTAGATGTTTTAGCAATATGTTTGAAATACCTGTGTTATTTTATGTTGCCGCAAGCCTTTTTCTTAGCCTAAATATCCACAGCCAAACAGCGGTTATTTGTGCCTGGCTATTTGTTGCATTTAGGTGTCTGCAAGCATTAGTGCATTTGACTTATAACAATGTCCTGCATCGCATGTTGATGTTTTGGGGCTGCGTAATATCAATGTTGGTGATGTGGGTATTAGTTTTAGTCAACGCTTCTTAGGGTCAATGAACATAACCGCCTCACCAGACATGAATGATGAAGCGGTTATACATAAAAGCAATTAGTTTGCAGTTAATACAAAATCATCTGCGAAATAATCACCACCTTGGTTGTTCCATATAAATATATTATGTGTGCGTTCAGAGTTGCCAGTAGTAAAGATGAGTGTATGCAGCTGATAGCCTCCAGCGTTAGTGACTAACTCATTGTCTAACGTCGTACCTGTCGACAAATCAGTTACCCCTAACCAAAAACTTTGACCATTATTAGCAACACGTGCTCGCACGGTTAAAGTGTACTGAGTGTTGGCGGCTAGAGTAATATTGTAGTTAAAGCTGCCTGCCCCATCGACAAAAGCGACATTATTACCATTGTCACTTTGCACACTTGCAGCACCATTCAACGTCCAACCTGTTGCCCCATTGTTAAAATCAGGGTTGGCAATTAAGTTATTGGTTACAACATTCACGACAGCCGAATCCGACAATCCATTAACTGTCGTAGCAGTTATGGTCGCAGTCCCCTCAGAAATTGCGGTAATTTGACCATTGGCATCAATGGTTGCAATATTGGTGTTGCTTGAAGCATAAGTTACCGTGTCGTCATCAACATTATTAGGGTTGATAGTCACTACCGTTTGCATTGAATCACCAATAGGCAATTCGGTTTGTGGTAAAACCAGCTCAATTGATGTGGGTAAATTTGCCTGCTGACCTTCAGTTAAAACAAAGTCATCCGCGTAATATTCACCGCCGCCATTGTTCCAAATAAAGATGTTATGCACACGCTCACTGCCAGCTGTGGTAAATGTTAACGTATGAGTTTGGTAACCCGTATTGTCGACACTCGTGCTGACTAAGTTGTTTGGTGCAGCGGCATTAGAAATATCTGTAACCCCAATATAAAAGTCTTCACCTTGGCTACCAACACGGGCTCGCACGGTTAGGGTGTACTGTGTATTGGCTGCTAATGAAATATTGTAGTTAAAACTACCTGCACCATCGACAAAAGCAACATTATTGCTATTGTCATTTTGCACACTTGCAGCACCATTTAACGTCCAGTTTGTTTCACCATCATCAAAACCAGAATTGTTTATTAAGTTAATAGGCGCAACTGGGCCAGACGACTGTTCAACTAAGTCAAAATCATATGCGTAGTAGTCACCACCTGCATTGTTCCAAATAAAGATGTTGTGGTTTCTGTCTCCAGCATAATCAGCTGTGGTAAATGTTAAAGTTTGCAACTGGTAGTTAGTATTGGTAATTGAGGTATTCGCCAGTGTAGTTGCTGTAACCAGATCTGTTACCCCCAACCAAAAACTCTGACCATTGTTTGCAACACGTGCCATAACCGTCAAGGTATATTCGGTATTACCCGCCAGTGCAATGTTGTAGTTAAAGCTGCCTGCACCATCAATATGAGCAACATTACTATTGCCATTATCGTTGATAACATTGGTATTGCCATTGGTTGTCCAACCATTTTCACCAGGTTGTGGTAGCTCACCGCTGTTTCCGCCATTGTTTCCGCCGTCGTTTCCGCCGTCGTTTCCACCGTTGTTTCCGCCGTTGTTGTCATCTAATTGACCATCAGCTAACAATAAGGTGTCGATATTAAAACCGTTTGCAGGAGCAACAAAAGCTTGAGCAGGTAAACCTTGACCCAACCAATTAGCAGGAATATTCCCAAAAACTAATGGATCAGGTTGCATAGGTTGGCGGCGAGGATCGTCCGGTGCGTTAACATTAGCATTAAATGTTAATGCTGCAACACTCAGTGTTGGACGTTCATTAGCAGGTTCTGTATGGCAGCTTAAACAAAACGCATTTTGTGATGAGTCAGGTCTTGGCTGATTTCTTAACAATGGACCTTCAGGGAAGTTAATGCTTTCACGCACACTCACCAAACCATTCGGGATATTGCCTAAATGCGCGGCATAATCAGTTGTGTAATCGTGATAACAAACATATTGGTTGAATGACGGCTCATTATTCGCATCTAACACATTGGTAATTTGATTATGTGTACTCGCAGGGTAGCTATTCGCCATATTTTGCCAAACATTAGCCGCATTGCCTAAAACGCCTACTAAGGTACCGTTCGCATGATTACAAGCCACCTCGGCATTCACTTCTTCAGCGAAAATTTTAAAGTCATCAATCCAGCCTCTAAACCCATTTGCATCACCTTGGCCGACCAATAAATTACCAGGGGTAAGCTGGAACAAAGCTAAATTATTCGCTGTATTGTAAGTATCAACCACCATACCATTTACATAGGTTTGAATGGTCGAGTTGGCATTGGTTAATTGAAAAGCAATATGCGACCAAGCATTTGCCGATATATCAATAGGTGAGTTTACAACATGAATTTGCCCACCAGTGGCATTGAAGAAGACAATTTGATCATTGCCGCGCAAGCGGATTTCACTACCATCCGGAAATGAAATTAAGTTTCTGGTGCCAGCAACGCTGCGCGGGTCAACAAAAATACTATAGTACCAACTTGACGCCAATACATTTCTGTTTTGCGCTGGAATCGTAAATTCTATGCCATCATTTTGGCCGTCTAACCATAAACCTTTACCATGAATACCACCATTACTGATGGGTTCAACTCGAGCATCTGAGTTATTTACGTTTGATAATAAACGACCTCTGTCTGGGATTAACCATTCCGAATTCGGCACAACCCCATTTAAATTAGGTCGGCCACCTGTTGCAGCATTTTGCACATGGTTGTGATATTCACCACGCGCATTGTTATCAGCGACATTCACAGCATACGTCATATTCGCGTTAATAAAGCTATTTGGGTTAAGGTAATCATCAAAACGCACTTCATCAGTACTTCGGCCCGTACTCATTAACCAAGTCACATCTGCAGGTGATACTGGACGCATATTAAAATGGTAGTTAAACCTATGTTCGTTGGTATCAAAAAAGTTAGTATTGGCAGAATTACTCGCAGGCATATCACTGTATTCACGCTGACGCCCCATGCCAACTCGTTTTGGAGTACCGTCATCGTATAAGTTAAAATTTCGCTGCTGAGTCAACATAAAGTCAGTATGGTTTAGTTGATTATCTAACACGACCATTTTACCGCGTGTCCATAAGCCCATCATAGAACGGCCTTGAAAATTAGAGCCCTCTTCATAGTTGTTACCGCATGGTTCGCCTGCAACGCAACTAGGTTGGATGCCAGTTCTGTTGGTAAAATTATTGATGGAATCAAAATATCCAGTAAAAGCTATATTGGCACCGTCTTTGTCCATCCACGGGTAACTACCAAATTCGTAGTTTTCACCAATCAAATCACCTTCAGAATCGCGGAAAGGCTGCATGGCTAAACCATAACGGGTATTAATGGTGTCATCATACGGAGCGTGTGCCATTGGTCGAATATCACTCGCTTGCCATTGTCTTACATCACAAGGACCATAAGCAGGATTATCGATATTTTCCGGCACTATATAAGTAATATCCGAGTGACCATTATTGCGCTGATTACCGTTATTATCATACCAAGTGTAATTACTGTTGTTGCCAACCCGCATCACCATCATACGTCCATCGCTGGTAATGGTCGGCTCAAAAAAGGATGCTAAACCGGGTATAGTTGGACCAGTAGTTTGGTTAGTCACAGTGACATCAGCAATTTGTGCATTAACCGTTTTTGGGTTTTGTACACGAACCCGAACATCTATCCCATATATAGTTCGCGAAGCTCCGCCGTTATTGCCGCTACCACGAATTAAAGTTAAGTCGTAACAATCAAATACACCATTGTTTTGCTCTACCCCATTTACATTACAAGCGTAAGGATTATTACGTCCTGGGTTATCGGGTGCTAAAGTAGCATCACACAAACCAGCATGCGCTTGACCGCCACTGCCCAAAATTTGCCCTGTTGGGATAGTCGCTTGATTTGGCGCATCTTGGTTTGGAAATGCCAAGATCTCGGTCCCAGCTGCTGAATTCATAAATGGAGTGTTTAGTTTTTCAGGCACTAATAGCCTAAATGCTACGCGCGCATCAGTCCGAAGGTTTTGTGGTCTGTGTGCCACACCAATTCGACCATCAGCACTGGTTTGTAAAGGTGGGATTGTCGGTGCAATATACTGAGGTTGACCTTGCACAGTTTCTTGCATATGTACATCACGATCTATCACTGGTCGTTCTGGTAAAGCATGAGCAATACCAGACACCAGTGTCATCGCTGACGCTAGTAGTAATTTTCTCATTGTGTGGAGCCTTATGTTTGCTGTGTGTCGTCTTCAACTGCAATATCCTCAGGCCCGCGAAAAACAACAGGCCCCAGCAGTTGAAATAATTAACTTGTGCCAAGGAGAGAAACTTGCAACCTTGCAGTCGCTCCCCAGCAAGTTGTGTGTACTATATAAACATATGACTTTGTGGCAATGACAATGTAACCCACAGGTTACAATATTTCAACAAAACTCTTAAAATTAATACTCAACAACACAAATCAAACTATTCACTTTTACTGGCTTTCCACTCAACTGTATATAAATCTTTGCGGCGATCTTTTAGATTTGTAACCGCACCTTCGGCATGCAACACCTTTAACGCAGCAAGATCTAAGTCGGCAAACATCAACATCTCGGTATTTGGTGTCGTTTCAGACAACACTGCATCATGTGGAAACGAAAAGTCAGACGGGGTAAACACGGCTGACTGCGCGTATTGCACATCTAAGCTATCCACCGAAGGTAAATTACCGACACTGCCTGCAATAGCCACATAACATTCGTTTTCAATTGCTCGAGCTTGCGCACAATGGCGTACACGTAGATAGGCATTTTTGGTATCAACCCAAAAGGGTACAAATAAAATATCCATACCTTGTTCAGCTAATAGCCTTGGTAGCTCAGGGAATTCAACATCGTAACAAATCAAAATGCCAACCCGGCCAGCGTCAGTATCAAATACTTTAAGCTGATTGCCCCCTTCAATTACCCAATCCCATTTTTCATGTGGGGTTATATGCAGTTTCCGCTGCTCCTCTACCGTACCGTCGCGGTGACACATATAACTGACGTTAAACAGTCGGTTATTTTCAACCAGCGGCATAGAACCTGTAATAATGTTAATGTTATACGACACTGCCATGCGCGACATCTGCGTTTTAAATTCCTCAGTAAATCCAGCTAAAAAGCGGATCGCTTCAGTCCGGCTTTTATCTGGCGACAGACCCATTAACGGCGCATTAAAAAATTCAGGGAACAGGGCAAAATCACTTTCGTACTCAGACAGGGCATCAACAAAATACTCAACCTGCTGCAGCAGCTCTTCAACATTTTCGACTTCACGCATTTGCCATTGCACCACACCAAGCCGAACTTGCGTTTTGGTGGTATCCACCACCAAAGCATCAGGTTCAAATAGTATGTTGCTCCATTCCAATAGCGTTGCATAACCAGCCGACTTTTCATCTTCCGGTAAATATTGCTTTAATAAGCGCTTAACTTGAAAGTCATTTGACAATTGAAAGGTTAAAATCGGGTCGTAAATTTCTTTGCGGCTAACACGCTTTATATATTGAGTTGGTGATAACTCATCACTGTATTTATGGTATTCGGTGATTCGTCCACCCGCTAAAATCGCTTTAAAGTTGTATTGGCGACAAAGCTCTTTACGTGCATCGTATAAACGACGGCCTAAACGGTAACCACGGTAGTCTGGGTGAATCAACATATCCAAACCATAAATCGCATCACCGTCGGGATTATTTAAAATTTGGCTCTGTGGGCCAATTAAGTCATCGTATGTATGCGGGTTAGAGAATCTATCGTAATCAACTTGTACAGACAACGCGATACCGACTAACTTTTCGTCATCCATCAAACCGATTTGCCCTTCAGGGAAATCTTTAATCAACTGATTAATGGTTTCTTTTGGCCAAGCGCCGCCAATGTCTGAATAAACGCGATCCATTAACTTTTTTATTTGTGGATAATCTGACGCTTGTAAATTCGCCAAACTCAAATGCAAATCTTTGTTGCTCATACACCATACTCCCCATTCAAACGAGTTGACACTTTTATGGCTCTAACGTGCAGGTTGACGTCGCTGATGCATATCAGAACGCAAACTGATCCCAGGCACCTGTAAATAGTGCGTAGCGGTTCTTAAATACTGGCCAACTTTGCCTAGCTGTTGCCGATACGGATTAAACAATAATTCATCGAGGTTTATACTAATACCAACAAAGGTTTCAGTGCTACGAAAATCTGTATAAGGTCGATCATCTTTATTAAAACCACGGGTAAAATAACCCAGTTGCAATTCAAAGTACTTAAGCGGGGTATTTTTTAGCACATCAATACCGTTGAGTTTAGCCACCGCCATGTACTTCATCCCAGAATAATCTGTCACTGGATGAAAGCCTTTCATGCCTTTTGATGGCTTATATTCAATTCTTAGATCAAGTGTATCGCCCCAAGTATCAGGGTAAACTGTTTTTAAGTACGACACCCCAACTCCCATGGTATTTGCAATTAAATCTTCATAACTAAAACCATGATCAGCCGAGTAACCGTCAAAAACTTCAACATATAACATTAAAGCAGATGCAGCATAAGCGCTATACAAAGCAGAAGATTCAGCACTGTAACCTTTGTCTATCATGTTGTGCGCCAAATATTCAGTCATCACATAACTAGAATACAGATGACCCAATTTATCCGCACCACCACTGCCTGAATCCATACCAAACCAGCCTTCATTATTAAATTTAAAGCTGGCGCTGCCCCAATCCCACTCTTTCACACCTAAATAAGTAATACCGCTAAATACCAGCCCTAGTTCTAGCCAGTTTACTTCGCTGGCATGCCAAAAACTTTGATAGTCAGGTGCAATACTGATTGGCTGTTTTTCAGAAGCCTTTAACGCTGTGTGCTGCGCTGCACCTGCCGAAATACTTGAAATGAATAATAGAGAAGTTGCTAAACAACGAATGTAACTGAACAATAGGTATCCCACCCTAATCAATTGCCCCATTACGGGCTGGCTAAATAAGCGCGCAATTTTCTACGAGTGGGATAGTAAAATCAATAAATTGTACTTTTAATAACAATTATTTAGCGTTTAGTTTAAGGAACATTATGTCCATTTGACGCCACCCATACTCTAAACCATTGCTCATTGGTCAGTTGAATTGAACTAGCATCGACAGCCATTTTAATGCGTTTAATATTGCCAGAGCCAATAATAGGTAAAGGATTGCATGGCATTTTAAGCACCCAAGCATAGATCACCTGATCCATAGTTGCGCCAACTTCTTCGCCGATTTCGGTTAACACAGCACGAACCCGGTTTGCTTGTGGGCTATCTTCACCAAAAATGCGTCCACCTGCTAAACAAGACCAAATCATAGGAGCAACCTTATGCATTTGTAAGTGCTCAAAAGTACCATCAGCACTGCATTGCATATTCATTGGGTTAAATTCAACTTGATTCGTAACTAATTTATCGGTTAAGCGTGACTGCAATAAATCGAATTGCATTGGGGTAAAGTTTGACACACCAAAGTGACGCACCTTGCCTGCTTGTTTAAGCTCAGCAAAGGTATCTGCAACTTCATCAGCGCTCATCAGTGGATCTGGTCGATGCAATAACAACACATCAATATAATCGGTTTGTAAATTTTGCAGCGAAGCATCGACTGAAGCCAGAATATGCGCGGCAGATGTATCATAGTGGCCAATCTGGCGAGATGGGTGTTTTTGTGAAACCAACTTAATATCACACTTAGTAACCAACTCAATTTGACTGCGCAAATCTGGCGCCAACTTGAGGGCTTGGCCAAACGCCACTTCACATTCATAGTCGCCATAAATGTCGGCGTGATCAACAGTGGTTATTCCCAATTCAATATGTTGTTTAGCAAAATTGACCATTTGAACAGGCGTTAAATCCCAGTCCAACAAGCGCCAATATCCTTGAATAAATTGAGAAAAAGATAAGCCATCGGCTAGTTGAATGCGCTGCATGTTATTGCCTCTAATTGCGAGTTACTAAATTCGACGCCTATGCTAATGGCGCTTTACCCAATCAACAACTATAGTTCGAGTTGTTTTCGAACTATAGTTCGCAAGTTAAAAATTAGCCAGTAAACAACTAACAAGCACATGGTAAAATATCCACTACTTTAGTATATGGGAGATCAGTCTAATGAGCTTTGCAGACAGGTTAAAAAGTCTGATTGGAGAAGAAAGCGTCAGTGGTTTTGCTCGCCGAGTTGGCTTAAACGAAGCGCTGATTAGAAAGTATTTAAATGGCAGCGAACCGAGCTTAGCTAAAGCGAACCAAATAGCAGAACGCGCTAATTGCTCACTTGAATATTTAGCAACAGGCTGTGGCTATTTGTATCGGCATGCAGAAGTTGTTGATGCTCAAGCGGCAAAATTGGCACACAAAATAGTCTATCGCCAGTCACTCGAGCAAACGCAGCTCAATGAACTGACTAAAATGATATCTGCGTATCAATATCTTAGAACACACAAAAAGCCAGACGGTTATTTAGACCAAGCTGGAGCCGAACGATTTTTACAAGTAGCCGCCAGCAAGCAATAAGGAAAAAGACATGCCAAACACCAAACACTCTGAACAACAATTGGCTAAAGTAATTGAAAATAGATTATCCGATTGGCGTTGTGGCGCTTTGGTGTATCAAGTTTTAGTTGACCGATTCGCGCCAGCAGAAAATTTGGCCGCCAAACAAACATTGTACCCTGCACCGAAAAAGCTAAAACAGTGGCACGAAACACCCAAACATGGCGAATATTTAGCAGAGCATGGTTTGTGGAGTCACGAAATAGAATTTTGGGGTGGCGACCTAACAAGTTTACAAAACAAACTAGATTATATTGCTGAGCTAGGCATGGATATCTTGTATTTAAACCCGATCCACCATGCATACACCAACCACAAATACGATAGCTTAGACTTCCATCAAGTTTCGCCTGAATTTGGCGACAGGCAAGCAGTAAAAAGCCTGACAGATGCGACCCATGCCAAAGGCATGAAAATTGTGTTAGACGGCGTGTTTAACCATATGGGGCAAAATGCACCAATTTTTAAACAAGCGGCTGCAGATAAACATAGTCAGTATAGAGACTGGTTCGATTTTAATCCTGATTATCCAGCTGGCCACAGGTCATGGAGCAACGCAGTTAACTTACCTGAGCTCAACTTAGAAAATATCCAAGTGCGCCAACATATTTGGTTAGATGAAGATTCAGTCGTGCAGTCTTACTTAGCCCAAGGTATAGATGGCTGGCGTTTGGACGTCGCACACGATATTGGTTTTGACTATTTAGCCGAATTAAAAGCCGCAGCTCAATCGGTCAAAGCTGATGCGCTGATTGTCGGCGAAATATGGTGTTATCCGCAGCAATGGTTTCCAAGCGTAGATGGAGTAATGAACTTTACTGCTAGAGAAATATTCTGGCATGTCTGTGAAGGCACAATCGCACCCGCGACTGCCAACCAAATGCTAGCACAAATGGTCAGCGATGCTGGTATCGACAATTTGCTCAAGTCATGGCTGGTATTAGACAATCATGATACCGCCAGGCTACCGAATATGCTGCCCGAGCAAAAGTCACAACGGCTCGCGCAAATTTTGCATTTTACCTTTCCTGGCTCACCTACCATTTATTACGGCTCAGAGCTAGGCATGACAGGCGGAGACGATCCAGAAATGCGTGCGCCAATGCGCTGGGATTTGCTCAACAATAATGCAATTTTAGATTGGCACAAACACCTACTCAAAATTCGTAAAAACAATCCAGCACTCAAAGTTGGGGAGTTTCGCACAATCATAACCCAACAATTAGTCGCCTACGAAAGGTACACAGACCAAGTTGCCGATAGTGTTTTTGTTGTGGTTAATCCCAACCCACATCCAGTTGAAGAATATCTAATGTTAAGCAACTCAAAGCTAATGAATATGGGCGGCATGTACGACTTGCTTGGTAATATTAGTGAAAGTATTTATATCAAAGCGGGTGTAATTAAACTAGCCCTGCCTGCGCACAGCGCTGCGCTGTTAAAAGCGGATACCAGTGCAGCACATGGCTATACAACCTACAAGCGCGTGAAATAGCCTAACTTAAAGTGTGGTTGTGGAGTATTTCGCCAATACCCGATAAAACGCCTCTAAATTTATCGGCTTAGCAAGGCACTCGGTCATACCAGCCGCTAAATAGTCACCGACCTCGTGTGTCATTACATTTGCGGTCAGAGCAATAATTGGGACACGAGGGGCAAACTCGCGTATCGCTTTGGTAGCACTGACCCCGTCTAAATTAGGCATTTGGATATCCATCAAGATTAAATCTGGCATGTTAACTTGGCACTGTCTAACCGCCTCTAAACCATCTTCAACAAAAGTGATATCGGCTTGAGTATCCAAAAGCATAGCTTTAACCACTTCTTGGTTAATTTCGTTATCTTCTGCTATCAGAATCTTACAGCCAGCTAATATCGGCCGAGTCGTTTTTTGTTCACCACCAGCTTTAATTGTTTGTGGTTTAAGCGTTATTGGGATCGCAAGTTCAAAAGTAGACCCTTTACCCAAGGTACTCGAAAAGGTTAAATCTCCCCCCATCATTTGCGCTAAACGTTTAGAGATGGCTAAACCTAACCCAGTTCCACCAAATTTACGACTGGTTGATTTATCCGCCTGTTCAAAGGCACTAAACAATTTGTTTTGAGCCTCCTTAGCGATGCCAACACCAGTATCATAGACTTGCATACTGAGAATATAAGACTTATCCCGCTGCTCAACTAGATCGGAAAAGACAATAACCATGCCTTGAGGGGTAAATTTTATCGCATTGGCACAAAGATTATTTACAACCTGAACAATACGCACCGGATCGCCCAATAGTACTCTATCTTTAAAGCGGCATTTTTTAACGTCAAACGTCAGTCCTTTCTCTTTGGCGATATAACCATGAGTTGCTTCAAGCTGTCGGTAAATATCATTTAAGCTAAACTCAATTTCTTCTATTTCTAATTTACCCGCTTCTATTTTGGAAAAATCGAGTACGTCATTAATGATGGATAAGAGCGAACGTGCTGATATAGAAACTTTAGATAAATAGTCTTTTTGCTGGTCATTTAACTCAGTTTGTAGGCATAACTGAGTCATACCAATCACACCATTCAATGGCGTGCGTATTTCGTGCGACATATTTGCCAAAAATTGAGATTTAGCAAAATTAGCGGCTTCCGCTTTGCTTTTGGCTTCTTTTAACCTTTGGTCTGCAAACTTTTGTTCCGTGATATCTTCATAAGTACCTAACATACCTACAATTTGACCTTGGCTATCTCGCAAGGCGATTTTACTGGTTCGTACCCAAGCTACTGAACCGTCCTGCCGCGTTTGCTGTTCAATATAGTTTATTTTTGATGTGCCATTTTGAATAACTGAATAATCATCTGCTCGATAAGCATCGGCTTGCTCTTTCCATACCTGTTGGTAATCATCTTTGCCGACAATATCAGCAGGTGCTGCTAAGCCAGCATCGTTAGCAAAAGCTTTATTACAGCCGCGATATATCAGTGCTTGGTC
This sequence comes from Catenovulum agarivorans DS-2, assembly GCF_000568405.1. GTDB lineage: Bacteria > Pseudomonadota > Gammaproteobacteria > Enterobacterales > Alteromonadaceae > Catenovulum > Catenovulum agarivorans_A. The sequence continues at coordinate 18,100 of NZ_ARZY01000037.1, forward strand.
TTTCCAAAAAACGCGTACATGTATATGGTCCAACACTAATTGCAAAAACTCAGCAGTATCATTTAGTTCTTTGTTAGATTGCATTAGCGCCTGATTTTTTTGCTCAATCGTCTGGTCTGCCAATTGCAGGGCCGAGCCAAAATGACTAATTTGTAGCCCATTCAACAAAATAACCGCACTACCAAAGCAGCAAAGCATAAATGCTTCAAGCACCCAAGCAATATAAATAATGTTGCTGTTGCTATAGGTTAAATCATGTTGATTCCAGCCCAAGTGAATTAAGCTTGCTGATACAAAATAACTTAAGGTGAAGCCAACCAAAAAGAAATATGCGCGCTTATACCCCCAAAAAATCGACACTAGGTACAAACAAAATATCGCTGTTAATCCTGCCGAACCAGCAACACCAAATCGGACCAAGCCAGTCAGCGCGATTAAAAACATCAACCAAATTAAGCTATGAGCTTTAATTGCATAAGACAGTTTTGTACGAAATGCATAAACACACCAGAATGACCCAACTAAAATCAATTGAACCAAATTGACCAAATCCATTTCAAGGTATTGCAAACGCACAGCAGCTAAAACAGCCGCAGGGATAGAAAATATCACCATAATGCTCATTGCTTTGTGGATAATTAAATTTCTAAAGTTAGCTTTATCAGAAGACTTCATAAGAGGGTCAATTAACTCGTATTATGTAAAGCATTATGGTTTGGTAAAAAAGACCACATCTTTGTCTATTATTTCAAACGTCCAATTAAATTTAGTCGCTAAATAGCAAAAGGTAAATTCACAATAATAACTAATATGCGTCGGGTCGTTTTTATAATGCCATTTGGCAAAATCATTTAAGCTTAATACCCGCTTAGTCATCACAGCAAGAATGCCTTGCTGTGCCAACAAACTATCTAGCTGTCGCCAAATTTTATCAGAATCAGCTATATGCTCTATTACTTCAGTTAAGGTTATAAAATGGTACTGCTGCTGCAAAACTTGTTGGTCAGGGTGGTAAAATAAGTCGTAATTCTCCATGTGATAACCATCTTCTTTAGCCATTTGACTTAATACGGCACCTTCACCACAACCAAAATCTAACCCTCGCATATTATGGGTTAAGCGTTTTTTTAATGGCTGCCATGTTCTAGATAAAAACCGCCGATAACCTTGATCGGCAGAACAATTGTCATGCATGTCATACTCGGCTTTTTCATCTGCGGGTGACAAATGGTATTGTTTGGGGACAAAAACGAGCTGGCAAGTACTACAGTTTAAATAAGGGCGTTTTTTATCTTGATGATAAAGCTGCGTATCTTCAGATAAACACAATGGACAGGATGTCGGCACTAAATCAACTGGCATAATAAAATCACAGTGGCAAATAACATAAGGTTTTACTATAAAATGCCGCAAGATGTTAGCGCAGCTAATGATAGAGTGGCAATTTTTGTTATCATACGCTAAAAACCAACCAGACAAACAAATGAACTATTGGCTATTTAAAACCGAACCAGATGTATTTGGCATAGATCACCTAGCAACCAACCCAAACCAAAGTGAAATGTGGGATGGTGTACGCAATTACCAAGCACGTAACTTTTTACGTGACCAAGTAAAAGTAGGCGATTTAGTATTTATTTATCACTCCAGCTGCAAAAATATCGGCATTGCAGGTATTACTGAAGTGGTCAAAGCAGGTTACCCAGACCCAACTCAATTTAACCCCGAGTCTAAATACTTCGACCCCAAATCCAATATAGACACACCTCGCTGGTATTGCGTGGATATTAAATTTAGCCAAAAATTCGACCAAGTTTTACCATTAAAACAAATCAAATTAATGCCTGAAATTACTGAGCTCGGCTTAGTTAAAAAAGGCCATAGATTATCAATAATGCCTGTTGTCCCAACAGAGTGGCACAGTTTGTTACAACAATGTAGTCAATAACCGTTTGTCTATCGGCCAATATTTCAACTATAGTCAACTAACCCATAGCAAATTCCTGAGTATCGTGAAGCTGATTTATCGCAAAACAGAGCTGTTCTACCTGTGTGTATTTATCTGTACCTGCGCAGTATTGCTGTGGCATCACTTTGGTATGAATCATACTAAGCGTATTCAACCAACAGAGTACAACCAGCCAGTTGCTATTGATGACAAACCAGACGGAGGGATATCGACAAGCACGACAACAAGCTCTCAAGCAGGTTTTCATACCAACTGCACAGTACGCGCCAGCACTGCCGCCCACGCCTATTGTGGAATATTAATCCCGCTATTTAACTGGGGAGAAGAGCGGTTTGTTTCGACTGAGGATTATCAATTTTTAGAGATGGACTTTAGCTACAGCGCTTCCAGTATAGACAGTCTAGCCATTTCGTTGATTAACCAGAGGCAAACTCAAGGCACACAATTCATCCATTATGTATATCCGCAGCAAGGACAACAACAAATTAAGCTTCCATTACGACAATTTATGGTCCCCGCATGGAATGCATTTGACCTCTACCAAGCGAATAAACCTTTTGAGCACACCTTTACCCAAGCCAACTTGCTGCAAGTTGTAACTGGAGACTCGAAAAAAGACCGCCAAGTAACATTCGACATCCACCATATAGCATTAACTGGCAAGTGGCTGTCGCAAACCCAGCTATTTGCCAGCATACTCGTTGTTTGGGGCGTCATCTTACTCACCCATTTATTGCTCGTTACTTATAATTCAGTCCAACAACTACAACAACAAAACCGCACCAATGCCAGTTTGCAAAAGCTTAATCAGCATTTAAAAGCACAAGCAGTTCATTTTAAAAACTTAGCGAAATATGATGAATTAACTGGGTTATTAAACCGCAAAGGCCTAAACGCATGTTATGAGCAAGCCATACGTGCTTATTTTAATAAGTCGCAACCTTATGCGATGATCTTGTTAGATATTGACCATTTTAAACAAATTAATGACTCATTTGGCCATGATGTCGGCGATGATGCACTACGCCAAGTTGCCAAAACAGTCCAGTTTGAACTGAGAGAGCAAGACACCTTAGCACGCTGGGGAGGCGAGGAATTAGTTATTATTTCTCCAGTCGAAAATATAACCAGCGCGGCGAGATTAGCAGAACGAATTCGTCGAAGCATTGCAAATGCTCAAATCCTCCCGTCACATAAAATAACTGCCAGTTTTGGCGTCGCCATGCTGCCCAACGATGATGTTGAACAATGGTTTAAATTGGCCGATGCTGCATTATATCGCGCCAAACAAAAAGGCCGCAACCGAGTTGAGCAGGTTGATTAACGCACTTGTTCGCCATTAAATCCAACTATTTATTGAGTATTTTGTTTTGCTTACTATAATCAAGCTAATTATAACTTTACACTTAATGTCCATTGCGCTTATCTGTCGTTAAATTTATTTGCTACTTAAGTTTTGCCAGCATACTGCTTAGCAGTGTTTGGCAACCTTTTGCTGCAAGCTTGCATAGCCAGCAGGCCCAACAATATACAAATGACGATACCGTGCTAATTTGTACCGGTGCGCAATTTCAATGGATTTCTTTATCCGCCACTCAATCTGCCGGACAACTTGTATTTGTAGAACCACCACAAGATACACCAACTGAATACCAACAAATTGATTGTAGCTGGGGTTTATTGGCAGAACCCGCGTACCAAGCGGATATTTTGCTCACCGCCAATGTGAGTTTTGCCCAGTATCAAGCTTTGCAAACTCGCTTATATCAGCAAGCTTACGCAACATTTAATTACCGCCCCAACCTATCACGCGCACCGCCAGAATTCGTTTAATTTAACCTCAATAACAACCAAATTGACGCCCGAGTTTACGCAGTGCATTTAACCTGCTTAAGCTAGGATTAATAAATTAAACGGAATATTTTATGCAAAATCATTTATCGATAGCGCCCGTTGTTGCAGCGCTATGCACCAGCTTTGCTGTGCATGCAAACCCCGAACAAGACACAATAGTGGTAACAGGTACCCGTGAAGCACAAAGCAAACAAGATGTTGCTGAATCAATTAGCTTATTGTCGCAACAAGCGCTAGAAAATATTGGCGCATCACATCCAGCTGAAGCGCTTAATCGCCTTGCTGGTGTGCATATCAATAATTTAGGTGGCGAAGGCCATATGACGTCTATTCGCCAGCCTATCACTACATCAGCTGTGTATTTATTTTTAGAAGATGGTTTACCCATTCGCCCAACCGGCTTTTTTAACCACAACGCGTTATACGAAATTAATATGCCGCAAGCAGGCCGCTTAGAAGTGGTTAAAGGGCCTGGTTCAGCTTTATACGGCAGCGATGCAATAGGCGGGGTGATTAATGTTTTAACCGCGCCAGCACCACAACAAACCTTGCTAAAAGCCAATGTCGAGTTAGGTGAAAATGACTGGCAGCGTTTGTTAGTTAGCTACGGCAACAAGATAAATACACAACATGCAGGCAAACTTGATATTAATTTAACAGACAACCAAGGCTATAGAGATGCCGCCGACTATTCACGTTATTCAGTAACCGCACGTTTAGATAGTAATTTGTCAGATAACCTCAGCGCCAAAACATTATTAACCGCATCTGATATCCAGCAAAGCGGCACATCAAACCTAACAGAAAGCCAATACAAAGCCGGTTCAACTTTTAACGCTTACCATGGTGATATTGGTTATCGTGAAGTATCAGCTTTACGTTTTTCGTCGGACATTTCTTGGTATGTCAATGAACAAACACTGGTTAGTGCTGTGCCCTACTATCGCAGTAACTCAATGCAAATGATGCCAAGTTGGATGATTACCTACGATCCGAATATACGTGATTACCAATTCAAATCTTACGGTTTAATGTTGAAATATCGCCAGCACATTAATCAAGGTACAGTGATTGTTGGTTTAGATACAGACGTTACCCCATCTGATTATGTTGAAGAGCAAATCAGCTTAACCAAACAAGATGATATTTACACAGATTACAGTCGAACAGGCCAATTAAATTACGACTTTAGCGCGACGCAAACATCATTATCACCTTACATACACACAGAGTGGGATTTAACCGACAATTGGCGCTTAACTGTTGGCGTACGCTATGATTCGTTTGACGTTGACTATACGGATAACTTAGCAGGGCAAGTGGAAGACACTAGCCATCTGCGCCCACAATCACAAACCAAAAGCTATCAACACACTAGCCCCAAATTCAGCTTGTTATATCGAGTCGCAGCCGACCATACTGCCTATTTTAACTACCGGAACGCCTTTGTTGCGCCATCGGTAGGGAGCTTATTTAGACCCGGCAGCTCAAAAGGCAGTGAAAATTTACAACCAACTGAAGCCGACAGTTTTGAAATTGGTTTGCGTGGTCAATTGGCTGCTGATTGGTTATACGAATTAGCCGTATATGACTTGCAAAAATCAAACGATATTGTCAGCGTGATCAATGGCAGTGATCGTATTGTCACCAATGCAGGTGAAAGCCGCCACTTAGGTTTTGAAGCCGCCATCCAAGGTAAATTGACCGATGAATGGTCTTTGTCGACTTCTATTGCGATTACCAATCAGTATTACCAAGACTTTGCTTATTTATTCCAATGTTTTAGCCCAGCGTGTGGCGGATTCAAAAAGGAAAACCGCAACTACGCAGGTTTTAAAGTGGGCAAAGCTCCTGCAGAAATGGCCAATTTAACGCTTAAGTACCAACCAACTTGGTTGCAAGGTTTTAGCAGCGAGGTGGAAGTTGAACATTTAGGCGAATATTTTACCGACGAAACCAATACCCAAACCTATGCTGGCCACACGTTAGTAAACTGGCGCAACCACTACCAAATCAATGCAAACTGGCAAGTGTATTTGCGCATTATAAACTTAACCGACAAGTTATATAGCGTCTATACCAGCAACCAAGTGGGCAATCCCAACTTAGGCTATCGCCCTGGTACGCCGCGTAGCATTTATGTAGGTGCAACATGGCAACTTTAAAGCGCAGCACAAACCACTTTGCAAACTGGGCGCACAAGTTTTTCTTGTGGCCTGCTTTGTTTGCCTGTTTTGTTTGGTTAATTAGTGGTTTTAGTCACCCATTAATGACATGGATTGGCCCACAACCCGCCAACTTTCGTGCACCAGTGGTTAAGCAGATTGATTACGATGCTCAAACCACCAGCAATTTACTGGCGCAAACAAGCCAGCAGTCAGCCAACTTAGTTAAAGTAATTGCCAGCGAAAACGGCGCTTTGTTACAAGCCACCTATGAACAGAATCAACCACGCCAGTATTTTGATTTAACCACAGGAGCGCAAGTAGCAGAGCAAGACAAACAACAAGCCATTTGGTTAGCCGGATATTACTCAGGTTTACCCGCTGAACAAATTGAACAAGTTGAATTTATTAATGAGTTTAGCGCTGAATACCCTTGGGTGAATCGATTATTACCTGTCTATCGTGTCAGTTATAGCGATGACGCTGGTCATATTGCATTTATTTACACAGAAACCAATACGTTAGCGTCACTAACCAACGATACCCGCATCGTTTTGCAAAGTGTTTTTCGTGCTTTGCATACATGGAATTGGTTAGAATTTACTGGGCCATTTAGAGTGCTGATTATTGGCTATTTAATGCTCGCATTATTGGCTATGAGTGTGTCAGGGTTAATTTATTTAATTAATCGCTCATGGCGCAGAATGCCTGCCCATAACAAGCTACATAGAGCTAGTGCTTACTTAGTTGTTATCCCATTATTTATGTGGAGTTTTAGTGGATTTTATCATTTATTAACCGCTGAATATTCACCAGCCAGAGCTGGGTTAAAACTCAGTACAGATTTGCCAAAAACCCCCGTTTCTGAGCAAGCGATGAATTTAGTGTTGACGCAAATTCAACAAAGCCGTCAGGTAAATTCACTCAATTTAATTGCCGCACCCAGCAATAAAAATGAACAAACGAAAAGCAGTAAAACCACACCGGTTTTACGCTTGTCGTATCAAGCTGAAGGTGCACAACAACACAAAGCTTTAACCAAAGAAGATAAATACAAAGGCATTAGCCAAGAAGCTAAGGTCGTTTATTTTGATGGCAAAACTGGCCAAGCGTTAACCGACTTTAACGATAAACAATACGCCATGTGGTTAGCCGAACAATACAGTGAATCGGCCACAGCGGCTGACGCCCAAATTGTGCGCTTTTTTGGTATGGGTTATGACTTTAGAAATAAACGCCTGCCCGTTTGGCGCGTTAGTTTAAATGACGTGGATAAAACTCAATTGTTTATTGATAGCCAGTCGGGTGTATTAGCAGATGCCAGTACTGCAAGTTCACGCTTAGAATCTCTATCTTTTTCTATGCTACATAAATGGAACTTTTTAGTGCCATTAACCGGCCGGCAAGTGCGCGATTATTTTATAGTCGCCTTTATCTTTTTCTCAGTTGTATTAACTTACTTTGGCTTAAAGTTACAACTTGAGCGAATGGGAATACGCAAAGCAAAAGCGCGCTAACAACCTTAACCACAGAGTGGTGAGCAATGGGCACTGATAAAGATTATCAGTGCCCAGATCTTCTAACTAACTAGAACTCGGGATAACAAGTTAACAATACTCACTTGTCGTCTAGCATTTTTCACTTTCGCAACTCTTGCATATCCGCAATCAGTTCTTCTAGTTTTTTAAACTGGCGACCATAAATAATATTCAGATCTAGTCTATATAAAGCATCTGAAAATCGAGCGACAATCAGGATTAGCCCCACAATAATTAACAGCAGATAATAAGGTACACCCCAGAGCAAAAATTCAGTTGGCCAAACATCCATCATCAAACCAATTATTTTTCCTCCAGCATCACTCACCACAGCTTGAACCGCCATACCGATAAACAACAATGGATAAAAATACTTATAATAGCCTGCGTACACAGCAATTGAGTGCTGCAGCCAATCATTGAAATTTATAATGTAGTCGTAACTGCTCAGTCCTTTAGATAATTGATATGATTTACCCAGCTCCCTTTTAGCAATAAGCACCAGTGGCACAAGCAATAAACAAATATACACACCCAAAAAGGGCGCGCCAATTAAACTAAACATCACCAGTGCAACTAAACTACCGCCAATAATGGCTTTAATGTTAATCGCAAACATTCGCTGCAATTTATCCACAATGTTTTGCGATTTGCGGTTATACAGGTCATTAATTTTTGGCGCGGTTAGTTGCGTTTCGTTTACAAAACCGTCTTTCCACATTTGTTCAATTGATTTACTCATTATCCCACCCTCTAGTTAATCTACTTGATTAATAAACTTGGTTAATCTGCTTTTAATTCGCGTAATGCGCACACCTATGTTGTTGCTATTGCTACCAATAATGTCGGCAATTTCTTCGTAGGTTTTCTCTTCCAAATACAGCAAAATTACCGCTCTATCTGTTTCGGAAAGGTGTTTAATCGCGTTGTACAACAAGTTAATTTCATCATTCGCAAAGGCCTTACTGTCGTCGATAACCTCATCTGGCAAAGAATCGGAAACAATATGTTTGTCACCGTTTTTGCTCTGTTTGAGATAGGTTAAACAGACATTAAGCGTAATGCGGTAAATCCAAGTAGACCACTGGCATTGCTGATTAAAATTGTCTTTGCTGCGCCAAATTTGCAGGCAAACTTCTTGGTAATAATCTTCAAAATCTGCTTGGCTATTGGTATAAGCCCGACAGATTTTGATGATGATGCCCGCGTGCGGCAGAATGTATTGCAGATAAAAGTCACTTCCCATAAAAAAGTAATGTCCTAAATTATGTTATGACTGGTTAGTGGTTGGACGAATGAGTTTATTACAGGCTAGGTAAAATTAATTATTGCTACCGCGCTAATAATCAGATTTTGGGGAAATTATTTCAGGAAATATGATTTCCCCTGGCGGCTCGAACGCTGGTGAAAAACCACCAAAACAAATTGGCAGTGGGTCGCCGTTTGACACGTCAAACTGGCTTAAACTCAGCACAGCATCATCCTTGATTAACACAAATAACGTACTGGTAATATCCACTTCGTAAGAAGAAGGGCCACTGCAACCTCCAATTGCAGAAATAGCAACTGAACTGGAATTTGACCCATTTGAATAAAAATAGTCGATATTTTTCAACTCAGTTAAACTTGTTTCCAACACAAAACTATAGGTTAGTTTATCTTGTTTAATAGACACGGCTTGCTCGCCAGCAAAATCTGCATAAGTTAAGTTTTCAGAGGTGATTCTATTGTCGTCACCAAACCCCTCTTCTTCATCTAGTATGGATGACTCCATCGCAAAGTTTAAGTTGGACCAATAATCACTTGAGAAATTAGTGTGAGGGATCTCGATAGAGGTCGATTGCAAACTGTTGTTCTGGTTAAAATCGGCCAACCATTGAGCCAAATTATTTCTGACCGAAGCAAATTTATACGGACTGGTTTGCACCACCAATATTTTCCACTCTGAGTTGCTTGGTAGCAAATTAACTATTTTTACATCGTCTTGCTCAAATAACTGCATATCGCCACCAATATCAAGAGTTGATATTCGCCAGTAGTCTCTAGCGCTATTTTTAAAAATTCTATCTTTTAATGGCCTGACGGAAAAATTATCTGTTAGCGAAAAAGACAGCTCAAGGCTATCCAACCAATATAAGCGTGTATCAGCAGAGGTGGTTAAACTAGGCTGATAGAAGTGAGACAATTCAGCTAACTTTGCATTTTTTAGCTTAAGTGCATTTTCAGTGTCCGCATAAAAGTCTATGACTTCACTATCACCTAAATAATTGTATAAGTCTTGCTGAAAGCTGAACTTGTAGGGGTAATTAGCTTGTAGAACCAACCAATGTGATTGTTTGTTGTTTAAATAGGCTGATTGTTCAAACTGCTCGAAATAGCCCATTAGGTAGGGAGCATAATCAGCTAGCTCAACATCAGCCAATAAAGGCACTTGCCAATATACATCTTTAGGTTGAGCAGCAACTGATAAAAAATGTAACTGTTTTAATCGGCCCCAAGCGGCGTAGTGAACATTTGTTTCAGTACTATTGTTATTACTAAAACTTTGTAAAAGCGCGCTGTTAACAGCCTGATTAAACTGATTAACTTGCTCTGTATTTACACGTGCTGCTGGCTGAAAATTAGCCTGCGCTAAGGTGATATTTTGCTCTGCACTCGGTTGGCTGTCATTTCCTTTACAGCCCAACTGAGCGACAAATAGAATAGCAATGAAGAAATAGCGAAAAAACATAAGTCCATTTCCATAGGAACTTTTACAGTTAGGCGAAATTATGCCCTAAAGTTTGCGGGTTTTGTATAACTATTACCTTACATTTACACTCAACCCGCTAAACATGCTGTTTAAACATGTGATAGATCACGAGTAAAACTACTTGTGATCTATTTGAGCTATTACTACTGAGTTAGCTCCAATACTTCCAACCTTCCAAGTAATAATACAATACGTGTGGTTTATCCAAGCTGCTCACTTTACTTGCTCGGTTGGCAATATCAACGGAAAACAGCATCAGAGCACTTTCTAGTTGGGTTGAATAAAACCGAGTGGGTGGCAGTGTTTTGTCAACCAATGGGCAAGTAGATTTGCACGCCATCACAAATCCCCAGTCACCGAAAGATGGGACATCAACATGGTATGGGGTTACTTGCTGATAACCACTGGCAAGTACTGTATTATGAATAGACCAAAACGCATCGGTCGCAAAAAAGGGGCTGGTTGCTTGTGTGACTAAAATGCCGTTGTTTGTTAAACGGCGTTTTGCGATTTGATAAAACTGTTTGCTGTACAAACGCGCGAGGCTAACGGTTTTGGGGTCGGGTAAATCAACCACAATTAAATCAAATACATTTGTAGTTTCGGTTAAATAAACAAATGCATCTTTATGCTGTATTTGTACTTTGTTGCTAAAAAAAGACTGCTTATTAAGCTGTGTTAAATACACATTGTTTTTAGCTAATTCAGCTACCGCAGGGTCGAGGTCAACAACGGTAATCGACTTAACCTTTGAGTATGTCAGTAATTCTCGTGCTGCTAAACCATCGCCGCCACCTAAAATTAAAATAGATTGTGGATTGGTTAAGCGCTGCATTGCGGGGTGAATTAACGACTCATGATAACGGTATTCATCTATCGATGAGAACTGCAAACTTCCGTTTAGCTTCTATCCGCTTGGGTATTGCGCTTAGCTGAATCAGATAAAAATAAAAAATACTCGCCTTTTTTCGGAAATCGAATATCTAAGTGAGCATGGCATTTGCGCAATGCTATTAGAGCAATACTGCAGCACATGAGTGCTTTCGGGTTAGGGATGAGCCCCCTAACCCGACTTGAGCCATGTACCAGCAAGTATGTTTCTACACAAACAAACGACCAAACAAAAACAGATAAATGCCAACGGCGCAGACCCACCAGAACTTTTACCTTCAGAAGCGTTATCTTTATGGCTGCCAAAACTCACTTGCTGCTCCAATACAGAGATGTTCTCCACATCGTGGGGAAATGCAAGCAGTGAAGGCTGATTGCCATTGTTGGTTAAACGAAATTCAAGATCGGCCTGTTGCCCTTGCACATAGGTAGTGTCAACCAGAAATTGACTAGTCGCATTGTGTATATCGGCCAAATCAGAATAAACATCCAACAAAGAACCATTAAAATATACTGCGATTTCATTACTTGCCAAATCACCTTCAAACAGCAAAGGAACAATAGTTGTTGCATACTCTACTGAAAAGTTATTGAACCTAACCGAAGCTGTATTTTGCGAATCGGCGGGTGAAGTTTCAAAGCCATAGAATTTAACTTCAACTTGGTCTGCTGCAATCAAATGGCTAGATATAAGCGTTAAACATACAACAATAACACGTGTTAGTTTTTTCATCATACTACCCTCTTGGCCCAATAGATGCTGTTTTGCTAAACTCTTTGCTTTGGCTGGTGTCAACTCCATTAAACCTTTCTCTGGCTTTGCTCATCAACCACACATAAACTTCACCAAATATATTTTTGCCTTCTTGTTGCACCTCTAATTTTTCGAACGGAACTTTTAGTTTTCCAACAATTTTGGCGACATGTTCACAACCGGCTTCATTCTTAAACCTAACTGTGCCTGAAAGTTCCTGACCAGCCTGTTGAGAATTGAAGCGACCGACAAAAGTTAAAGTTGCTCCGAAATCATCTGTAACTTTAGCCTTAATCGTACCTAGATACTGTCCATTAGGTCTTTCATCGTCTCTATTTGCATACACATCTGTATATTCGCCAACTGCACCTGTAGTAAAAGTCGATAACATCGCACCTGTGCTTTCATCTAAATTAAAATTAGTTTGCCAGCTAGTGTCGGAGGCATTACACAACTCTAAGCCAGAGCCTTGCTCTTTTACCGAGTTTTGACTGATTATGGTTTGAGTTATGGTGAGGTCTTTGGTGATATTGCGAGTTTCTTCTGCTTGAGTGCTATCCGCCGCTTGAATGGAAAAAGCACACAATATGGTTAATACACTTACTGAAGGTACGAGTGTCTTCATATACTTATGGCCTATACTGCTAGATAAAATCTTATTGTATTTTTGATACTATCCAATTAATCCAGCAGAGTAAACAGCTAACGCTTACAGGTGTGAATTACCCGTATCTTCGGCTATAAAGTTAATTTACTCAAACGGAGTTACTTGTAAAAAGCTTCCACTTCGCCTTTTAATTTAATCAACAAAGGTTGTCCACGACGGTCTAACGCTTTTGGTGATGGTACTTTTACCCAACCTTCGCTAATGCAGTATTCTTCAACATTGTTACGTTCTTTACCATTTAAACGAATGCCTATTTCGTGTTCAAAACATTCTTTAACAAAAAATTTGCTGCGTGAATCGCTAGCTAAACGGTCGGGTAATGCGGGTTTGTTATCACTCATACTAAAAATATAACTAAATTTGACGTGCAGCCATGTTACTCAATAAATAAACACCAAACAATCTCAAAGAACTGGTTGACATTAAAACAACAAAAAAATGAATTTTATGCTATGTTAATGTTAATGTAATTTGTACATCAGCTAAATCTAACACTTAGTTTTATATTAATTATATTGTCTATTGGCATTCAGATAGGTAAAATCGGCGCCTGAAAGCCATCTCTTAAACTTTATTTATTCTAACTAGGACAGGTTATGAAAAATCTATACTCTGAAAAACCTATTGTTGAGATATCAACGCCGAATAATAATAAATTGAGAGCAAGAAATGTCGTTGAGTGCTTTGCTAGTGCAAAATACAAAAAGCGCGAAGATGAGGCTAAACAAAAAGTTTACAAAGCAGCTAAAAGCTTGAATTGGTAACAATTTTTGTCATAATCCTTTGATAACACTTTTTATTAAGGGATTATTATGGCTAAGCCTGCTTCAAAAATTACAAACCTCGCTCAACAATCACCAGTTCAATCTGAAAATCCAACAACAATACCAACCGTCACAACTATAAAGCAAAGACGCTCCCAAGAACTTATAATAGGGCTCTGCGGCACAGTTGGTTCTGGTGTGCGTAGCTTACAGAAAACGTTAGCTACAAAATTAAAGGAATCAGGCTACTACGTCGAGCATATAAGACTTAGTGATTTGATTATTTCATCTCAAGATGATCCAAAAGCACTAGAAAATTTATCTGGTTTTGAACGATACGATACCCTACAAAATCATGGCGATGAGTTAAGAAAAAAGCATGGCGGAAGTATCTTGGCTGAGCTAGCAATACGAAAAATAACTATTTCAAGAGAAACTAATTTTGGTTCCGGTGAATCCCAAAATGTAGTTCGAAATCAAAAAAAAGCTGCTTATATTATTGATCAGTTAAAACACCCTGACGAAATCGACTTATTTAAAGAAGCCTATAGAAACAATTTTTATTTACTAGGCTTGCTTAGAACCGAAAATGAAAGGCGCTCTAACCTTAAAGAAGAACAGATTAGTGATTCTGAAATTGGGCAATTAATCGAACGTGATAGGAAGGCTTCTCAATCTCATGGCCAACATGTAGAAAAATCGCTGCATAAATCTGACTATTTCATCAGAAATATGACTAATGACAAGGCAATTGGTGAGTCCGTCATTAGGTTTATTAAGCTCATTCATGGCACAGAATTGATTACACCAACCAAAGATGAAACTGGTATTTATAGTGCATATTCAGCCTCATTAAAATCAGCGTGCCTATCTAGGCAGGTCGGAGCGGCTATTTGCGATGATGATGGCAATATTATTGCCACTGGGTGTAATGATGTCCCTAGATTTGGAGGCGGTTTATACAATGCGGAAAGTCCAATTGACCAACGCTGCTTCAACTATGGAAGGAAATGCTACAACGACAGTCATAAGTTGTTCTTAAAAAAAGAAATTGAACAAATTTTACAATCAAATAACGTTAGTGGCGCACCTGAAATCGCGACTCAAATATTAGAAGAATCCAAAGCAAAATCAATCATAGAGTACTCCAGAGCAATTCATGCAGAAATGGATGCGATAACAACTATCGCAAGAAATCCAAATACAAGCACTGTAGGTAAAACCTTATATTGTACAACATACCCTTGTCACGTCTGTGCTCGGCATATAGTTGCATCTGGAATTAAGAGAGTTGTATACATTGAGCCATATGAGAAAAGTTTAGCAACAAGCCTACATGGGGACACCATTTACCACCCTGATAATCAGACCAATGAATCTAAAGTGTTACTTGAGAATTTTGAAGGGGTATCACCATTAAGATACTCAAAATTTTTCAAATATAGTCAACGAAGAAAAAACAGTTCAGGTGAATTAATAGACTATATTGTGACTGACTCAGGTCATGTAGACTTCCAACACTTAGATGGTTATGGGGATTACGAATTGAAAATAGTGGACTTGGTAAATGAAAAAATCCCAGATTCAGAATAGTTCAAGATTTATTTAAGCCCACTCGCTTGGGCTTAATTGTTTAATCACCAAAATAAATCAATTTATTCACACTTTGACAAAAACCCAGCATCCCTTCGTTCTAACACGGCATGTATTTCAGCCAAGATGGCTAAGGCAATCGACTCTGGCAATTCGCCCCCAATATTTAAGCCAATAGGCCCATAAATAGGCATGGATGTTTGTTGTAATTGTAATTGTGCTTGTTTAAGTACCTTTTCTTTGCGGTGTGTTGGCCCTAATAAACCAATATATTTAGCAGTTGATGTTTGCAAAATTGCTAAAGCAGCGGCGTCAAATTGCAAATTGTGCCCCATCACCACGGCTGCATCTATATTTTGCAGCAGTTGATGTTCAGCCAATTGCTCTGGTGCTTGACGAATTATCTGCGTTGCCGCGGTAAAATATTGCGCACGTGCGTTGTTGGTTCTGTGATCAATTAAGCTTATCTGCCAACCTAAGTTACCAGCCATTGCCACGAGAGGCCTTGCATCTATGCCTGCGCCAAATATCGCTATATGCGGGACGGGTTTTAATTGGACATTCAATACATCACTTTGGATAGATGTTTTGTGGCTGTCGATAGACTTGTTCACCACTGCCAAATTAGAATTATCTGGTGCGGTGAGATTGATTTGATAACTAACGTTTTGTCTGCCCTGTAACAACTCCAACAACACTGGCAAATTATGATAGTGGTTTTGTGCGCTAACAGGCTGTAATAATATTCGTACCATACCACCACAACCTATACCAAGTTTCCAGCTAATGTCATCTTCTTCGCGCATATCATATTGAATAACCATGGCCTGTTGGTCATCCATCACTTTTTGTGCTTGGCGCATAATGTCAGCTTCTAAACAGCCGCCACTGAGCAAGCCAAAATACTGACCGAGGTTATTAATAAATAACATGGCACCTGCTTTGCGGTATGACGAACCTTGGGTTTCAATTATAGTACCCAGTACCCATTGGTATTGGTCTTTTTGTTGATGCCAATTGGTTAATAACTCAGTTAATTGGTTGGTCATGCAAAACTCCGCCACTGCCACTCATGAAAAATAAATCATCTTGTTTTTACATCACATATTAAATGGAAAAAGGGCTTCAATTGAAGCCCTTGTTAAAGGTTAACAAAATTCTTAATAAATTAGTGAGCTAATTCTAAGATACCCCAAACTTCAAGGTTGTTAACCGATACCACAGCATCACCATTTGCGTTAGTTGAAACCGCAACAGTTGAGCTTGAACCGTCTGGTAAGTGTAATTTCGCTGAAGTTACCCCTTGTGGGAAATAACTTGCAGGAATTGCCACTTCAACATTATTTAAGGTAGGTGTTACCCCACCAGCAAATGGACGGTTAATTAAGTGCACAACATAAGGCGCTGACGAATCAGTTTCGTGAATGCGAGAAACCGCAGATACAGTTTCGTTAGCAACACTACCGTTAATACTGACGTTAATTTGTAAACCGTCTATTGTGCCGCGTTGACCAATATGTCTAACTTTGCTGCCTTGCGCATCTAGCACTGCTCTTTGCTCAGGCGTTAAGTAGTTTAAGTCACCGTCATAGAAGATATGCTCAAACTTATCAAAGTCAGCTTGGCGTGGTACAACTGGGTAACCAGCATCACCAAACACCAACATGTCAAAGTTGATATTATCTTCGGTTAATATTTTCACGCTTGATTGAACTTGGTTACCACCGTCAATAAAACCAGCTTTCATTGACGAGTACATAGCATGTACATAACCCGCTTTCGAGTACGATGTATATCCATCCAACAAGTTAGCTTGCGCGCGAACAAATTGATAAATGTCACGGTAGTTATCTGCACCTGGCGACCAAGTCCAAACTTCGCCACCTACCCATACATTAGCAGGGACAGAGAATAAACCACCATATGCGTATGCTTGTGCAACCCAACCACGACCAAAGCGCGGAGCATTTTGAATACGAAGCTCATCAAACTCCCAAGGGTACGGGAAGTATGCTAAGGTTTTATCGACCGCTTGCGCACCTTTTAAGTGAACAAGAATATTGGTTGGTAACTCAGAAATTGTTGTTCTAGCACCTAAGTTCAACTCACCAGATAAGAAGGTAATATTCTCATTGAAGATATAACCACGCGACTCAAATAAGTGAGTACTTGCTCCAATTTCAATGTTAGGGCGCTGCTGGCGAATATACTCTAATACTTCAGCAAACTTTTGGTTCCAAACGTCACGGTTAAAGTAAATGAAATCTTCCAACATTGGAATGTTGCCAGATATGGTGTCCCCTGCGTTCGTCCATTCGGTATGCGTTATACCTTGTGATCGCAAATAAGCTCCATAGTCGAAGGTATTAATGTCGTTAATACCCATAGAAGCTAACTGTGCACTGCTATACTTTTTCGACAACCATACACGGAAGTTTGCCATTGCATAAGGCGAGAAGTCTCCACCAAAAGTACGCATGTCGGTTGATCGTGTTGAGTTGGTTTGCGTATCAAACATCAACTTATCAGGGTTTGCTTTTAATAATTGGTCAACTTGTGACTTCATAAATGGTACAAACGCTGGGCTGTGATTACTCAGCCAATTGTTGTTATAACCGTCATGGCTTAAATAACCCATGAATGTCATACGCACATTTCGGCCGTCTAATGTTTGTACATAGTGTGGTTGTGGATTAGTAGTGAATTCAGTAAACCAACCATAACCCCAGTCAAACTCACCACGTGCAGTGTATTCAAAACCTTCACTTTGGAAGTCATCAACTACATTAACCGCCCAATCCATGATGACAGTATCATCATAAAAGTCGTGTTCTGGTGGGTGACCCCAGAATGCACCTGTTGCGCCAAAATCATCAAAACCTTCTAACTCTCGGTTTTGTGGGTAGGTATACCAAACATCTGATTTTAATACTTTATTTGCTAGTGGAATTTGCACTGGCTCTTTTAAGTATTGTAAACCTGTTGCTGGACCATCAATTTCAGCCACTACATGATCGTTCGGGTTATATACACGCGGTTGTTTAGCTGTGCTGTCGCTCACTTTGGCAAAACAAACAAAGTCACCACTCCACTGCCAATCAGAACCACCAATTGCTTCGATATGAACAGTATGATTACCCGTGCTATCTACAACTAAATCACCACCATAGAGCTCGTATTCAGCCGCGATATCCCAACCCCCTGTACTGTCAAAATAACCCCAAGCAAAGGGTTCGGCGTCTATATCAATACGCGCGCCATAACTACCACCCGCAGGTGTAGACACAGTGATAAATGCACGATAAGTACCGGCTTCAAGGAACACATTATGGTATTTACCGAAGTCACCATTGGTTACCCAACCAACGTTTGTATCACCAGCAACAAAACCGTCGTTTGGATCACTGGCAACTCGGCCAACTGTGCCGGTTTCATCAAAGTGTTCTAATTCAATTTGAATGCCACATGGCGGAGGTAAAATTGGGTCAACCACAACTTGGCCACTTGATCTAAACATACTTGGGCTTAACGTACTTGGGTGAACAAAATTGCTGCCACCGTTTATATCAATACCAAAACCTATACCACTCACAGCGCCACTGCCGCCGTCTGCGTTGCCAAGACGTAATTCAAAGTCATGCCAACCTGGGGTTAAGTTTAAATCCGTTGTTTGTGATGAATTTTCCCAACTGTCGTTGGAAAGCACTAATTGGCCATCAATATATAAACGGACGCTGTCGTCTATGTGTTCGTAGAATGAGATATGACCATCCGCATCGTAAATTTCACCACGGAATACTTCGGTAGAATTACCACGAATGGCATCGTCTGTTTCTAACAAATCAGTTGTAACATCATAATTAGGTGGATTAGCAACATAACCTGCTTCGCCTGCAAAGTTCATCGCACCATCTACACGGCCAAATAATAAACCTTGTCCATTGTGATAATACTCATCTTCACCTGGCTCGCCACCGTTGCCCGGATCTCCACCATTGTTAGTTTCACAGCCTGCCGCATCTACTGGTGTTCCGGCTGGTGTATTCGGACATTGGTCAAGGTTATTGTTTACACCGTCGTTGTCGTCATCTAATTGTGACGCACCACAACCTGCACCATTAACAGCTTCACCTGCTGGTGTATTTGGACACATATCAACATTATTGTTGACGCCGTCGTTGTCTGAATCATTATCGACAGCAATTTCACAGCCATTGGCATCTACACTTGCGCCAGGTGTGGTGGATGGGCATTGATCAATATTATTATTCACCCCATCGTTATCATCGTCTAGTTGCGAATCACTACAACCATTTAAGTCTGTTGGTTCGCCTGCAGGCGTATTCGAGCAAGAATCTGAGCCATCCAATACACCGTCGTTGTCAGCGTCTTGAACTGGATCACCACCGCCATTGTCGCCATCTAAATTTGTAAATGTTAATGCATCACCAAACCATAACCAGCTAAATTCACCTGTCGAGCTTTGCGCTTGAACACGCACTGTATGGGTACCTGCAGTAACATATACCGAGCCAGCTAATTGGAATTCTTCAAATTCAGCTTGATTGCCTGTATGAACGGGAACTTCGTTAATTTCAGTACCATCAATAAATAATACCGCCGTTGCATGCGAGGTTTGCCCTGATGCCAACATTGATATGCTGTAGTTACCTGATGATGGGAAGTTAATTGTGTAGTCAACCCAGTCAGTTGTTTGCACACTATCAACAACAGTATGCTTGTCTTGTGGGTAACCACGTTCGCCAACTAACACGCCTTGTGCACGAGCATCGTCGCTACCTGTTGCATCAAATGCTTCCATTTGAATCACAAAAGATTCGCCGCTAGGAGGAGGCGTTGTACCACCGCCAGTTGGGCAGCCATTTGCGTCTACCGCAGTACCTGCAGGTGTACCAGGACATTGATCTTGGCTGTCGTTGACACCATCGTTATCTGAATCAGTAACAGGTGCAGAGGTTTGAGTTAATACGAAAGATTCTAAATTCCACTGCCAAGTAGAGCCTACCGCCAATAAACGAACAGTTGACGCCCCAGCAGGTAAATTAACCTTATGAGAAGGTGTTAAAGATTGGAAGTCATCCCAATGACCAAATGGCACAGCAACTGATCCTTGGCTTTGCCAAGTACCGTTTGAGTTGACTAAAACTTCAATATTAGGACCTGATTGAACACTGGTGCCAACAAAATATTCTATGCTGTATTCACCGCCCTGAGCGTTAATGTTGTAGTCAACAAAATCACCTGCGTTAACAAAGTTAATCGCACCTTGTCCATTAACGTTATAAATGGTTACCGGATTCGGCTGACCATCACTATAAGTTCCGCCTAGGTTATCAAAAGATTCCGCTTCCAATACTAGGACCTCTGCTTGTGTATGAGCTCCAAACAAAGCACACGCGAGTGCAATGCCTGAGCTCAGCAGAGGATGTTTAAGTTTAAACATCTCATTCTCCAAATTTTCTGTTGCGTTAGTAAGTTATTTAACAATTAATTGATAACAAAACTTAATTGGCAAAAATAGTCAGTTTACGACTACAGAGTGGTAAAATTTGTGTGATTTCCAGCTCTTTAATTTGCGTAATCAGATTAGTTTAATTAACACCAAAGAACAAGCACATTATTTTTACTTTATTGCAACAAAAACATAAACCTTTGATTTTAATAAATAAAAAACAAAAACACCCAACACTTAGATAACTGTTAACAATATAATGATATATATAAATAAAAAACAGTTGACTAAAACAAGTTTGGCGCAGGTACACACAGAGAGTATTTACAGGCAAATCTAAAAAATTGTATAAAAACAAATTGAGATGGATATTTGCAAGAAATAGGACTGCTCCGCAGCCCTATTTAACAAAGTATCAAACAGTCAGGTATTGATTGATAGGCAGCTCTCGATAACGTTTGCCAGTCGCGGTAAAAATGGCATTGACCAAGCTTGGCGCAACAGGTGGTACACCTGGCTCACCCACACCGCCTGGGTATGCGTCACTTTGAATGATAGCTACAGACAACTCAGGGCACTGCTGCATTCGTAACACAGGATAGTCGTGAAAATTAGATTGACTAACCGCACCTTGTTTAATATCAATGCGGCCCATTAACGCAAGTGATAAGCCGAAGATCATCGCGCCTTCAAGTTGCGATTCAACTCGATCAGGATTAACCGCAACACCACAATCAATCACGGAGTGCATGGCCAATACGGTTAATTTGCCATCTTTTACCTCAACCTTACTTGCAACGCCGACGTAACTGACAAAACTACGATGAATCGCCAAACCCCAACCTTGTCCCGCGGGTAAAGCTTCATCAAAATTAACGGTTTGCTCAAGTTTATCGAGTACAGCTTTGAAACGTTGGGTACTAATAGGATGACGCTGCAAACTTTCATCGTAATTTTTATACCCCTTAAAGCCATAGTCGGTTATCGGATCAATCAACCTGTCTTCAGCATATAACTGCCGCAAATATTTATGAGTCGGAATATTGTTCGCGTGCGCTAACTCATCAACAAAACTATGCAAAGCAAAGGCATGTGGAATATTACTAACCGAGCGCAACCAACCGATTCGCACAGGGTTTACATACCCTGACGATTCTCCCTGCAAGCTTTCAAGCTGAAACGGAATATCGTTAAAACCAAGCGACAACTCAACATCAAGCAAATCATCTGTTGAAGGCGCAAAGGTAGTTTTAATACTCGGCATAACTGACCGTTGTTGCCACGCGGTAATATTTGCGTGCTTATCAACCCCAGCTTTTATAAACGCAGTTGCGCCAGCATGGAAATAACCCATTTTAAGGTCATCTTCACGTGTCCAAACAACTTTGACCGGCTTGCCAAGTTTCTTGGATAAATACACAGCTTCACAAACAAAATCAGCTTTAGATTTTCGTCCAAAACCGCCACCTAATAAAGTAACATTGACTTTAATTTGTTCTGGCTTTAGCCCAACCATACCAGCAACATTATCCATAACCGCTTGTGGATTTTGTGTCGCAGCCCATATTTCACAGCTTGTGTCTGTAACTAATGCCGCAGCTGCTGGCGGCTCCATTGGTGCATGCGCTAAAAACGGTACCTTGTATGTCGCTTCTAAAATTTGTTCTGCTTTAGCAAAGCCAGCGGTAATATCCCCTTTTTCAGCGCTGCGTTTAGCTGGATTTTGCGCTTTACTGGCCATATCAGCGAACGCTTGTTCGCTATCAAAATCTTTATTTTCGCCTAAATCCCATTCAATTTTTAGCGCTTTGCGACCTTGATTGGCCGCCCAAGTATTGGTTGCGATAACAGCAACACCGCTACCAGCACTAAATACCACTGGCTTAACGGTTTCTGGCATATTAATTACATCAACCACACCCGGAATTGCTTTTGCGCCTGAGGCATCGAAAGATTTAACCTTGCCATACAGCACAGGACAACGCTCGATACTAGCCACCAGCAACCCATCCAATTCCACGTCGATACCGTAAGTTGCTTTGCCTGTTGTCATATCATGCAAATCAACGATTGGTACAGGCTTAGTAATGTATTTAAATTGCTCTTTGCTTTTAAATGTTAGTTTGGCAACATTCGGTATCGGCTGCTTAGCCGCAAGCTCTGCTAAATCACCATAATTTAGGCTATTGCCATTAGTTAAATTAAATACCTTATGCTGTTTTGCCTGAACCTGAGAGACGTCAACTTGCCAGTATTCAGCCGCAGCTTGTTCTAACATAGTTCGAGCGGATGCGCCGATTTCTCGCAATTTTGAGTAGAATTTGCGAACACTAGTTGAGCCATCAGTGTTTTGACTGCCATAAGCTTTGTCACCCAAACCTTGAACAACGTTGATTTTTTCCCAATCAACATCCAACTCATCGGCAATCATTTGAATCACGCCGGTTTTGGCGCCTTGGCCCATTTCCGACCTATGGTTAATAATGTCCACACGATTGTCTGGCCGAACTGATACAAATATATTCAGCTTGTGTGCTTGATTGTTTTTGACAAACATAGCTTGCGAGCTATTACTGCTGCTCGAGCAACCCAACAACAACCCACCACCAGCGACGCCAGTTAAAGTTAAAAATTCACGTCGGTCCAATTTAAAGGTGTTCATGATTTAGCTCCTTTATTTTGGTTCATCACCTTCGCGGCATCTTTAATCGCTTGTTTTATCCTTGGATAAGTACCACAACGACAAATATTACCCGACATTGCGCTATCAATATCTTGGTCTGTTGGCGTGGAATTATTGCTGAGTAAATTTAACGCCGACATAATTTGCCCTGACTGACAATAACCACACTGAGGAACATTATTCTCACGCCACGCAATTTGGATTGGATGGTTGCCTTGCTCATCGACCCCTTCAATTGTGGTCACTTCAGAATTCTTTGCAACGGCAACTGGGGTAATACAAGAACGCATAGGTTGTCCGTTTACATGTACTGTACACGTCCCACATAAACCTTGACCACAGCCAAATTTAGTACCTTTTTTGCCTAGTAGATCTCTAAGCACCCATAATAATGGCATCTCATCTGGTGCATCTACCTGATGTATTTGATTGTTTATTTTAAGTTCCATATTTTACTCTCGCGGCTCAATTGGTTCAGCTTAAATGTATATTGTCTACAAAAACAACAATACAATAACCTGTTGTAAGACGAGAGTAAAATTTTAGTAAAAATTAGCTTAGGTTGTAATGGTCTAATACAAGCACACACCTTAAGCAGCTAGTTTAAAACTGTCTCTGGTTCTATCGGAGCACACCATCAATGTGCGTTTTTTTAACTCAAGTGCGCCAGCTTATACCGAGTACTCCTCCCCCCGGCTTCACTTTTTACCAAGCAACCAAGCTCGACCAAAGCGGCTAAATGACGAGAAGCGGTTGGCTTACTCACTTTCGCTACTTTATGGTATTGCGACGTATTAATGCCTTGGTCAAAATCTCCATCAAGCATTCGATTGAGCACTTTTACTTGTTCCGAGGACAGTCGCGTTTGATCGACATTTCGCCAGAAGTTTGTTTTAAAAACCGTTTGGTCGATTTCTTCGATCACATTGGTGAATGTTTCACCTAAGATGTTTAAAAACCACATAAGCCAAGCGGTAATATCAAGTTCACCTTTCTGGGATTGCTCTAATATTTCGTAGTAGCTTTTACGGTTGGCTAAAATCGCCACTGACATTGCATAAAAACGGACAGATTGACGCTCAGCCTGGGCCAGCGCCAAATCAGTGAGTAAGCGGGTGATCCTGCCATTGCCGTCATCCAAAGGGTGGAGCGTCACGAACCAAAAGTGCGTGATCGCAGCCCTAAGCAAAGGGTCTAAAGCGGGGTCCTCACGAGAGTCATTAAACCAGCGAATAAACACGTCTAGTTCTGACTCAAGCACATCTCGGCTCGGTGCTTCAAAATGCACCGTGGGTTTATCAATCCTGCCCGACACAACCTGCATAGGCTCTTCGCCGCGCAACTGCCCTCCTATAACAGGATTGAACAAGGTGTAGCCCTCAGGAAACAGTCGTTCATGCCACTGCAATATCCTCTCAAGTGAGAGCGGCGAGTCTAAATTATCCACCGCATCTAGCATTATTTCTGCTAAGCCATCAGTGCGTTCAGTAGTTGGAAATGGTTTTTCTTCAGAAAGACCAAGCTTATTGGCCAAAGACGAGCGAACAGAAAAAGCATTGAGCTTCTCACCTTCAATGGCACTCGAATGAATAATGTTCGCCAATAGCGTGTCTAACATACTTTGCCTTTGGTCTTTAGATTGGCTCGACATCTTGCCCAACAACATTCCTTGGTGAAAGCGAATGTCGCGTAACTTGGGTTCAATGACTTTTTCATCCCAGATAAAGTTCGGCCAGTCAGCTTGTTGCCAGATCCACATCTTGTCGCCTTTTGATTTAAATAACAGCCTATTCAAATCATATTATGATTTGAATAACCCCCACAATCAAATCTAATTGTGATGCGAATAATACAGATATTCATATCATATTTCGATATTTCCAGCCTTTCTTAGTAGCCATTACACCTTATATGATTCATTGTTTTTGGTCGAATGATCGGATCATGGTGCGGGCATTTAGTTCCCGCCTATTTAATTTTTCTTATCCAGAACTCAGGTTAGATTAGTTCGGATAGGCTCAGATAAAACTGGCCATTGGCAAGTGCAAGAATAAAGCAAAGGGCTCATGGAGCCCTCAATATTGTTTTGTAGAAGAGGAATAAAGTTTCATACTAAACATCCCATTAACCCTGTTCGTACCGATTTAGATTAAATGTGTTCAAAAATAAACATTAATACTATTTGCTACTACCAAGCGTGAATCGTTCTACAACTGAGAATTAAAGTATCACACTGTTGTAACTCATTTTTGGACAAAAACAATCTAGAGGCGAAGGACGGATCTGTGCCAATTGCAGAATCTGCCTTTAAAATTTTCAATGTCAGCTACTGGTGACAAGCAGACATTTTAATAACTCAAATTTTGCATAAGTAGTAGGTCTGGTAAGCTGGAAGCGCACCTGACAATGTCATTATAAACTGGGGCCGCACCCGACATTTCGGCAGTTGAATAAAAGTGTTGATTTTGAACAAGGCGCACTTGGGGTAAACCCGCATGTAGGATGTTGTGGGGACTGAGGGGTAGATACCCTCGGCTACCCGACTATATTTTTTAACATAGCTCGATGAAACCTGATTTTGTTAGGCATTTAGCCTCCCATTCTTGGCGGTAGAATGTCAAATTTTGGCACATCACTGGGGAAGATTGCCCATGATGGTGCTGAAGAGGCGTAGATTGACATTTTAGGAGTAAAAATATTATTTTTCAGTGAAGTTGCTGATACTGAGTAAAAATTACCCGCTGTTACCTCAGCACACAGAACAGAACTACAACTGGTACAGAAATGATAAATTACCTTTTTTCCTGAGTCCCCTGTTCGCGTATATGATGAAGATGTGCCTTTTGTTAATTTAAAACTATTTTTTGGCACCCAAAGACCAAACCACTTATCTGAGCCAGTGAGCGCTTGACACTCCTTGCAATAACAAAAAATGGAATTCATAGGGTCGCCTTCAAAGCTAAATTCAACGTCGCCGCATATACAGCTTCCAATATGTTTCTCCATGTTATCTCCAATTTGATTGATGCCTAGCGTAGTATGGGAAACTCAATATTCAGATTTAGTTTCCCTGCGAAAGATGAGGCTTCATACTAGGCTAGATTTTATATATGATAAAGAACATATATAAAAACAGAGAAACTCATACCAATGCCCTATACAAAGACTCACAAAAATAGCACCCGTGAAAGAATCCTTGAAAGTTCCTTCAGGCTATTTGCAATGAAAGGTTTTGAAGGGGTTACTATTGATGGTTTGATGAATAATTGCGGGCTTACCCGAGGCGCTTTTTACGCACACTTTAAAAGTAAAGCGGAGCTTTACAGTGAGGCATTAAAATTTAGAGCTAGCAGCACTAAACTTGCTAACCTTAAGCCAGAGGGTATATCTAACAAACAGTGGTTGTCTTTGCTGCTAAATAACTACCTGAGCTTGGAGCATGTAAAAGGAGAGCTCTCTTTATCTTGTCCGTTAGCGTTCCTAGCAACAGACATCAATATGCAGGATACAGCAATAAAAGAAGCTTATGCCGATGTTTACTATGGGATGAATACAGCGATCATGGAGTACGCGAGTAGCTATTGTGATTGTGACGAGCAAGATATTTTTTCGGTAACAGCAATGATGATTGGTGCCGTAGCTATAGCCAGAACTCTTCAGAGCCAAGATTCCATTGAGAATTTGTTAGCTGCGTGCCGACGAGAAGCAGGTATAAAGTTGGGGGGAATATAGCGCCACAATTACCGGCCTCCACTTAAATACTTGTCTCGCTATTTATATCTCGGTGTGATTTTTGAAAAAATATTCTTGCTTTGGATAACCACAAGGTGCTTGCCCCTGTTGCCACAATGAAATGCTGTGCACTGGTGTTATACGCAATCGAATAAATGTTGTGACGAGTTAAAACAAGGAGGTGTCCACGACCGCATGGATGATGGTCCGCCACAGCACTAAACAAACTAAAAGGAGCAGAAACTTATATGAAAACAATGTGTTAATAATATCGGCCGAAAGCGGTCTAGCGACACTCGCCTTGAAAAAAGTCACCCATGACGACTAATCTATTTATTTCCTTATATAAGCAGAACTCAGCACCGGGCTTGTTCAACAATAGGATTAAGTTGCGGCTTCGCGCAACATATCCTTATTTATTATATGTATTATTCACCGCGCCAAACGAATTCTGCTTCTTGAGTTATTTTATTAAATGCCGTTTCGTCAATATTACCTTTAGCAAAGCGTTTTTCTGCATCAACTATTTTGAGGTAATATTCATATTCGATTGCAGCGAGAACATACCCTAGTTTTCTTTCCGTTATTTTACCGTTTTTAAAGTGGCTCATCGCCAGCTTTTTATTCCAAGACTCACCTTCAGGAGGCTTAGGGAGAGTATAATCTCGATCTAAAGGGAGAACGCCAGAAACTTTATAGCCTTTATCAATAAAACCCTTAGCGCACTGATATAGCATATAATCAATAGAGTCTTCTAACCCATAAAAATGTAGATAATAACCAGCAGTACATTCTCCTACCTCTTTACCATTATCATCAACAAGATGAATTACTCTGTTAGAACAACCAATGAGAGAAAACAACAAGAAAAGTGAAATTACTATCTTAGAATACATGACAAAACCTGATATACATATAACGAGACTGTAGAAAAACCCAAATACCA
>NZ_ARZY01000038.1 GCF_000568405.1 Catenovulum agarivorans DS-2
TATCGCTATTTATATTGATTTAGCTCTATTGTGTTGGATATAGTGTTTTTAACATTTATAATCCTGCACCAACTACCGGACATATTTTAATAAAATTCAAAGCAAAAGGGATTTATGACGTACTCTTCGCGCCTGCATTTTATTGCCCTATCTATTGTATGCATTTTATATAGCAACCTGGCCCTAACAAATAACATTACTAGCCAACTGCGTGGTGTAGTTGATGATGCCAATTGCCCATGTGAGCTGATATTAACTAACTCACAGCAACAGCTTAAATTACAAAAAAATGTTAATGGCCAACAAGTTTTCAGCTTTAACAACCTAGCTGCGGGGCAAGAATATCAACTGACCGTACGCAACCAACAGCATGTAATCTTCGAAGAAAGTTTTACCCTAGAACTTAATCAGGATAAGTGGTTAACCATAGCCCCTTCTAACAAGAAAGAAGTCATTCAAGTAGTGGGCCGGCAAACAACCAATCCAAACCAATTTAATGCTCAGCAGCTACACAATTTAAGTGTATTTAATCGCGATATTAAACAAGCATTAAATCAGTCTGCTTATGTTATTAAACAACTTGGGGCAGATGCGCCTTTGTCTATTGCAGGGCAACATCCTAACATGAATCAGTTCTCGGTTGATGGTTTAGCGCAAAATGACAATTTTGGTTTAAATTCTAACGGCTACCCAACCCAAAGATTGCCAATACCATTTGCAGCACTGGCCAATGTCAGCGTCAGCCCTGCACCATTTGATGTACATTTTAATAATTTCACTGGCGGTGATATTAATGTCACCACCAAATCAGGCGCTGAAGACTTTTCTGCAGGGGTATTTTATCAATATGGCAATGAACAATTATCAGGTAAATTAATTAAAGACAATGGCAGCAAAGCTGAATTAGATGATTTCGCCCACACATTTTTTGGGTTTGATTTCAGTGGCTCATTGTCCGAGCAATTATATTACTTTGTCGCTTTTGAGGCTTTTAATAGCCCAAAAACTGCAACTTGGGCACCCACAGGAGCATATGGCGCAAACAATGCAGATATAACACTCGAAGATGTACAAAAAATTCAGCAAATTGCATTAAATACCTACCAGATAGATATTGGTGATTGGCACTCACAACCGCAAGAACAAGATGAAAAATGGCTTATCAAACTTGATTGGTTTGCCAACCAACAACATAAACTATCCACAACGTTACAATATAACGAAGGCAACTTAACCCGCAATTCAGGTTGGAGCGCAAGTGATTTGTATTTAAGCAGCCACTGGTACGATAAAATTGAAACGCTCAAATCAGCCACCAGTTACTGGCATGCTGACTGGTCAGATAATTTAAGCAGTGAATTTAAACTAGCTTATAAAGATGTCACCACAGAGCAGAAATCCTTATCAGATTTTGCTGATGTTACCGTTTATAGCCAAATAAATAATAACCGCCCAACTGCAGCAGTTTCTTTTGGCTCAGACATTTATCGCCATGCTAATCAATTATCCAATCAAACATTTATTAGCCAATTTAGTTTTGACTACCAGTGGTTTGAACACTCATTGTTAGCTGGTATCGAATGGCAGCAACAGCAAACTAAAAACTTATTTGCGCCAAATTCTAAAGGGAGTTGGCAGTTTAATTCGATTGAACATTTTGCTAATCAGCAAGCGAGCAAATTTAGCTATGCCAATGCTTATACTAACAATCCAGCAGATGCGGCAGTGGATATAAAACTAGATACCCTCAGTTTATTCTTGGCCGATAACTTGCAAATAAACCAAGCACTCAATGTAGAATTGGGTTTGCGTTATCAAAAAATGTATATGGCGAATGCACCCAAATTAAACCAAAAATTTGTCCAAAGATTTGGCTTTAATAACAACCACACACTTGATGGCCTTGACGTGTTATTACCGCGTGTTCAACTCATTTGGCAAATTAACCCTCAACACAAATTGAGTTTAGGCGCAGGTTATTTTAGTGGTGGCCAACCTTTGGTTTGGCTGGCAAATAATTTCAGCAACGATGGCATCACTTATACCCAATTTGATCCAGCAAGTGTCGATAGCGAAATTTATCTAACCGATGTCAATTTACAAGTACCTAACCAAGTAAAAGCCAGCTTACAGCAAGCGGATGGCTACACAAATTCACTATCACCTAACTTTAAATTACCTTACAGCGTAAAAAGTTCAGCAACTTACCAATACACACCACAAAACACTTGGTTAGGTGCGAATTGGCAACATCAACTAGAGTTTCTCTACCAACAAAATCGCCATGATGTTATTTGGCAAGAATTGATCCGCACACCCCAAACAAATACGGATGGCTCGGTAAAAACCACTCAAGATGGTGGTCGAATTTTGTATCAAACTTTAGATCCATTAACCGGCGAACACACCAGTAGATACGATATTGTGCTGACAAATTCAGTGCAAAATACCCATAGCCAGATATGGAGTTTATCTAGCCAAGCGAACTGGATGGATAAAATAAAACTGTCTATACAATATGCCAATCAAAACATTGATGAAATTCAACCAGGTTACGGCTCAACCGCAGGCTACAACTATACAACGGCGGCAACGATCAACCGTAATAATCCATCTGTTGGTACCAGCACATATCAAGTTAAACATAAATTCGCGGTTAATCTAACCTATCAATTTAACTGGTTAAAACACTATGCCAGCGAACTTAGCTTACAGTTTGAACGCCGCAGCGGCACGCCATATAGCTGGACGTTAGAAAGTTACTATTCAACAGACTTTGGCGACCAAAATGATCTGTCGTATTACTCAAGTTACCTAGCCTATATTCCAACAAAAAACGATGCCAATGTTGTTTATCAAGACTTGAATTATGCTGAGTTAGCTGAATACATGCAGCAATTTAATCTTGAGCAATATGCTGGCGGCTACACAGCTAAAAACCAACATTTTGCGCCGTGGCAAAGTTATTTAGATTTAAATTTTCGCCAGCAACTGCCAGCCTTTAGCAGCAACCACCTAGCTGAAGTTTATCTGACTATCAAAAATCTACTTAATTTTTTCAACTCTGATTGGGGCAAAATAAAGAATAGAGGAGATTCCGACAGGCCATTAGTTGCATTTAATGTAGATGAGCAAGGGCGATATGTTTATCGTAAACCTTATTATGGATTTAGTGACAACTCATGGTTTTATGCCGACCTCAACGCATCCGTTTGGCAAATGCAAATTGGCCTAAGTTATAGGTTTTAAACTATGTTAGCCAATAAACAAGCCGTTACCAGAAAACTGCTTATCTCAACTTGTTGGTTGATGATAATTATTGGAGTAGTTGAAACATTGCAGGGTAGAGTATTTTACCATACTCTGCGGCCTCACTTAGAAATAATCTCTTTTTTAACTCAACCCTGTTACGCAATACTCTGTTATTGGATTATGCCGCGTGTATTTTGGCCTCAGCAGCAAAAATTACTGCATAAACTCGCGACACTAAAACAAAACTTATTATCGAAATACACCTTAACAGCAGTCATTAAACAAATTGTGGTTTGTGTGCTGTACACAGCAAGCTTTTACCTACTGTATTTTTTTGCCAAAAATTGGTTTAGCTTTGAACACAAAATTACTTGGTTTTTTCCAACCGGTTTACAATTTATTGCACTACTTTTATTGCCATATAGATACTGGTTTGCCGTTTATCTTGGTACTTGGGCAGGCTACCAACAAGTACATTATTTTTACCAAGGTGAATATTGGCCTTGGTATTCGTTACTTTACAACTTAGTCAATAACTTTGTATTCATCTATCTACCCATGTATATAGGTCGCAGAATAATAGCGCACAATTGGTTATGGTCGGTGCGTGGTTTATTAGTATTTTTTCTATTCGTAATTAACTATCGCTGTATAGACGCAGCTAAATACGTTTTTTGGGACAATTACAATGTAGAAATAGTTACTTTAGGCTTTTATTTATCCGCAGTCGTGGGTGGATTAGTGGCTATTTTGTTAATTACCCCAAGCAGTTTTTTAGTTATCTATCTTGTGCAGTTATGGCGTACCAATAAAAGTGCGCTTAAATACGTTAATTTTCAATCAATAAAAGTACCCCTCTTGGTTGTAGCTAGCCTAGTTGTTGCCTCTAGTATTATCTACAAATTGCAACCTAACTTAGTCAGCTTTTTATATTGTTTGTCGTTTTTACCCATAATTTGGTTTAGCTATCGTTATGCTTGGGTGGGCGCAGTTGTTACCACCAGCTTAGCCAATGTGCTTATCTTAGTTAGCACCTACCAACAAGCGCCTGAAGTTTTACAAAACGCGCAGTTTTATTTGTTGGCGGTTAACCTAACAGGTTTGTTTATCGGAGCGGTTATCACAGAACACAAACGTGTAACCAATGTCCTAACCCATAAACACTCACAACTATTGCAACACAGTGAAGACTTAAAAAAACTCGCAAGAAGCAATGCAAAACTGGCTGGCAAAGTAGTTGCAGTACAAGAGCAAGAGCGCAAACAATTATCGCAAGAATTACATGACGAAGTTGGTCAAAGTTTAATCGCACTAAAAACGGAACTAGAAATTATGGACAGACAATACAAACGTGGATTAATCCAACCCGAGCAAGTAAAAGAGCTAAACAGCAGCGCAGATAAAATTTATCAGTCAGTTTATCAACTCATGCATTGGTTGCGCCCTCGAGTGCTTGACGACTTAGGTTTGCATAAAACCATTGAAGGCAATTATTTTGCAGGCCGACTTCACAAACAGAATGTGCAATATTGCCCAAATGTGGTTGGCGATATCAATCAACTAGCTGAGAAATATCAAATAGCGGTATTTCGCATAGTGCAAGAGGCCATCAACAACTGTATTAAATACGCCAACGCCAAACGAGTGCAAGTATTTATCTGTTTGGAAAATAACCAACTACATTTGCAAATTCGCGATGACGGTGTTGGATTCAACCTAGATAATCAATCAGCGGGTTTTGGCCTAGAGGGCATAAAGGACCGAGTAGCTAGTTTGCAAGGTAGTTGCGACATCAGTAGTAACAGCCAAGGCACCCAAATTATTGTCCATTTTGATTTAGTAAAAGGGAACAACTGAACATGAATATCGCGATAGTGGAAGATCACCAATTGGTTTTAGATGGCTTCAGTCGATTATTAACCAGCGAGGGTTATAAGGTAATTGCAGGCTTTATCGACTTTCATAGCGCCTTAGCACAATTGCCGAAAACACCAGCTGATATTTGCATTGTGGATATTTCACTACCTGATGGTAATGGCATTAATTTAGTTAAACAGCTCAGTGCTAAAATGCCAAACTGCCAATTTATTATGGTGAGCATGTACGACTACAACCCATATATAAGTGATGCACTAGCCGCAGGAGTTGCTGGTTATTTATCTAAACGTGTTGCCGCGGCTACTTTAATTGATGCAATTGAATCGGTTGCCAATGGCGATAATTATTTAAGCGCCGACATCCAAAACAAATTAGAAATATCCAGTCAACAACGCCCAACTCAGCTAACTAGCCTAACCGAGCGAGAATTTGAAGCTTTTATATGTTTTGCCCGCGGCTTCAACCCAAAACAAGTTGCCAGCCAGCTAGACATGATGCCTAAAACCGCGCATGTGCATCGCGCCAACATAATGCAAAAACTCAAGTTGAGAAATCAATTCTCTATGCTCAAAATAGCTTTAGAAGCAGGGTTAATTAGTTGCAATGAAATAGCTATGAGTTGATAAATAACAGAATAAACGCAACCACACCACATTTAGATCACATGTTTGCCTTGATTAAACATTTTGGGAGTGCAAAAATAGTCTCGTTAAATTTAATACAACAAGGATTTTTATGAAAAAGGCGCTATTAGTTTCAGCTATTATTTCAACTCTAACAGCATGTGGAAGCTCAGGAAATTCCGCCACTTCAATAAACAATTACCAGTCAGTCAAAATAACCAGCTCTAACTCAGCGGAGGTCGCTTCAGCAAGCGCAGCTATTGTATTTGATAGCTTGGCATCAGAGTTTGCTGACATAGTAACAGCGGTCAAGCAAAGTAAAAAAGTTAACTATCAAAGCTTTGTTAACACTAACAATATTATTCACTTAACAAAAACAGCATTTGAGCAGCAAAATAGTGACTTTGTCTCAGGCATAAAAAGATCAGACACATTAACGTGCAGATTATCAGGCTCAATGGACATTGAAGCATCAATAGCCTCTCCCTACAAAATAACGAAAGGCGACTACATCACAACGAAGATGAGTAACTGCAACCAAGGTTTTGGAACAAGTTCGGGTTTAATGACCATGACCTTTCTGTCTGACTCATCTCAAAATTTTTTTATAGGGTCGGGTGATTTTAATACAAAGATTCAAATATCATTTGACCAATTTACTATGTCTGAAAGCGGTGCAAATGCTGTTGCAAACGGAGAATTTGTATTGGAACTTAACCAGCAAAGCCAAGGATATAGCTCAAAAATGACCACAAATCAATTCAGTGTCACTTCGATTGATAGTGGAATAGAACAGGTATTGGCCGATTTTACCACTGTAACCAATTTAGATTTAATACGACCGTTAGTACAATGAGTACCACAGGGGAAGTTGCTGACTCAACTCTTGATGGCAAAGTACATTTAGATACAGTTACAAAATTCAATTTGTTTGAAAATCAATCCATTAATCCTTACTCTGGCAAGTTAAAAATTACAGGGCAAAGCTCTATACTTTGGTTAACCGCACAGTCAGAGACAAACGTATTAATTGAGTTAGATACGAATGCTGATGGCACTATCGACAGCAGCGAAACATTAAGCTGGAGCGAACTTTATTAAGCCGTTTAATGCTCCGTCAATCTCAAAAGAGCTATCGATTATTAGCTCTTTTTTGTTGATTTCATTCCTCTATCTACCAACTCAATTATTAGCCAAAACCAATAATTACCTAGGTTTAAGTGCATCCCTAACCAACAGCCGGTTTTCCGAAAAAGATAACCAAAAGACCTTAAATACTGAACAAGGCCAGTTTACTGGTTTGGGCTTAGACTGGGGTTATGTAATACCGGGTAACTGGCTAATATCAGGAAAAATAACCCAACAAAACACCAAACTGAATTACCAAGGTTTTAGCCAAAATGGTTTGGCGATTAACAGCCACACTCAATATCAGCAACAAGAATTTGCAGTAGCAGTACGTTATACATACCTGCCATATTTTGCATCTATTGGTATGAGCCATAACCAACACCAACGAGATATTAAAAGCGTGGGTGAAATATCTGGCTTAAACGAAAATTATCAGTTCAATTATGCAATGCTCGGGCTTGGTTTTCAGTATAATTTAACTCAACATCTGCAACTCGAACTTTCGGTAGACTATGCCTATTCAATAAAATCTAACCTAAGTGTCGATTTTTTTAATTTATACGACTCAAACCAAAAACCTCTCAACAAGGTTACACGCACGCAACTTTTCTCCCAATTAGCCTATACCCTATCGCAATCGCACCAGCTCTTATTTTCACACTTCAACATCAAGAAACCTATATAGCAACAAGCGACCACTTTGCTTTAACCGAGCATGGCAAACATAAAGGCTTTTTTTATCAACCTGAACGACAGCTAAAACAAAATTCTGCGATATTCAGCTATCGCATTAACTGGTAAAAGTAACTTGTTGAATACGTATTCATATGATTGCTGCCAAAAGCTCTGGTGATTAAACTCCATACCGAATTAACGTCCATAAAATTACACACAAAATAAAGGTAAAGGAAATCATGTTTAAAAAATCTCTTTTGGCACTTGCGTTGTCATTCACTAGCATTGGTGCGAGCGCAAATTGGGTGGGTGGAGTCAACTATGCATCTTTTAATGAAGACGTAGGTATTGGAGATGTTAATGTAAAAACACTCAACCTTGAACTTGGCTATAAATACAACACTTCGGAGCAGTTCAAGTTTATACCTAGCCTCAGATTTGGCTTTGGCATTGATAACGACAACATAGACACCTATTGGGGTAGCTTTGAGTTTGCGGTTGATCAGTATTATGTATTGACTATACGCGGCCAATACGAATACAACAGCGGTATTTATTTATACGCAGCACCTAGCTTTGGCAGTTACAAACTAAGCTTAAATGACCACAGCGAGAATAAAGATGAATTTGCCTATGGTGCAGGCATTGGTTTTAAAGCCAACGATACTATGGCTTTTGAATTGAGTTTAGAAAGAGTTGACGATGCAGATCTGGTCAGTGCTGGTATTAAGTTCGGTTTCTAAAACCACTGCAAAATTATAATTTATAGCGCGGCACAGCTGCGCTAATGCTCCACCTAATCGACAGCCAAAAAATTTCCATTTTTATGCAATTTTTTATTTGTATTTTGCAAAAATTGCGATAAATTTCGCTTCGCTAACGTGTGCAAAATCAGCCCTTCTGCATTTCTCTGGCCCTCCACTTTAGCTTCCAATTAACACTTTGTTTGTATTTACATTTTGGAGATTTAGCGGTTGAACGATTCAGTTGCTTTATTACAGCTGCGTGGGCTGGAAAAGTCTTACGCTGGGCACTCGATCCTGTCTGGCTTCGATTTAACTATTTTTGATGGTGAATTTTTTACTTTATTAGGCCCGTCTGGTTGTGGCAAAACCACTATTTTGAACATGATCGCCGGCATGGAAATGCCTGATGCGGGCAGTATAGTATTGCTCGGTAATGATATCAGCCAAGTGCCTGCCGAAAAACGCCCAATCAATACTGTATTTCAAAGTTACGCACTATTCCCGCATATGACGGTATTCGACAATGTTGCATTTGGTTTGCGTATGCAAGGTGTGGAGAAAAAACAAATTAAACCACGTGTGCTTGAAGCATTAGAAATGGTACAACTCGCCCATTTGGCGGATAGAAAACCAGCTCAACTATCTGGCGGTCAGCAGCAACGTGTAGCTATTGCCCGTGCAGTGGTTAATCAACCTAAGGTGTTGTTATTAGACGAATCTTTATCTGCACTCGATTATAAATTGCGTCAACAAATGCAGTTAGAGCTTAAGCGTTTACAACGCAAACTCGGTATTACTTTTATTTATGTAACACACGACCAAGAAGAAGCTTTATCTATGTCTGATCGCATTTTAGTTATGCATCAAGGCAAAGTGCAGCAACTTGGGACACCTAGACAAATTTACGAAAACCCAGCCAACCTGTTTGTCGCGCGCTTTATTGGTGAGATTAATCAGCTCGATGGTGAAATTGTTAGTGTTGATGGTGACCACACTTACGATGTTAAAGTTGAAGGTTTGCAATGGACATTAAAAGCACAGCACAACTTCACAGCCGGTGATAAGGTGCATGTGTTGTTGCGCCCAGAAGATTTACGTGTTGAATATATTGACGATTTTCATGCTAGTCAGTACCTAGTCGGCACTGTGGTTGAGCGTAACTACAAAGGCAAAACCCTAGATTCATTAATTCGTTTAGGCTCAGGTATAGAGGTACTTGCCAGTGAGTTTTTCAACGAAGATGATCCATCATTTGATTACAGGCCAAATCAAAAAGTCGCGTTAAAATGGGTGCCCGGTTGGGAAGTAGTTATGCCAGCTGAAAAAAGTGAAGTTGCAGCATGAAGCTGAATAACTTCACCTTCAACTGCGGCATCTTTAAATGCTTAGCTATTGGTTTAGCCAGTTTATGGTTAACCCTGTTTGTGTTTTTTCCAAGTGTATTGGTGATGATCACCAGTTTTTTAACCCGTGATCCACAAAACACAGTCGCACTACCAGTTAATATCGCCAACTACCAAAAAGCTTTTGATCCTCTGTATCTACAAGTGTTTCTCGACTCACTGACTATGTCGGTACTGGCGACTATCTGCTGTTTGTTAATAGCCTATCCGTTTGCTTTAGCAATCAGTAAGTTAGATAAACGTTTGCAAGCCATAGCACTGTTTTTAATGATAGTACCGTTTTGGACCAATTCTCTAGTGCGCACTTATGCCATTCAATTTATTTTGGGCAAACAAGGGTTAATCAACAAAGCTTTATTAGCACTTGATGCGATTGATAAACCTTTGCAACTTATGTACACCCAAGGCGCTGTGATAATTGGCCTGTGTTATATCTTGCTGCCCTTTATGGTGTTGCCACTGTTTTCATCATTAGAAAAACTCGACAGCAAGTTACAGTTAGCTGCTCAAGATTTAGGTGCAAATGCTTGGCAAAGGTTTTGGCACATCACTATTCCACTGACTATGCCTGGCATAGTCGCGGGCTGTCTAATGGTGTTATTGCCTTCTATGGGCATGTACTACATAGCTGATTTATTGGGTGGGGCGAAAAATTTATTGCTCGGCAACGTAATTAAAACCCAGTTTTTAAATACGCGCGATTGGCCATTCGGCTCTGCCTTTAGCGTATTACTTATGTTGTTATTGGCCTTTATGTTGTGGCTGTATTTTAGAGCGGCGAAGTTTGCCAACAAACAAGGAGGTTTAGGTGATGCGAATTTTTAGCAAATTGTATATCGCGCTCATTTTAAGCCTAATTTATCTACCTATGTTTGTTTTGGTGATCAACTCATTTAACCAATCTAAATACGGGATTAAGTGGGGTGGCTTTACTACCAGCTGGTATACAAAACTATTTAATAACGATGGGCTTATTCAAGCAGCGCTAAATTCATTAACCGTGTCAGTTATTGCAGCGACAGCCGCAACTGTTATTGGCACCTTAGCCGCGGTTGCTTTGCATAGGTATCAATTTAAAGGCAAAGCATTATTGTCGTCTATGGTGTTTGTCGCCATGTTAACGCCTGAAATAGTTATGGCGATTGCACTGTTAATTGTCTTTATCAGCTTAGGTATCACTTTAGGTTTTATCTCGCTGGTCATCGCGCATATTACCTTTTGCCTACCTTTTGTCATTGTAGCTGTGTACGCGCGCCTTAAAGAATTTGATATGCGCATGCTCAATGCAGCCAAAGATTTAGGCGCAAGCGAGCTGCGTATATTTATTGAAATTATCCTGCCATTAATTTTACCTGCGGTGATTTCTGGTTGGTTGCTAAGTTTTACCCTGTCGCTAGACGATGTGATAGTCAGCGCATTTGTCACAGGGCCGGGCTATGAAATATTGCCGTTAAAGGTGTATTCCATGGTAAAAGTGGGTGTCTCACCCGAAGTTAACGCCATTTCAACGCTACTGTTGGTGGTGTCACTGACTATTGTCATTATTTCTCAACTACTTATTCGTAAGGATAAAACCCAATGAAAAAATTACTTTCAGTAATGATGGCAGCAGTTATCGGTGCAACAGCTTGCTCTGAAAAACCGGCTTCTGAACAAACTGCAGCTGCTAAAGCTAAACCACAAGAAAAAGTGGTTATTTACAACTGGACTGAATACATTCCGGCAGATGTATTGGCTCAATTTACCGAGGAAACAGGCATTGAAGTTGAGTATGCTACATACGAAAGCAACGAAGCTATGTATGCCAAAATCAAGTTGTTAAAGGGTGAAGGTTACGACATCGCTGTGCCTTCTACTTTTTACGTGGAAAAAATGCGTGAAGAAGGTTTATTACAGCCAATTCAAACAGCTAAGTTAAGCAACTATGCAAACTTAGATGAAAACATGTTGAACAAAGATTATGACCCAAATAATCAATTCAGCATTCCTTATTTATGGGGCAGCACAGCTATTGCTGTAAACAGTGAAGTAATCGACCCAGCGTTAATTACTAGCTGGCAAGATTTATGGCGTCCTGAAGTCGCTGGCGAATTAATGTTAATGGACGACGTGCGTGACATTATGGGTGTTGGTTTAGCGGTTAAAGGTTTTGATGACAACACCACCAACGAAGCTGAAATTGAAGCAGCTTACATGGCGTTACAGTCGTTGTGGTCAGGTGTAAAAATGATCAACTCTGATTCACCAAAAACACCGTTAATTCAAGGTAACGTGAATATTGGTGTTATGTGGAATGGTGAAGCTTATATGGCGCAACAAGAAATGCCGAGCATTGAGTTTATTTACCCGTCTGAAGGTGCAATAGTGTGGGTTGACAGCTTTGTTATTCCTAAAGGTGCGGCAAATGTTGAAAACGCACATAAATTTATCGACTTTATGTTACGTGCAGAAAGTGCAAAAGCCGCTATTGAAGAGTTAGGTTATGCTGCACCAAACAAAGCAGCTATGGAGCTATTAGCACCTGAGTTGCGTAACAATAAGATCATCTTCCCTGATGCTGAAGATATTCAAAAAGGTCGTATTCACAAAGATTTAGGTGAATCGATTTTAGTATTTGAAAAATACTGGGAAAAATTAAAAGCGGGTGTTTAATACTCGGTTTTCTACAAGGTGGCTGAGGGTTTAACCTGAGCCACCTTTTATTTTATCGCTGCTACTGGGTGCTCTGTGGGTCGAAGCTAAATGGGGTATTACTCACAAAAACGCTTCAAGGCTGTCCCTAGCTCGCTCGCACAATATATCCCTATCTTGTGAAGTTTTGTTCGCAACACACCCATTCACCTTCTCGGCTGTTGAGTCGCTGCATTGGTTTTAGTTTTCTTAAAATGAGTAAAGCAATAAAGCTGTCGGGAGAGATGATTAGGATTGTTTTTCGCAAAACTTCCAATCGGTAGGGATACCGTTTGAGAGCGGGTCAGGATGACCTTGAAGCGATTTTGCGAAAAATAGCCTAATCAGCGTGACCTTCTCTGCCACAAACCTTGCAGCGTTTGTAAATTATATGTAAACCCACTCCTACCCCAATATGCAACCACCAATTTCAGTGGTATAAATCGCACCAATAACCAAGCGCGATCACATCAATTCTGGTTAGATTTTTAATACCACACAAATAGGTAAATCTAATGAAAAAAGTAATTTCTAGTTTAATCGTGTTAACTGCTTTATTTAGTCAAACAGCTTTCGCTGGTGAAAAAATTAGCAAAGAAGAGCGTCAAGCATTATCAAAAGAATGCCGTGCTGAATTAAAAGCAGCAGGCAGTGACATGTCTGACAAAGAAGCGATAAAAGCCCAAGTTAAAGAATGTGTAAAAGGCAAAATTAAAGCAAAACAGCAGTAAATTGATTTTACTAACGGTTTATTTCAGCCCAGAAAACTGGGCTGAACACCCCAACAAAACTCACCCAATTCAAACCAACCACTAACAAGCATTTAAACATCCGAGGTTAGCTCCACCTTCTCAAACTTGACAGAATCAATTCAACTCAAGATAATTTTGTCTACATTTAACAAAATAAAGAATAAATAATGACTAAAGGATTAATTTCAACTATTGCGGCAAGCCTAATTGCACTGATTACTTCTGGTTGTGGATCAGACACTTCAATTGAAACCGAGACACCAGCTAATACACAAAGGTCTAGCCAACAACTAGCACTGAAAAACATTGAAGATGCGGCATTAGCTAACGTTGATAAACAAACAATGCAACAAACCTTCAGCTTGTTTGAGCAACAAATAACACTTAGAAGCCTGCATCAATTAGTCTATAGCGCAGCAAATATAGCGGTTAAACAACAAGCAGATAAATTGATAACTGCAGATAACAACACTCAGGCAAACGATTATTTAACCGACCAACGCAACACAGCAAGCCAAACAGAATTACCATTTAACACGGCAAATGATTGGTGGAGCATTCCACCATCAGAGGTAACAGGAATTGAATTGCAGTGTGCTTTTAAAAACTTACATTCATCATTTCAATACGATTATGGTGTTTGGGGTTCAAGCCAAACAGAAGATATTGATTTAACTGTTTGTGAGCAAAACCAAACGCTACCGAAATTAAATTTAGACGTTGCGTTAGCATGCGACAACTACGGCACGGTGCAAATTAAAGGCCAATGGGATCTGTCAGCACCATATAACAATAAACTCGAATATGTTATTAACAACTGTAGTGCCGATATTCAAGCAAGTGGAGGATTAAGGCTAGCAAAAGAAACGACCCAACAATTAGCACTCACAAGCTTATCAACAATATTAGATATAAAAAGTTTGAGTTTAATAACTGATACACAAGATATATCTATTGTTGGTCAATACGCACTTGGCAATCATAGTGAGCACAATCAAACCGTTATAACTGACAACAATAGTCAAATTGCCACGAGTTTCGACTTGAGTTGGGAATATGAAGATCAGTACACAACCGCAGTGCCAACATGGATTTCTTATAAGAGTAAAAAAGTGTTCGCGAGTGGTTGGATTAACCCGCACAACAGCAAATATCAGCTCAAAGTATCCAACCTTTACCCGAATCAAATTAAATCTGACGATTCAGCATCAATAGAGTTAATTGGGCAAAACAGCGTAAAACTAGATTTTCGACCTATTGGTTGTTCATCAGAGGCAATCAGACAATTTCAAACGACAGACACTGGACAAGACGAATTTTGGCAAGCTCTAGGCTACACTAAAGAGACGGACACAAGTTCGTATTATTGGCGAACGACAGATGGAAGCAGATTGGTACAAACAACGGATTTAGTGCAACCAACGGACTGCAACACAGCCCCTACAGGCGACAATGCCAAGGCTATCGTCTTTTGGCCAAAATCAGCTGGTGACACCGACTACAGCAACCCAGTTTATTTTGATTCACTTGCTGACTTTTTAAATGACGACGATAACTAAATTTCATCGACAAATTTGCTGCAAAAAGCAACTATTTCTTGTCTGAGGGTCGATTGTATGGTATTTATACGCCCTCAAATGCAAATCGTCTCTTTTGCAGGTATCGAATTAAGATGAATTTCCGAATTATGATTAAATTAGTCGTCGTCAGCGTGGTGGTGCTTCTCACTTCACCGCGGGGGTATGGCTCGGTTTAATTATAATTAACCAGACTAACATAAACCCTCGCGTCGCAAGACTCGGGGGTTTTTTGTTTTAGTCGTTATTTAAAAGATAAAGGGTAAGTTATGACCGGCGCTGAACTGGTTTTAAAAGTTTTACAACAACATGGCGTTAAACACGTATTTGGTTACCCAGGTGGTGCCATCATGCCAATCTATGACGCTTTGTACGACTCAGACGTACAACACTTTTTATGTCGTCACGAACAAGGTGCGGCATTCTCAGCTATTGGTTATGCACGGTCTACCGGTAAAGTAGGTGTCTGTATGGCGACTTCAGGCCCAGGCGCAACCAACCTAGTAACTGGTTTGGCCGATGCTATGATGGATTCAGTTCCAGTTGTCGCCATTACAGGTCAGGTATTCAGCAGCCTGATCGGCACTGATGCCTTCCAAGAAATGGATGTTTTGGGCATGTCGTTGTCTATAACCAAACACAGCTTCTTAGTACAAAGCTTAGATGAGTTGGCTGATGTGTTGCATCAGGCGTTTGAATTGGCTCAGTCTGGCCGCCCAGGACCTGTGTTAGTCGATATTCCTAAAGACATTCAAATTGGCAGTGTTGATTTTGAACCTTACCCAATTAATGAAAAACAATTCCCAGCAATTGACCAAAATGCAGTAACGGCCGCACGCGATTTAATTGGCGCAGCGAAAAAACCACTATTCTATATTGGCGGTGGTGTAGGTTTAGCCGATGCGATTGACGAGTTACAAGACGTATTGGAATATAGCCAAATCCCGGCAATTTCAACCTTGAAAGCTTTGGGTACAGTACCGGGTGATTATGCCTACAACTTAGGTTTTGTTGGTATGCACGGCAACCAAGCAGCTAACCATGCGGTACAAGAATGTGATTTGTTAATTTGTACTGGCGCGCGTTTTGATGACAGGGTAACAGGTAAGTTAGATACCTTTGCGCCCAATGCTAAAGTTATTCATTTAGATATAGATCCAGCAGAAATTAGCAAATTGCGTACCGCTGATGTAGCGATTTTAGGTGATTTCAAACAAATACTACC
Organism: Catenovulum agarivorans DS-2; assembly: GCF_000568405.1. Lineage (GTDB taxonomy): Bacteria > Pseudomonadota > Gammaproteobacteria > Enterobacterales > Alteromonadaceae > Catenovulum > Catenovulum agarivorans_A. Next base: position 15,933 of record NZ_ARZY01000038.1, read on the forward strand.
TCAGTTAAAAGTTGCACCTCATACACCGGAATGGTTAGCGCGTGTTAGCAGTTTAATCACTGAATTTGCTTGGCGTTACGACTATCCTGGCGAGAATATTTATGCGCCTAAACTATTAAACCAATTAAGCAAAGCGTTACCAGAAGATCATGTCGTCAGCTGTGATGTTGGCCAACACCAGATGTGGGTTGCACAACATATGTTATTTAGCTCACCGCGCAATCACTTATCTAGCGGTGGTGCTGGTACTATGGGCTTTGGTTTACCTTCTGCTATTGGTGCACAAGTAGCGCGCCCAGATGCAACTTCAGTTGTGGTATCAGGCGACGGTTCATTTATGATGAACGTGCAAGAATTAGGTACAATTAAGCGCTTTAACTTGCCAGTTAAAATTGTGTTATTAGACAATCAACGTTTAGGTATGGTTAAACAGTGGCAAGAATTATTTTTCGAAGAGCGTTACTCAGAAACAAATTTAAGCGATAATCCAGACTTTATAACACTGGCTAAAGCTTTTGACATACCAGCGATTAGCATAAGTAAAGGTGATGAAGTTGACCAAGCTATCGAGCAATTTGTTCAAAGCAAAGGGCCAATTTTATTACATGTACAAATTGATGATAAAGATAACGTTTGGCCGTTAGTTCCGCCAGGTAAAGCAAACCACGATATGATAGAGGGCAACTAAGATGACACATACCATTAATTTGATCGCACAATCTCGACCAGAAACAATGGAACGCGTGTTACGAGTCGTCCGTCACCGTGGTTTTGCGCTAAACGCAGTTGAAATGAAAAACTGCGACCAAAGCAATACAGTCAACATTCAATTGACAGTATCGGGCGAGCGTCCTATCAGCAATTTAGAACATCAATTGAAAAAATTATACGATGTGACTGAGTTAGAATTAAACTCTGCACTTTCACAATCAGCCGTAGCAATGAATGCGTAATTTTCAGGACATTAACAATGAGCAAATCTAATTATCCAGAACTAATTTGGTACAATGGCAAGGTTATTCCATGGCAAGAAGCAACTGTGCATATTGTTTGTCATGCAATTCATTACGGTTCATCTGTATTTGAAGGTGTACGCTGTTACGACACACCAAAAGGTCCAGCGATTTTCCGTTTGAAAGAGCATACACGTCGCTTGTTCGATTCAGCTAAAATTTACCGCTTTGAAATTCCTTTTACTGAAGAAGAAATTAACCAAGGCTGTAAAGACATAGTCAAAGAGAATGGTTTAAAAAGCGCTTATTTACGTCCATTTGCATTTATGGGCGCGCATGGCTTAGGTTTAAATCCACCAAAAGTACCATTAGAAACATCCATTATGGCGCTGAACTGGGGTTCATATTTAGGTGACGAAAGTTTAGAAAACGGTGTAGATGCTGCAATTACTTCTTGGAATCGTCTAGCACCTAACACTATGCCAACAGGTGCAAAAGCCGGTGGTAACTACTTATCTTCAATCTTAATCACTACTGAAGCAAAACGTCATGGTTATGTTGAAGGCATAGGTTTAGACCAAAATGGCTGCATTTCTGAAGGTGCAGGTGAAAATATATTCGTAGTCCGTGATGGTGTAATTAGCACACCACCATTAACCAGTGGCATTTTGCCAGGTATCACGCGTAACACCCTAATCACATTAGCCAACGAGTTTGGTTACACTGTGCGTGAACAAGCAATCCCACGTGAAGCTTTATATTTAGCGGATGAAGTCTTTATGTGTGGTACAGCGGCAGAAGTTGTCCCTGTACGTAGCGTCGACCAAATTACAGTAGGCAATGGTAAGCGCGGTCCAATTACTGAAAAGATTCAAAAAGCTTACTTCGACCTAGTTAAAGGCGTCGGTGATGACAAGTGGGGTTGGTTAGATTACGTAAACGAATAATCGTTTACTGCTAGCTTAACAACCCACTTATCAAGCAGGCACGCGCCTGCTTTTGCATATTTAAATACCCAACCAATAATGGGAGACAGAACAATGCCAAAATTAAGATCAGCCACTACAACTCAAGGCCGTAATATGGCAGGTGCTCGTGCGTTATGGCGCGCAACCGGTATGAAAGACGAAGATTTCAACAAACCAATTATTGCCGTAGCAAACTCTTTTACTCAATTTGTACCAGGTCACGTACATTTAAAAGACATGGGCCAATTAGTTGCCCGTAGCATTGAAGCAGCAGGTGGTGTTGCCAAAGAATTTAATACAATCGCAGTAGATGATGGTATTGCTATGGGCCACGGTGGTATGTTGTATAGCTTGCCTTCTCGCGACTTAATCGCGGATTCTGTTGAATATATGGTTAACGCGCATTGTGCTGATGCATTAGTCTGTATTTCCAACTGTGACAAAATCACCCCGGGCATGCTGATGGCGGCGATGCGCTTAAACATTCCAGTGATCTTTGTATCTGGTGGCCCAATGGAAGCGGGTAAAACTAAGCTTTCAGACCAAATCATCAAACTCGATTTAGTTGATGCGATGATCCAAGGTGCCGACCCAACTGTTTCCGACGAACAAAGTAACGAAGTTGAGCGTTCAGCATGCCCTACTTGTGGTTCATGTTCAGGTATGTTCACTGCAAACTCAATGAACTGTTTAACTGAAGCTCTAGGTCTATCTTTGCCAGGCAATGGTTCAATGTTAGCAACTCACGCTGATCGTGAACATTTATTCAAACAAGCGGGTTCACGCATCGTTAAATTATGTGAGCAATATTACAAAAATGATGATGACTCAATTTTGCCACGCAACATTGCAACTTTCGAAGCATTTGAAAATGCCATTGCATTAGATATTGCTATGGGTGGCTCAACCAATACAGTTTTACACTTATTGGCGGCTGCGCAAGAAGGTGATGTTAACTTTACTATGGCCGACATCGACCGTATGTCGCGCAAAGTGCCAAACCTAAGTAAAGTTGCACCAGCAACTCAAAAATACCATATGGAAGACGTACACCGTGCAGGTGGCGTTATTGGTTTATTAGGTGAATTAAACCGTGCCGGCTTACTGCATGCTGATACCAACCACGTTTTAGGTGGCAAGTTAGCAGACGTACTAGCTAAATGGGATATTATGGTAACCGAAGACGAAGCGGTTAAAACTTTCTACCAAGCTGGCCCTGCAGGTATTCGTACCACTAAAGCCTTCTCGCAAGACTGCCGCTGGCCTTCGTTAGACAACGACCGTGCAAATGGTTGTATTCGCAGCAAAGAAAACGCCTATAGCCAAGACGGTGGTTTAGCCGTATTAGAAGGCAATATTGCTGTTGATGGTTGTATTGTAAAAACGGCGGGTGTAGACGAAAGCATCTTAAAATTCTCAGGCCCAGCAATTGTATTTGAAAGCCAAGAAGATGCAGTAGACGGCATTTTAGGTGACAAAGTTAAAGCCGGTGACGTGGTAGTCATTCGTTACGAAGGCCCCAAAGGTGGTCCGGGCATGCAAGAAATGTTGTACCCAACCACTTTCTTAAAATCTAAGGGTTTAGGTAAAGCTTGTGCATTAATCACTGACGGTCGATTCTCTGGCGGTACATCTGGTTTATCTATTGGTCACGTTTCGCCTGAAGCGGCAAGCGGCGGTACTATTGGTTTAGTAAAAGATGGCGACATCATTGAAATTGATATCCCGAACCGAGGCATCTCATTAAAAGTCGATGAAGCTGAACTTGCAGAGCGTCGTAAACAACAAGATGCAGCTGGCTGGAAACCTGTTAGCCGTGAGCGTGAAGTTTCTTTTGCATTAAAAACTTTTGCTATGTTTGCAACCAGTGCCGACAAAGGTGCTGTGCGTGATCGCAGCAAATTAGAAGACTAATAAAATGAGTGACAACCAAACTAAACATTTATCTGCGCAGGATTACCTGCGCAAAATCTTAGTCGCCCCTGTATATGATGTGGCCAAAAATACCGACCTCAATTACATGGGTGGGTTGTCGCAACGTGTGCACCAGGATATTTGGTTAAAACGCGAAGACCAACAACCGGTAAAATCGTTCAAGTTACGTGGTGCATACAATAAAATTGCCAACCTCAGTGACAATGCCAAAGCCCGTGGTGTTATAACCGCATCTGCGGGTAATCATGCGCAAGGCGTAGCGCTTTCTGCCAATCGCATGAAAGTAAAAGCGACCATAGTCATGCCAGAAACCACCCCTGATATTAAAGTGGAAGCGGTGCGTAACTTTGGCGGCGACTGGGCGGATATTATTTTAATTGGTCGCAGTTTTGATGTTGCCAGCAACCATGCGCAAGAGCTAGCAAAATCAGAAGGTTACACTTATGTACCACCTTTTGATGATGAAGATGTTATTGCAGGTCAAGGCACAATCGCTAAAGAATTATTTGATGCTAAACGCGATTTAGACGTGGTATTTGTTGCAGTTGGTGGTGGTGGTTTAGCTGCAGGTATCGCGGTTTATCTAAAACAGCTAAAACCTAATATTAAAATTGTTGCGGTTGAGTCAGACGAATCAGCCTGTTTAAAAGCGGCTATGGAGCACAACCAACGCGTGATGCTCGACCAAGTTGGCATATTTGCTGATGGTGTTGCCGTTAAAATTATTGGCGAAGAAACCTTCAGACTATGTCAGCAATATGTTGATGAAATTATCACTGTGAACAGTGATGAAATATGCGCGGCGATTAAAGACATTTTTGATGATACCCGTGCAATTGCTGAACCTGCTGGTGCTTTGTCTGTCGCTGGTATAAAAAAATGGTTAGCGGCCAATAAACCAACTGAAAAACTGCAACTTGCGGGTATTTTATGTGGTGCCAATATTAACTTTCATACACTTAGGTATGTGTCTGAGCGTGCTGAGTTAGGCGAGAAAAAAGAAGCAATTATTGCTGCGACTATCCCAGAAGAAAAAGGCGCATTCCGTAAATTCTGTGAAATTTTAGGTGGCCGCGCCATCACAGAATTTAACTATAGATATGCACCCAGCTCAGCTGCCCATATATATGTGGGGTTAAAACTTCGCCGCGGTGAAGACGAGCTACAAGAAGTGTTAGCAGAGCTTAAACAAAACAATATAGATTGGTTTGATTTATCTGATAACGAAATTGCCAAACAACATGTCCGTCATATGGTCGGGGGTCGAGCACCTGAGTTAACCAATGAAAGACTGTTTAGTTTTGACTTCCCTGAATACCCAGGCGCGTTACTTAACTTCTTACAAACATTAGGTCAGCGTTGGAATATCACCTTATTCCACTACCGCAACCACAGTGCCGCCAGTGGTATGGTGCTAGCTGGTTTTGATGTTAGCGAAGCCGAATTAACCGAATTCACTAGCCACTTAGACAAAATTGGTTATCGCTATAAAGACGAAAGTAATAACCCTGCTTATCAATTCTTTTTGAAAAGTTAGAGTTGAAATTTTAAACATAAAAGTGCGGATTCTTTTGTTTTCTGGCCAATTATCTTCTACTCTTAACAGGTAGGCATGCAAACTTGGCTCAGGGATAAGATGACCGCACTTCCTCTAAAGACAATTGCTCGAACACTCCATACCTGGCAGCAACGCTTGGCGGTAACCATTAGCTTATTTGTAATATTTTTCGCAGCGATCTGGGGTTTTACTATCGCACAAAGTGCCAAACAGCATAGTGATGAGCTAGTCACCAGTATTTTGCAATCTAAACCTGATGTGAAACTAACTCAGCTGCCAAAACTATTAACTGCCAGCAATTCTATCGTCGCTGTTGTCAACATAAAACTAGCAACACCAACTTATATCAGACCCAACGTATGGCTCAATTGGACTGGCACTACACGCACTTTCCGACTGCAAGACGGGCAAACATTTAAAATCAAATACCTTATTTTAAGTGGTAAGCATATCATCTTGTTGATAACCATTACTGGGCTATTTTGGTTGTGCGCCCTGCTGCTTGCTTGGGCGGCCAGTAAAAACATTGAAAAGAAACTTTACCAGACAGAGCGCAAAGCGCGTCGATTATTTCAAAGTAATCGCAACCAAAACAACAATAAACATCCCAACCTATTTGATGTGCTCGACGTTTTGTTAGATGAATTAGCCATCGCGAGAACTGAACAAAATCGCGTTGATAAGTTTATTCGTGCGCAAACTTTTTTAGACCCAGAGCTAGGTATAGGCAATCGAGTATTCTTCGAAAACAGGTTAGAAGCTTTGCTTAATATTGAAGAGCAAGTGGAGCAAGGATTTGTTATTGGCCTACGAATAGATGATTTTGATCAGCTGGTTGAGCGCAACAAAAAATCAGCCAACGAAATGCTCGGCCAATTTACTCAAATACTAGAGCAGAGTTTAAAACGCCACCCAACGGCATTGTTAGCTCGGTATTCACAGCGTGATCTAGCAATTTTATTAACCAATGTCTCGGTCAAAGATATTGAGCTATTGTGCAAGCATATTTTACGGGCGTTAGCTCATGTACGTGTGCCACCTCCACTCGATCCCGAAAGTTTGTACCATATGGGGGTCGCGAGTTTTCGTTCAGGTGATCAGCTAACTCAAGTTTTGCTCGAGGCTGATATGGCAATTCGAGCTGCACAATTGCAAGGCGGTATCAACTGGTTTATGTACCAAGAACAAGATAAAGTTAAAACTGTCACTATGGGCTCTTTGCAATGGCGTACACTATTAGAAAGAACTCTGATGCAGAATGGCTTTATTCTTTATTTTCAGTCAGTTATCCAACACCAACCCAGAACAGTTCATCACCAAGAAGTTTTAGTTCGGGTAAAAGACAATGATGGCAAAATTCTCAAAGCCAGCTTATTTATGCCGATGGCGCAAAAATGCGGTTTAATCACCCAAATAGACAAACAAGTTGTGCTAAAGCTAATTCGGTTATTCGAACAAGATACCACCAGCGAAGCTAGGTACAGCATTAATTTGGCACAAGAGTCTCTACTTGACCATAAATTCAAGCAGTGGTTTTTAAACGAGCTATCACAAAACCCTAAACATGCTCAGCGTCTGATGATAGAAGTATCTGAATATACCATAGTAGAACACTCGGAAGAGCTATCACTGTTTTTACAACAACTAGATAAATTACATGTTGGCATTTTAGTCGATCAAGTGGGTCAATACGTATTAAGCTCTGAGTACATTAAACATCATCCAATTTCTTACCTAAAATTGCACAGCAGCATAGTGCGCAATATTCAAAGCAAAAGTGAGAATCAATTGTTTATTCGCAGCTTGCAAGGCACTTGCGCCGACACCTCGGTTAAGATTTTTGCGTTTGGATTAGAAACCGAAGCAGAATGGCAAACGCTGAAACAACTCAATTTAGCTGGTGCACAAGGACAATATTTTAACTTACCTGAGGCAAACCTATCTCTGTCAAATACGCCTGGGTGACTTTATTTTGCTGCAAGTACCCTCGCCAACCTTGTACTCCGCCTGTATGCAATAACAAAACTTTTCCGCCCTTGGGAAAATAGCCCTTGTCCACAAGAGCGTGAAACGCAAGGCTCATTTTGCTGGTATACACAGGATCTAGTGTTATTTGATGATGTGTAAAAAACTGCTGAGCTTGCAGTAACACCGACTCAGTTAATTTGCCAAAACCTCCACAATGAAATTCAGTCAGCAATTGCCAGTTTTTGCTTTTAGCTTGCTCACCAATTAAGCTATGTACTCGCTCACGTAAATAGTCTGCCTGCTTCAACGCTGCAATGCCAATAACACATTGGTTTGGGGCTGCCGCGGCAACTAAACCAGCCAATGTGGTAGCAGAGCCCACAGGGCAAACTATATAGTCAAAGTCATTGGTTTGTTCAGACAATATCTCTGCGACACCTTTTAGCGCGATCTGATCACAGCCACCCTCAGCAACCCATAAAGTCCGATTGGGATAGTTAGCTAAAATTTGCTGTTTAAACTCAGCGTCATCTTTTAACCGATAGGTTTTTCGGTCTAAAAAATTTAACATTGCTTGATTTTGCATGCAGTCACGCAATGTCGGGCTTAACTGCTGAGGCTTGTCTAGCCAGCTTGCTTCCCCCCTGATATACAGGCTCAGTGGGATATCGTAATAATTCGCCACATAGCTCAACGCATGTATATGATTGCTATAAGCACCACCAAAACTAACCATATGTTTAGGCATGTCTGCATCGTTAAAAAAATATTTAAGTTTGCGCCATTTGTTGCCACTTACAATGGGATGAATTAAATCATCTCGTTTAATAAATACATCTAGCTCGGCATCTGCAAACGATGAGTGCGATAATTGTTGAATCGGTGAAGGTAAATTGAACATTAAAGTTGGAAAATACACAATCTTAGTTGATAATTAAGTATCTGATTTTACTAAACCGTCGGGTTGTCTTCTATAATTTATAGTAAAGCGGTGGTGTAAACACACTTGATAAATGAGACCAATGCTTAGTCTAAAATCAATACAACAAAAATTCTCCAAAAACAAACAGAGCCGCTATCATGCATCTTTAATGATGACCAGCACAGCAGCTTACCTGTTGATCTATCAGCCAGGACAAAAAACACCGCTGCATACAGCAGATCAACCGCTCGAAAGCAATGAAAACTGGCACAATTGCATTAAGCAACTTCTTGAAACTTCACCTCTGATTAAACAAGCCAGCTTAAATATTGTATTACCTGGCTCGCAATACCAACTTTTTGTTGCCGACAAGCCAGATGTAACAGAAGATGAACTCGCATCTGCAATAAAATATGCCGCGGCAGACTATATCAATGTACCTTTAGATGACGTGGTCACTGAGTACTTTGATATCCCAGTGCAGCAGCATGGCCAAAATAAAATCAATTTAGTGGTGGCAAATAAACGTTTTGTGCAAATGGTTATCAAAGAGTGTAATCAAAAATGTAACTTGCTCAATAGAATAACCATTGACGAACTGGCTTACGAAGACTTATTTTTGAGCGACAACGATGCATCACTGTTAGTTGTTCACCACCCAGATGAACAACTACTGCTACAAATTGTCAAAGAAGGCAAAATATACTTTTTCCGCCGAGTTAGAGGCTATGACAAGATTGACACATTCGCCGAGCTCGAAATCAAACATGGCGCGGCCGATGGTTTAAGCTTAGAAATCCAGCGCTCGCTTGATTATTTTGAAAGCCAACTTCGCCAACCTCCAGTTAAAAGAATTTATATTTCTATTCAAAATAAACACGAAAAACAATTAATTGACCAAATTGGTGAAAACTTTGACGTGCCTGTTTTGCCATTAAAGAATCGTTTGGCTGACGAATTACCAGATTCAGATAATCACGCCTATTTCCCTGCAATTGGTGCAGTGCAAGAGTTATTGAATCCGCAACCGCAAGGTAACGGAGTGGCGAAATGAAACGTGACATCAACCTCTACCTCGAAGAGTTTCATCCAAAACCAGATCCGTTGAGTCTAGGCAAAATTTCGAGTGTTTGGCTGATTTTACTGCTGAGCTTGTCGGCAATCGCTTGGTGGGTTAATTCACTTGCCGCAACAACCTCAGCTGAATACAACAAAGTCAGTCAAGCAATTGCGCTGCAGCAAAGTTTGGTAGACGAATTCGAGTCAGCACTAGCCAATCGCGCTGAAGATCCAGCGCTCAAAGACACTATTGTCAATCTCAGCCGTGAGATTTCACAAAAACAAGCAGTTAAGAACCTGGTTGAATCACGCCAACAAACAGGCTTTCAATTTTCACCATTAATGGCTGATCTCGCTAACTATCACCATACAGGCATCTGGTTGGAAACCATTGTTTATCAAAATAAACAAATTGTGCTAAAAGGCGGGTCGAGTAAAGTTTCAACTATTCCACAATGGCTCGCTGGTTTGAGTCAATCAGATTATTTTATCGGTAAAACCTTTAAAGATTTAACCTTGAATGCTTCCGCCAATGGCTTATACACACAATTCAGCGTTGCGACCAACAAACTCAGTGAAACAGACTCTTTGGCAGGGCAATTATGAAGCAGCAGTGGCAACAACTTGAAGATAGATATAGTCAGATAACAAAACGCGAAAAGCTAATCATCTTTTTTAGTGGCTGCGGTGTATTAATCTATGTATTTGTTATGTTATTTATTGAACCCGCCTGGTCACAATATTCTCAACAACAGCAAGAGTTAGACATATTAAAAACACAAATTGTTGAGTTAGAACAAAGTTCAACCGAGCTTAAACAAGCACTTAGAATCGATATTAACTTGCCATTAAATGAGCAAATTAGCCAACTCAAACAAAGACTAGAGTCGGTAGATGCTAACTTAGAGCAAATTTCGGCTGAGCTTGTCAATACCGAGCAAATGACACAGCTGCTGCAAGACATGCTAGCACAAAGTGACAGAGTAAAACTGGTTAGTCTACACGCGATGCCAGCCGTTGATTTAATGGCGGTCAATCAAGCTGCTGCAGACAAACATCCAGCGATGAACGTTAGCCTATACCAACAGAATTTACATATGGTGATAGAAGGTCGCTACCAAGATATATACGAGTTTTTACACAGTGTTGAATCATTGCCATGGCAATTTAACTGGCAAAACTTTCAATATCAGGTAAAACAGTACCCAAGTGCCCAACTAAGCATTGAAATTGCAACCTTGAGTTTAACCGAGGATGTATTAAAACTATGAAAAAATACATCAACTATTTAATAGGGTTTACCTGCATTATTATCAGCACAATTTGTAGTGCATTACCTACAGATCCGACTCGACCTAATTTTAGTTTGCTCGGCACAGCTGCTGTCACCGCAACAACCAAAACGGCCAGTAGTCAAATCAATCTGCAAGCAATTATGTTTAATAATCAGCAAAAGTTTGCCATTATTAATAACAAGTCATATAAAGAGCAGCAATGGCTTAACGCAGACACTCAAGTTATAAAAATCACACCGCAAGCCGTTACTCTGAATAAAAGCGGTGAAAAACAAACCATTAATCTGCAATCAGTTCAGGTTAAAACAGCAAGTAAATTGGATGGCCATTAACCTATGCGCATAAAACTCAGCTTCAGCTTTGTTGTCACATTATTCCTTTTGGTCGGATGCCAGTCTCGTCAATTGTCACCAGACATTGAAAAGGCACTTAACAGCCCAAAAAAAGCAGCCCCCGAAAAAATTCCAGATGAAGTTTGGGCAGATCTCACACCACAATTAAGTCAACTCAGCCAAAACCCATTAGATGATGACAAAAGATACGACATTGAAGCACAAGCTGTCGCGATAGAACCCTTTTTCCGCAATTTAGTTGCAGGGACCGCACTCAATTTAGTGGTTCACCCAAGCGTAACTGGTGAGCTAACACTTGCGCTAAAAGGCGTTACGCTGGCTGAAGTGGTTGAAATCGTCAAAGATATTTATGGCTACGATATACGTTTAAAAGGGCGTTTGTTGCAAATATTCCCAGCGGGCATGCGTACTGAAACTATATCTGTTGATTATTTAGCCATGCAGCGTTTTGGCGCGTCCTTCACTTCAATCACCTCTGGAGGTGTCAGTAACTCACGAGATGCAAACAGTGGCGGCAATAACTCAAATTTAGGTTTAGCAGGACAAGAAGCCAACCAAAATTCAGCCAGTGGTTTGTCTAGTAACACAGCCAATGGCACCACTATCGTATCCAATACACAAAATGATTTTTGGACCGAATTAAAAAGTGCGTTAAATACACTGTTAACCGCGCAGGAAGGCCGCAGCATTATCGTCAATCCACAAGCTGGGTTAGTTACTGTACGTGCTTTTCCAGATGAAATTCGTAGCATTCGCCAATTTTTATCGGCTACAGAACAACAAATGCAACGCCAAGTGATACTCGAAGCCAAAGTAATCGAGGTCAGTTTAAACGATGGTTACCAACAAGGTATAGAGTGGGAAACCGTACTCGGAACCGTTGACACAACAACAATAGGCTCAATTCGTACAGGTGGTTCAATTGGCGATACCATCACCAATGTCCTTGGCGGCATTACTAGCTTATCTTTTAACAATGGTGATTTTGCTGGGCTCATTCGTTTGCTCGAAACCCAAGGCAATGTACAAGTATTATCAAGCCCAAGACTAACCGCAGCAAATAACCAAAAAGCCGTCATTAAAGTGGGTACCGATGAATATTTTGTAACTGAAGTTTCAACCACAACAGTTACAGGTACAGCTACGACATCCACACCAAATATTGAGCTTGAGCCTTTTTTCTCAGGCATAGCGTTAGATGTAACACCACAAATTAATGCAGATGGCCAAGTAATTCTGCATGTCCACCCATCGGTAATAGATACCAGTGAACAGGTAAAAGTTGTCACCTTAGATCAACAAAATTTTACCCTACCTCTGGCTCAAAGTAACGTCCGAGAATCAGACACCATTATTAAAGCTAACTCAGGTGAAATAGTGGTTATTGGTGGTCTAATGCAGACAATAGAGAGAGATAACGATTCTAAAACGCCTATTTTGGGCGATATTCCGGTGTTAGGTGAGTTGTTTAAATCAAAATCAACAACGCGCCAAAAGAAAGAGCTTATCATTATGATCAAACCGACTGTTGTAGGCAAAGGTACCTGGCAAGAACAATTACAACGTTCTTCAAACCTGCTAAAACAATGGTATCAAGCGGAGTAATCTGTGTACTTATATCATTTTGGTTTAAAAGAGCTGCCATTTTCACTGACGCCAAATACGCAATTTTTCTTGGGGCTACCAAGCCACCACGAAGCTTTGCAAACCTTGATAACTGCGCTAAAAATGGGTGAAGGTTTTGTTAAAGTAACAGGCGAAGTCGGCACAGGTAAAACCTTGTTGTGCCGAAAACTAATGAACGACTTGGGCGACGAATTTGTCACGGCCTATATTCCCAACCCGTATTTGAACCCAGATGAATTGCGCCATGCGGTTGCGCAAGAATTAGCCATCGACAGCGAAAACTGCGCAAGCGCTGCGTTAACACAAAAAATACAACAAAAACTCATAGATATATGCGCACAAGGCAAACAACTGGTGCTCATTTTAGACGAAGCGCAAGTGTTACCCGATGAAAGCTTAGAAGCACTCAGACTGTTTACCAATCTAGAAACAGAAAACAGTAAACTAATGCAACTAGTTTTATTTGCTCAGCCCGAACTAGATAACAGACTAGAACAACATAATTTTAGGCAAATAAAACAACGCATAACCTTTTCAATTCGCTTAGACCAATTGCAATCAGAGCAAATTCAAGCATATTTGCACCATAGAATGACCATTGCAGGATACCAAGGCATGCCAATATTTACCTTGCCAGTGTGTAAATTATTATTTCAAGCATCGCAAGGCACACCAAGAATCATAAATATTTTGGCGCACAAATGTTTGATGCTAGCTTTTGGTCAAGGAACCAGCTCTATAACCACAGAGCACGCCAAACAAGCAATCAATGATACCGAAGCGACTCACCGCCAATCGGCCATTGCAACCCCTACAGCTTTATTTGCTCGACTATTAACAGACAAAAAGGCACAAAGAATTATGCTAAGCCTCGCAGCTGTAATTGCGATTGCCACGAGCTTTTGGTTAGGAGGCCAAGCATGAGTGTCATCAACCAAATGCTCAAAGATTTAGACAGTCGCCAACAGCAAGGCCAAGCATCCGCCGAGCAAGATTACCCACAGATACCCGCACAAGCGAACAAAGTAACCAACAACAGTAGGAAAATAATTTGGGCGGTAGTTGCACTTTTGCTTGTTATATATGCGCTATGGATGTATTGGCCAGATATACAAAAGCAGCTGGAACCCACAACAACAATGGCTGTACCACAACAAGCTACATCACCTAAACAACAAGAATCATCAGAAGCTGAGCCAACAGCAAAAATAATTAATGCTAATTTAATTGCCCCAACACACCAAAATGAAAATACAACAACTGCTCCGGCAGATAAAAGTCTAGAACAATCATCCACTTCTCAACAGGCCGTTGCCAGTGTTTCAGCGCCAACACAATCACAGCGCCAAGCATCGAGCCCACCAACCGCAGACGTACCAACTTCTGCAGATACGCCAGTTGAACCAGTAGCAAAAAGCAATCAAACAGACAAGCCATCAAGCGAGCAACCAACTCAACAAGCCGCGCAACCTAGTGGTAAATTGCGAATTCAAAATACGCAAAAATCAGCAGAAGAAATTGCCTATAGTAAATTTGAACGCGCTCAAGATTTATTAGATAGTGGCCAATTTATCCCAGCCGAACAGCATATTTTATCCGCACTAAAGCTCAAACCTGACTTCCATCAAGCCCGTATCTTATTGGTCAGTATCTTTTATGGCGGGCAAAATACCGCCAAGGCTCTAGCAACACTTAAACAAGGTATCCACCAGTATCCCAAGCATTGGGATTATTATTTTATTGCAGGGCGAATACTAAATGAACAAAACCAGCTACAGGCCGCATGGCAAGTACTAGAATCTGTGCCAAATAGCCCAGAAGTAGCTGGCTACCACACCAATATGTTTCAATTTAAAGCCAACTTAGCCCAACAACTTGAGTACTGGCAAGCTGCTTATCAAACCTGGCAAACCTTGCTCACTCTAAACCCAAGCCATGCCAAATGGCATTTAGGAGCAGCCATTAACGCTGAAAAGTTAGGTGAAAAACAACTGGCATTAAAGCACTATCAAACAGTTGCAAATCAAGGAGGTGTCAGTACTGCATCGCTTAAATTTGTAGAGAACAAAATCATGGAGCTACAACCATGATCAAACCAAAGTTAAAAAAACGCCTAGGTGACTTACTCGTTGACGAAGGAATTATTAGCGAAGGCCAGTTAATGGAGGCGCTTAAGCAACAAAAAGAAAGCGGCCGTAAACTGGGTGCAACGCTTATCGCATCGGGTGCAATATCTGAACGCCAACTGCTAACGTTTTTAGCGCAGCAGCTCAATGTCCCCTATTGGGATATTTCGCAAAAACGCCTAGATGCAAACTTAGCGCAAAAACTGCCCGAAGTATTTGCTCGGCGAAACCGAGTACTCATAGTCGAAGAAGAAACAGAACATTACGTACTGGGCATGAGCGATCCTGCCGACATAAATGCAATTGACTCGGTGGCCTCTCGACTGACCGACAAAGAGCTTAAAATTGTTGCAGTAAAAGAAAGCCAGTTGCTTGAATCCTTTGATGCGTTATATCGCCGTACCGCAGATATTCAATCATTTGCCTCGCAGCTAGAAACTGAATATGCCGAAACCGAAGATTTTAATGCGGCAATGTTCGCCACAGATGGTGATGAAGAAGAAGCCACAGTGGCAAAGCTGCTCAACACTATTTTTGAAGACGCGGTACAGGTGAAAGCGTCGGATATACATATTGAACCCGATGATAGGGCACTGCGCATTCGCCAACGAGTGGATGGCGTATTGCAAGAGTCAATATTAAATGAAGTACATATAGCACCCGCACTAGTATTGAGATTAAAACTCATGGCTGGTTTAGATATCTCAGAAAAACGCTTACCGCAAGATGGGCGCTTTAATATCAAAACCGCAGGCAAAAGTATTGATGTACGTATGTCAACCATGCCAATTCAGCATGGTGAGTCTGTGGTCATGCGTTTATTAGATCAAAGCGGTGGGGTGCTGAGTCTTGAACAAACAGGCATGCCAGAAGATATTCTCAAACGCTACCGCAATGTATTGCACAGACCAAATGGCATGATCCTGGTCACGGGTCCAACTGGTTCAGGTAAAACAACAACTCTGTATGCATCTTTAAGTGAGCTCAACCAAGCTGCATCAAAAATAATTACCGTTGAAGACCCAGTAGAATACCGTCTGCCGCGGATTAACCAGGTACAAGTAAATAGCAAAATAAACTTATCTTTTGCCAGTGTACTGCGTACAGCGTTACGACAAGACCCAGATATCATTATGGTGGGTGAGATGCGTGATCAAGAAACCGTCGAAATTGGTTTACGCGGCGCACTCACCGGTCATATGGTGCTATCGACTCTACATACAAACGATTCAATTAGTAGTGCCGTGCGTTTATTGGACATGGGCGCACCAGGATTTTTAGTCGCAAGCTCATTAAGAGCGGTAATTGCTCAGCGTTTAATTCGCAAAAATTGCGACAATTGCACTATAGACTACCAGCCAAGCGATAATGAACATATATGGCTGTCGGCACTCGCCGGAAAGTCATGTAAAGATGTAGCGTTTAAAATTGGTCAAGGGTGTCAATCTTGCAACTATTTAGGTTACCGCGGACGTATTGGTGTGTTTGAATTTTTAGAGCTCAATGAAGCTATGGTAAATGCTTTAAAACGCAGCGATATAGAAGACTTTGCCATCCAAGCGCGTAAAAGCCCATCATTCCAAACTTTGGCGCAAGCAGCGCTCGCTTACGCACAGCAAGGTATCACATCGATAGCAGAAGTGCTGCGACTGGTTGAAAATATGGCTGAACTTGAGCGCATGGCACAAGCGCTGGAGGAGAGTTAATGGCTAAATATAGTTATCAAGGCAGCGCAGCAGGCAGCAAAGTGGATGGTACCATTGAAGCTGCCAATGAGAGTGAAGCAGCAATTGCTTTGAAGCGCCGCAATATTGTGCCTTTGTCGATAAAACGCATTACCGTTGAAAACGCAAAAAAAGCAAGTAATGACGCGTCATCTCAGCAAAGCCTAATGCAAATGCAATTATTTGTGCCCCAAGTAACGCTGTCGGACCTAGTGATGTTTTCCCGACAAATGTACTCATTATTAAAAGCAGGCATTCCAATCATTCGCGCGATACAAGGCCTAGCAGAAACAACCACATCGATAAAATTAAGAGATGCTTTAACTCAAGTAGGTTCTGAGCTTGAAAAAGGTCGCCCAATCGCCAATGCCATGGCATCTTTCCCAAAAGTTTTTTCAAAAATGTTCATCAGTATGGTCAATGTGGGTGAAAATACCGGTAAATTAGACGCCGCTTTTTTGCAACTAGCACAATATTTAGAAGACGAACAAGAAACACGCAAACGGATACAGTCCGCCACCCGCTATCCAATATTCGTAATCCTCGCCGTTGTCGCAGCCATTTTTTTAATGAATATCTTTGTTATCCCAACCTTTGCAGATATGTTTGCTAAGTTCGATGCCGAACTGCCATGGACAACTCAACTGCTCATAACCAGCTCTCACTTATTTGTAAACTATTGGCATATCATTATCCTTGCCATTGTCGCAACTGTTTACGCGTTAAATAAATATGTCCAAACCAGCAAAGGTAAATTGTTGTGGGATCAATATAAACTGCGCCTACCAGCTGTCGGTTCAATCATTGAGCGCTCAACCTTGTCGCGTTTTGCTCGCTCATTTTCCATGATGTTAAGAGCAGGTGTGCCCTTAACGCATGCGTTACAAATGACATCCGAAGCCGTCGACAATGCTTATGTCGGCAGCAAAGTTGTGCAAATGCGCCGCGGTATCGAAAAGGGTGACAGCATGTTACGCACAGCTAACGCAACCAAGATGTTTACCCCGCTCGTTATGCAAATGATCGCCGTTGGCGAAGAAACCGGGCAAATAGACAATATGCTTGAAGAAGTTGCCGACTATTATGAGCGCGAAGTAGACTATGATTTAAAAAGCTTAACGGCCAAAATTGAGCCTATACTTATTGCAATAGTAGCGGGCATTGTCATGATATTAGCATTGGGTATCTTTATGCCGATGTGGGATATGATGAATACGGTGAAAGGTTAGATCGAATATGATTGGGCAATCTCAGAAAGGGTTTTCTCTTGCTCAATTTATGATTGTTTTATCCATTATGCTGATGTTATGGACAATATGGCTGGTATATTTAAAAAAAACAGATAGAGAGTCAAACACGGTGGCATTTAGTATGGCAGCGAATCAGTTTAATGAAGCCGTACACTTAACCCATGTAGAGTGGTTACGCCAAGCTAGGCCTGATTCAGTCAACCTATTAAGTGTCGTGGAAACCAAGTCGTTAGAAAAACGCCAGTTTCCTCAAACACAGCCAAATAGTATTCAAATGACACAAAAAGGTTGGCCAAAAATAACCAGTTATAACGCCCAAGGGTGTAAACAACTATGGACAGATTTATTGGATAAATCGACTAAACTTATTACAGAAAAGCAGCGGCATTATTTCGAACGCATCAAAGGGCGAGCTGCCTGTGTGTATAAATACGGCAAAAAGACTCTGCTGTATTTTGAAGCAAACGGCGAAGTAATGAGCCGGCTAACGGAGGAATAGAGTGACCACACAAACACATAAAGCTAAACAACAAGGCTTTTCATTAGTCGAGTTAGTTATCGTAATTATCATTTTAGGGTTATTAGCAGCAACGGCCTTACCTCGCTTATTAAGCGTGACAGATGACGCAGAAGATGCAACGGTGGAAGGTGTCGCTGGTGGTTTTGCTACCGCTGTAGGTTTAGTTCGCTCGCAGTGGGAGTTGGATGGCCGCCCAACTAACAATGGTGGAACTAATGTCGCATTAGTAAACTTGGATGGGGTCAATGTTGCGGTTGACCCGAACAAAGGTTATCCGACGGGAGGCGAGAATGACAATAACTCAAGTGCAGACTCGTTAACAGCCGAAGATTGCCAACAGATATTCGTTCGAATATTACAAAGTTCACCGAAGATAACCACAAGTTTTGTTGGCAACAATAATACCAATTTTGCAGAAAACGATTATTACACAACCACCAGCAGCAGTGATGGGCAAAGCACCTGTTTATACTATTTGGTGCAAACAATAAAAAACAGTAGTGGCGCACCCAATGGAACAGGTTCGGGCAATGGTTTTGAATATTTGCCGTTAACAGGGCAAATCAGCGTGTTTAGCAATAACCAGTAAAAATGCATCTATCTGAATGTTTTTTGCGCAAAGTCACATATTGTCAATAAAGATTCACAATATCAGTGTTTTTCTAATGGCAAACAATCAAAAAATAATCTAAATTTAATTTATACGTTTAAGACGAGGTAAAACATGAAACGATCGCAACAACAAGGCTTCACGCTCATAGAGCTAATAGTCGTTATTGTCATTCTAGGTATTCTAGCTGTGACAGCTGCCCCAAGATTTATTGATGTGCAAGACGAAGCAGAGTTATCAGTAGCAAAAGCTATTGAAGGCTCGATTGTCAGTGCTGTAAATATGGTTCATGCAAAAGCATTGGTACAAAATACCCTAGGCAACAATGCAGAAACGGCTGTAGCAACAACAGTTGTTGCAGATGGCCATGTTGACACTGATTACGGTTACCCAGAAAGCACAGCCCAGGGCATTGGTGCTATCATTGATATACCAAGCGATTGGTCTATTGCATACTCGGGTAATACCGCAACCTTTTCTAAAGGCGACTGTAGTGTAGTGTATACACAACCTACTAGCACCGCAGAGGTTGGTCGAATTACGACATCAGCAGAATGCGATCCGTAGGCCAATAGATTGCTATCGAGGCTCATTTTTGATGAGCCTTATTCCCTTCCCCCAATCGCAAATCATAACTTTATGTCAAAGCCACATTGCAATACAGGCTTTACCCTAGTAGAACTTATTGTAGTTTTAGTGCTAATCGGCATTATTGCAGTCGCGGCGTTTCCCAAAATCGGCTTAGTGCAAAGTGATAGCTACACAACCGAGTTTCGAGACCGTTTACTAAACGTCTTGCGGCACAGCCAACTGCAAGCGATGCAAAATACCACTGGCAGCTGCCATCAAGTAATTATTGTTAGTACACGCTTTGGTCAACATGACTGCAGCAACAATGCGCTTGCCAGCAGTTTTACCAATGACTTTTTAGGAGTCAGTGAGACAGAAGCAACAAATGCCAATCTAGCCATATCGGCGAACGGCCAAGCCATCACCAATTCGTTTGATATCCGATTTAATGCATTAGGACAGCCAACCCATGGCTGCACAGGCGGCTGCACAATTGAAATTGCCGGCACGTTAACGGCCACAATAACCATTGAGCCACAAGGATATATCCACAGATGAAACGATATATCCAACAAGGTTTTACTCTAATTGAAATTGTAATCGGCATTGTGGTACTTGCGATTACCTTTAGCTACTTCACGCATGTATTAACCAATAGCAATAAGTTTGTCGCCGACCCTTGGTATCAAGTCAGGGCGTCTGAGCTAGGTTCATCCTTGTTAAATGAAATTTTGGCAAAGTCTTTTGACGAGAATTCAGATAGAGTAAGTGGTTCAATTCGCTGTTCAAGTGCCGATGCAGGGGCACCAGCATGCACAGCGGCGGCAAATTTTGGCGCGGATAATGGCGAATCAAGCCGAGACGATTATGATGATGTAGATGACTATCATGACCTCAATACCACAGGTGGAGACATAATAGAGCTCAGCATGCCCAACAATACAGCTCTAGCAAATAACTACGCAAATTATCAATTGTCGGTGAGCGTTATTTACGATAGCGATTTTAATGGTACTGCAGATGCTAATATTGGTGCTCATAAACTCATCCAAATCAGTATCACTGACCCTATAGGCAACGAATCTGTGTTTAGTGCTTACAGGAGTAACTTTTAATGCAAGTTCAGCACATCAACAACAAGGGATTCACGCTTATCGAGCTCATTTTGGCAATCGTCGTACTCGGTATTGTTAGTGTTACAACCAGCAAATTTATTGGCTGGGGGGCGACTTATTATGTAGATGTAAGCGAGCGACAACTGGTTCTTGACGACAGCCGTTTTATTATAGAAAGGTTAACGCGAGAACTGAGAATGGCGGTCCCCTACAGCTTACGCACATTAAATGATAGTAACAACAATACAGCTTGTCTTGAATATGTTCCGGTCGTCAATAGCGGCAAATATCTAACGGCACCTATTTCACCCGCTAGTGACAGTCAAATAACATTAGTCAGCCCAACTGTTGGAACCATTTCCTCAAATAGCCAACTTAGTATCTATCCCACCCAAACGGCAGATATTTATACTGTTGCCAATCAGCAAACCTTCACGATTGATTCAGTTAATGCTGTACAAGGTGACGGCTCTCAAGTCATTAATTTTTCGTCGAATATTAGTATCGCTCAAGGCTCGCCGGCCAAACGCTATTATCAATGGACAACCCCAGTTAGTTATTGTTTAGAAAACAGTAATATATACCGCTACCAAAACTATACTGCGACCACCAATCAACTTAACCCAACTCAATTGAAAGCGGCTACAAACGTAAACTATAGTTTAATGGCAGAGAATGTTTCGAATGCAGTTGCAACTGAAGCACCTTTCCATGTAGACACTCATGCAAGCTTATTACGCCATGGTCAGGTAGCAATTTACCTAGAGTTTTCGCGGTTAACCGATAATAATGAAAGTATGTTCTTTCACCATTTAGTGCAAATACCTAATGCGCCATAATATTAGCCAAAAACTACAGAGCCAGCAGTTAAAACGCAAACGGCAAGGCAGTAGCTTAATAATAGCTCTGTTTGTATTGGTATTTTTGTCAATTTTATTGGCTGGGGTTATGCGCTCTCTGAGTGTCGCTAATCTAAACATAGCTTACGAAGTAATTGGTTTGCGGGCACTTAGTAGTGCACAAAGTGGAATTCAAATCGCTTTGAGCCGCTTGTACCCGACAACCTCAACCTCTACGACTGATTGTGCAACCATTACCGCGAGCCCAATTACCTTACCAAACACTACGGGTTTTAGAGGTTGTAGCGTTTCGCTCAACTGCAGCACACGCTCAGGTGTTATCAATGGCAATGATTTATTAACTATCACGAGTACTGCGCAGTGCACAGTCAGCGATTTAATTACCACACGCTCAATCAGTGTCGAGGCTGTAGATTTATGAAGTATTTTCGCCTTTTATTAGCTTTTAGTTGCCTAATACTGGTTAACCTACAACTCCAAGCTGCGACTTGTGATGAGGTATTCCCTAGTGCTATCAGCTCAAATTACAATCAAGGTCAATTGACTATGAATAATACGGCTCACATTTCCAATGAGCCAACTCCTAATCAATTACCCTTTAAAAAAGCTGGACAAATTGTTAGCAATAGCTGTGGCGCGGGTGTCACGTGTGATATTAGTGGGTCGAGCGCAAGCTCAATCAACATGCCTAATTTTCAAACCTCACCAAGCTCCACTTATGTGGGCGTACACAGTAGCTTAAGCGTCATTTTTGGAGCAAACAACGGCAGTTATAACTATCAGAATAAATATGATTATGGAAACGTTGGTTTTAGTAGCGAAGCTTCTGGTAGTTTCTCAGCCGCCAATACCAGTTACCGTTTCAAAAATTTTGCGTTGAGTAACAACACCGAGCTGACTATTCCGCCAGGTGATTACTATATTGAAAATTTGTCGTTGTCGTCGAATAGCAAAATTACTTTAGATACCAGCAAAGGTAGCGGCAGCGTGCGTTTTCATATTTTGAAAAGCTTATCAATCCACAATACAGCGAGTATCAATTTAAATGGTGATCCAAATCACTTTGTTTTTTTTATTCATGCACAAAATACCAACACGGGATTAAACTTATCGAGTAACGCAAAATTATTTGGGCTAGTCTATGTAAATGCCAGTAAACAAGGGAACAATGTTTATGGTTCAACATCGATGCACAATACTGCTTACTTAAAAGGCAGGTTATCTACTGCCAATTTACATATGACCTCTGATGCGCATGTTGAGTTTGCAGGCGACCCAAACCAAGCAACATTGGGCGATGTTTGTAGTCAATCCGTCAGCTACACCTGCCCAGACTTAAGCTCAGATAGTAGTCTTGTGACCATCAACGAGTTTCATATTGAAAATGGCAATAACTGGATTGAGCTTTATGTGAGTGAAAACGCCTCAAGTGCTATCAATTTGAATAATTGGCAATTGCAAGCAAATGGAGCTGGTGCACCAAATCAATTTTCTTTTGAGCTGTTTTCGAGCAACACGACCTACCAACCTGGCGAATATATTGTTTTTGCCGAAAATATCAACAACCCAAACTTATCTCATGTGCCCAACAGCAACTTAATTAGTAAACCTGACGTTGATTGGCATAATAATTTTCAAGAAATACTCCTTCTAGACACCAATAATGAATTTGTCCACTACTTACGCTACCCGCCCAGTGGTCACAACGGCAATGAGTGGACAGACTGTGAAAGTGAATACCCTGCTTCCAGTACAATTATCGACGCTCCCGGCAACAACTCAACCGCTTGTGCGTTAACTGATGGCTCAAAAGCCAGCAATCAATGGGACAGCAGCTGCGGCAATTCGACACCTGGAGCTTCAAACGCCTCTCCAACCTTAGTTGCCCATTACCAGTTTGACACCGGTAGTGGCCAAACAGCTGTTGATTCTAGTAGCTATAGCCGAGACGCTATATTAGGCAATTCCAATTCAACGGATAGCCAAGATCCGAACTGGATGTGTGAAAATACGGGTTATTACCTCGATTTTAACAAGTCGGCAAATCAACGGATCACAACCGCTAGTTTTACTCCCCCTGCAGATGGCGTAATCACTTTCTGGATGAAAGTCGATGCACTACCGACCAGCCGCAACCGAATATTTGGCTTTAATGACGGCTTTGAAGCGAGGTGGGAGTCTGGCAATACTATCTATTGGGACATCAATAAAACAGGCTCTAACAACTCAATCAAATCAACAATAACCAATGATGATTTGGGGCAATGGACGCATATTGCAGTAAGTTACAGCGCAAGCAACAATACTTGGGCTGTTTATAAAAATGGAACACAAGTTGCCAGTGGTAGTGAGACTTTAACAGCACAGGCAGCGGACGTTTTCACGATTGGGGGCAGTACTTGGAAAGCCGGTTCACAATCTTTCAACGGTGCAATAGACGATTTTCGTTTATATTCAGGTAGCTTAACCGGCCAACAAATTGCTGATTTAGCAGCAACAGCGCCAGTAGATTGTGTACAAGTAGATCACTATGAAATCACCCATGACAGCAGCGCACTAACCTGCAGCACAGCCTCAGTAACAGTCAAAGCCTGTCGCAATGCCAATTGTGATTTGTACAATCAAGTAACCAACGCAACTTTAACCAAAACCATAGGCAATAGTACCAGTGTAATAGACGCCAATAGTTTCACTGGTAGTAAGAGTGTGAGCTTAAGCCAAAGCAGCGCGGCAACTATCACGCTAGGTTTAACTAACTTGTCGCCGTCAGCTCCTGTTACCTGTAATGGCAACGGCAATTGTCAACTAGTATTTTCAGACTCAGGATTTGTTGTCAGCAGCGCCAATATTGAATCTTGCACGCAAGGTAGCATTACCATTCAAGCACTAAAAACCGACCAAAGCCAAAATTGCGCCCCTGCTTGGACGGGCTCGCGCACCATTCAAATGCTATTAAACCATGTCAACAAACAGGGTAACGCATCAATGCAAGTTGGCAACAATAACTATTCGTTAGGGCAAACGCACTCTATAACAACCCAATTCGACAACTCTGCTCAAGCGACATTAGACCTAACCTACGCGGATGCAGGTGCAGTAACAGTACAAATATCCGATCCAAATTCAGTATTAATCAGCAATTCCAACACTGTCAATTTTTATCCCAATCAACTGGTGGTTAGCACAAGTTCAGCAACCAATAACATGGCGGTTAATACTGACTTTAACCTTGAAGTTTCAGCACAGTGTAGCGATACAACAGTCACACCAAGTTATCAGCCCAGTCAGTTACAATTTGATTTAGTTAGGGCCATACCAGATCCTAATTTAGGGGGTGAAGAAGCCAATTTATTTTATAGTGCCGCGGGGCAAGTGACCTCGCAAGCAGGTTTTACCGACTCTATCGCAACCACTTTTAGTAACGGTGCCTATAGCTATAATCAAAGTAAAATTGACGAGTATGGCCAATATCAACTACAAGCACGAGATGTAAACTATTTAGGCCTAGGTAATATCAGTTCCAATACGATTACGTTAGGCACATTTATACCTGCGCAGCTAAATATCTATGCAGCAGATGAAATCTACCCGAATGGTTTTACAGACAACCGCTCGCAGGGTCAGTACCAAAATGTAAATTTAATCAATACTTACTTAGGGCAAAGTTTTTCGTATGCAAGCCAACCCGCGGTTGCTGTAATTGGTATAGATGCTTTAGGTAATGCTTTACATAATTATACGTCGGCTCTAGGTACCGCCAATTTGAGTGCAGATTTAGCAAAAATTACAGCCAGTACAACAGACAACAGCATAATTTTAACCAGCAATTTAAACGCGGGCAGTTTGACCGACAACGCTGACGGCAGCTTCACCTATCAATTTGCAGCAGCAGACAGCTTTCAACATCAAAAAAGTGCAGCCAATCAAACAACAGCTCCGTTTGATACCAGCATCAGTTTATCCTTTGCCACAGGTGCTTTTTTTGATGCAAACAATGGCTTAATTGCTAGCACAGCTGACAGCTTTATACCCAGCCCTGCCAATATTGTCAGTGCGCGTTTACTGTTAAGTAACAACTTTGGTCCAGAAACAGACAACCTAACTTTGCCGATTGCCATAGAAAGTTATAATGGCAGCAGTTGGACAACCGCATCGACTGATAATACAACTGTGTTGCCATCCGTGATATTTACTTTCGGAGGGCAAAATCACAGCAATGGGCAAACTTGGCTAAATCAATATCCAATTTCTGGCGGTACCAATACAAGCTTGTTATCTCCTGCGACAAACAGCAACAGCATCACCGCACAATCTGGTCTATTAAACTTCCTATTCGCCGCGCCAGGAGAAGGTAATCAAGGCACAATGACAGCGCAAATAAACTTAGCGACTTATCCTTATTTACAATATGATTGGGATGCCGATGTCAGCCTAGACAGTAATATTACAACTGAATTAATTTGGGGCATATTCAGAGGTAATGATCGTATTATTAATTGGCGGGAAATATATTAGCCAATAAACAATTGCTGGACATACCAAATGGGTCAAAGTCTGCTATTGTTAATTGATACACGGAAGGAGTCGACAATGCCATTAACGCAATCGAGTTTGGCCACCTCTACCAGAGATATTGAGTTTCTTCAGCGCAGTATATCGCTTATGTTGGCTTTGACTAAGCAATTAGATTCTCTATCGTTAATTGATACCTTGTTTTTACGGTTATTCCGCTCAAGGTTGGTTTATCACGCCTGTATGTACGAAGTACATAACAAACAAGGTTTAGAAATTAACCAAGCAGCCGATGGCAAACAATTGCTTTTTAGACAAATTGTCGAAAAGCCTTGGCAAGCAAGAGATTCAAACGAACCACCTCAAATCGTTATCGAAAGCTTTTTGGCACAGAAACCTATGAGCCAAGCAATCGAAGGTAAACGCACCAAATATTTAATATTTCCAATCGTGCCCAGCGCAGGCAAGGTCGGCCATGCATTGGAATTACAGGCCATAGATATAAAAGCCGTTCATAATTTTCTGGCTGGCAATGTCATTTCTGTATTTACCAATCTGTTGAAAATATTTGAAAATATGGAGCGTGATTTACTTACAGGCTTGTACAATAAACAGTGTTTAGAGGTGTCGTTAATTCGATATGCGCAACATGCACTTACCTGTGCCCATGATGCCAATCGTATGGATAAAAAAGAGTGGCTTACTTTTATTAAAATAACGCCAGCTGACACACAAGGCTCGGAAGAGCTGCAAATTATGTTCGGTCATCAGATCCTCACAACATTTCGCAATACAGATCTCGTATATAGATATGGCGAAAATGAGTTTGTCGCACTACTGATATGCAATGAAGAATCTGGCGTTAAAGCTGCAGTAAAAAGATTAGCTCAACATACTTTAGAGCACGACAACGAGCTTATCCAAAAACTACAAATATCTATGGCCAGTGCTGAGTTTGAAGATGGCATGTCGGTTAAACAGACCATCAACAGTGTGCGCGATTCAATGAACTAGCAGCTAACCGCCAGCTAGTTTGACTTTATAACCCATTTTCTCAAGTTCAGCTTTAATGACATCTCGCTTATCACCTTGAATTTCTATAACGCCGTCTTTGACAGCACCTCCAGTGCCACACTTCTTTTTTAGGTTCTGCGCAACTTTCTTAAGCTCAGCCCCAACCAAAGGTAAACCAGCAACTGTAATAACCCCTTTGCCTTTACGTCCAGCCGTTTCGCGACGAATGCGCACTGCGCCGTCAGCAAAAGTTTGGGCTTGCTCTTGTGGTTTGTCTTCAGTTATTCGACCTTTATCTGTGCTATACACCAATGCCATGGTTTACTCCTAGCCTTTGCTATAAAATACATGCCTCAATCTCATTAGTTTACTCACTCGGTTAACAAGTCACAACATGGTTTCATTGCAACAAAACACAGAATTCGGCAATCAGGTTATTAATTGGTATCACCAACACGGCCGCAAGCACTTACCTTGGCAACAAAATAAAAGCCTATACAAAACTTGGTTGTCAGAAGTTATGTTGCAACAAACCCAAGTGACCACAGTGATCCCTTACTTTGAACGTTTTATTCAAACATTCCCAACCGTTGAAGCATTAGCGGCTGCTGAGCAAGATCAAGTTTTACAACTTTGGACCGGCCTAGGTTATTACGCTCGTGCACGTAATCTACACAAAGCTGCCAAACAAATTGTAGAAATACATAATGAGTTTCCAACTAACTTTGAACAAGTATTAGCTTTGCCAGGCATAGGCCGCTCCACAGCTGGTGCAATATTGTCTTTAACCTTGCAACAACCTTATCCAATTTTAGATGGCAATGTTAAGCGTGTCCTCTGCCGTTATTTTAAAATTGAACAATGGTCGGGTGAAAAGAAAGTGCAAGACAAACTGTGGCAATTGAGCGAACAAGTCACCCCTGCACAAGGGGTAGACTACTTTAATCAAGCCATGATGGATCTAGGCTCTGCAATTTGCACCCGTAGCAAACCAAAATGTGATAGCTGCCCTTTGCAACAAAGTTGCCAAGCTTATCAAGCTAACTGTGTTAGCCAATTGCCCGTGCCTAGACCCAAAAAAAACAAACCCGTTAAACAAACTTTTATGTATTTGCTTAAGCACGGTCAGCAGGTGCTATTAAACAAACGCCCGCCTACTGGTATTTGGGGCGGTTTGTACACTTTGCCAGAATCGGAACGCCAATTAACCTTAGGTGAAATTGAACACCTGTTTGCATTAGATGGCAACAAGCAAACCGAGTTAGCGCCATTTAGGCATACCTTCACCCACTATCATTTGGATATTCAGCCAATTTTAGTTGAGGTTGAACAAGTTCACTCAGCTATCAAAGAATCTGAAGATGTTTGGTTTGATTTAAATAGCGAAGCTGAATTTGGTATGGCGACCCCGACTAAAAATTTGTTAGCAGCAGTGATAGCGGGCAAGTTTTAGCTTATCGAATTGGGTAATTGATGTTGGTTAATAAATAAGCTAACATCAGACCAAAAAATGTAAACGTTATCAGGAATTATGGTAAATAACTCGTCTTATAATTCAAGGTACAAATACGTTGCAAGTTAAGTGCAATATAATCGAGTTGCAGCGATAAAAATGCCGAGAAGGTGAATGGGTGTGTTGCGAACAAAACTTCACAAGGAAGGGAAGCCTTGTGTGAGCGACTCATGGACCGAGCTTGAAGCGTTTTTGTGAGTAATACTCCATTTAGCTTCGATTTATGTAGCACCAGTTAAATAGCGCTGACGAATGTGTGCAACTGAGCCCACTCGATGTTCAA
>NZ_ARZY01000039.1 GCF_000568405.1 Catenovulum agarivorans DS-2
GCGGCTCAGTAATGGGTCGTTCTACCATGACAGTGTCAGTCGAAGTGAAGTAGTAGATATGGATTGGAAAGTATTTTTAACAATTTTTGGGGCAGTATTTATAGCTGAACTCGGAGATAAAACTCAGTTGGCAACAATGTTGTTCGCTACTGATAAAGAGGTCAGTAAATACACTGTGTTTTTTGCAGCCTCAGCAGCGCTAATTGTAGCTTCAGCGCTGGGTGTACTCGCTGGTACTTTATTATCAGAATACATCAATGAAAAATATCTTCATTATGTAGCCGGTATCGGCTTTATCGGCATTGGTTTTTTTACTTTATATAATGCGTAAAACACATAACAAAGTGTTGCAGTTCGTTCCGGGGCTTCGCCCCTCCACCGGACAGCCATAGCTGCGCGCCTTTTGTGCATTTGCTCCGCAAATTATTGCACAAAATCCACACAATTTTGTCAGCCGCTGAACACGGCGTTCCTGTTGAAATTCTAAGCGGCATTTTTCATTTCAATATACTTTTGGTGCGGCGTCATGTAACCAAGGGCAGAATGCCTTCTTTGGTAATTATAAAACTCAATATATTTTTCAACTTCACACACCACTGATTCATGGTTAATAAAACTAATACTATTTAATCGCTCCGGTTTTAAACTTCTAACAAATCGTTCCATTACAGTTGGGTGCACCCCGGCTTATAACGACATTGTCAGGTGCGCTTCCAGCTTACCAGACCTACTACTTATGCAAAGTTTGAGTCGTTAAAATGTCAGCTTGTCACCGGTTAGCTGGCATTGAAAATTTAAAAGGTAGCTTCTGCTTTTGGCACTATGCTGCTATTAGATGTTTTTTGAAAATTATTCAATTAAAGGAATATAAAGGGCAATGCAGCCCTTAATATCCTCAAGCTTTATTAAAAGTTATAACGCACACCCACTTGGATTGTTTCGTCAGGCGTATTTTCTAATTTGCCACCAACCGACAGCCAATCTGTAATAGAAACAAACACTTCGGCAAATTCATAGTTGTTATTTTGTGACAATCCTTCATGAAAATATCTATTAATACCCAGCTTGTAATGCACTCGGCTGATATTGCCCGCTACACCGTAGTTTAAAACATAGGTTTTTGAATGATAAGAATCATCCCAGCGTTTGTCTTCTGTGTGCCCGTATCTAAAATTGGCTTGTGCAAAAGGAATCATGTATTGCATTATTTCAAATTTAGTGCCGATACCAATTTCTGAATTGTAAAAATCAAAATCGTCTTCCGTCCAATATTCCAATGCGCCAGCAAGATACAAGTTTTCTATCATGCTATATTGGCCAGTCACACCGCGGCCGGATAAGTGACCATAATCGTATCCGCTGACATAACCTGCGTTTAGCTCTACATAATTAAACTGTTTATGTTCGTTTGCAAATGCGCTGCCGGTTAATAATAGGCCGACGAGTGGAAGATAGTTGAATTTCATTTTCGTCCTTAACTTTCGAAAGAAGAATTTATTTAAATGGTTTGAAGTCCTAATTTTTGCGGCGAGAAATATAAAGCATATGCTGTTTTTTTCAAGTCAGTTCAATTGTTTGCTGATAGTTGAAATGCGCTAAAACAACAAGAATAGGTAGAAAAATTTATTAAAATTTAATCAATTCTTCTTGCAGTTTAAATGATTTACTGGGAAATTAACTGTATGGGCAATTGTTGCCAAAAGAGGAATTGATTATGACCATACGGGTTGGGGTCACCCACCATACGGAATATAACTACGACCGCGCTATTCAATTAGAGCCACATATATTTCGTTTACGTCCTGCACCACACAGCCGCACACCTATTGTTAGTTATTCATTAAAAATTTATCCTGAAAATCATTTTATCAACTGGCAACAAGACCCCTTTGGTAACTATTTAGCCCGCGTCGTTTTTCCTGAAAAAACCGATAAGTTCTATTTCACTGTAGATGTCGTCGCGGATATGACTGTGATTAACCCGTTCGACTTTTTTGTTGAAAGTTATGCGCAGCATTATCCATTTGCCTACCCTGAGCAAACTAAAAAAGATTTAGCCCCTTATCTTGAATGTCTAACGGTCAGCAAACAATTTGCCGAATTAATCGCCGAAGTCAAAAGCAAATATACTCAAGACGACGAAGTCGCAATTGTCGATTTTGTCGTTAACGCCAATCGCCATATATATGAAATGGTTAAATATGGCATTCGCTTAGAGCCGGGTGTGCAAACAGTTGACGAGACCTTAGAGAAAAAATCAGGCTCGTGCCGCGATTCAGCTTGGTTATTAGTGCAACTGCTGCGCAATTTAGGATTAGCAGCTCGTTTTGTTTCGGGCTATTTAATTCAGCTGACGCCTGATGAAAAATCACTCGATGGACCAAGCGGCCCAGAAGAAGACTTTACTGATTTGCACGCATGGGCTGAAGTGTATATTCCCGGCGCAGGTTGGATTGGGTTAGATCCAACTTCTGGTTTATTTGCCGGTGAAGGGCATATCCCACTTGCTTGTACCCCAGAGCCAACTTCTGCCGCACCTGTCTC
Source organism: Catenovulum agarivorans DS-2 (assembly GCF_000568405.1). Taxonomy (GTDB): domain Bacteria; phylum Pseudomonadota; class Gammaproteobacteria; order Enterobacterales; family Alteromonadaceae; genus Catenovulum; species Catenovulum agarivorans_A. The sequence continues at coordinate 2,545 of NZ_ARZY01000039.1, forward strand.
GGGCGCGCTGGAAATGTGTGAAAGTGAATTTAGTTACTCGAATAAGGTAAAACGCTTGGTGGAAATGCCACGGGTGACTAAACCTTATTCAGAAGCGCAGTGGGCAGAGATGAATCAGCTAGGGATTAAAGTTGATCAATTGATGCAACAACATGGCATTGAATTAACTATGGGAGGCGAGCCAACTTTTATCTCAGTAGATGATATGGAAAGCGCCCAGTGGAATACCGCAGCTGATGGTGTTGAAAAACGTATTTTAGCGCACAAACTCTTTGTCAAAATGCAGCAAACTTTTACCAAAGGTGCGTTTAGCCACTTTGGTCAAGGTAAATGGTATCCGGGTGAACCTTTACCGCGTTGGCAATATGCTAGTTATTGGCGCAAAGACGGTGAACCTATTTGGCACAAGCCTGAATTATTGGCCGATGTGCATAAAGATTATCAAATAACCGAACAACAAGCGCAGCAGTTTAGCTCAGCGCTGGCAGAACAATTAGGTTTACCAGTGCAAGCTATCACCACAGCTTATGAAGATGTGCTTTATCACTTGTGGCAAGAAGGCTGTTTACCGCAAGACCCAAGTCCGAAACAACCTGAATTATTAGATGCGATGAGCCGTAAAGGCTTTTTAGCTAAAATGGAAAAAGGTTTAGATAAAGCTGCTGGTTTTGTGTTGCCTATTCAGTGGGACGTCGGACAAAATTGTTGGCAGGGTTGCCGGTGGACGTTTAAACGCGAGCATTGTTTTTTATTGCCGGGTGATTCACCTATAGGTTATCGTTTACCGTTAAATAGCTTAGGCGCAGCGGCCGAGTTTATCGAGCGCGATCCAACTGCCATCCCCGCGAATTTTGACCATGTTCTTGGTCAAGCTTATACAGAAAAACAAACCGGTTATTTAGGTAGCCAATTACTCAAAACAGCGTTGGCAATTGAGGCGCGAGAGGGCCAGTTGTGCATATTTATGCCACCACTCACTCATATTGAGCATTATTTAAAACTCGTTAATGCGATAGAAACAGTTGCAGATAAACTGGCGATACCTGTGGTGTTAGAAGGTTATACACCGCCGCATGACAGCCGTATTGAAAAATTTGCCGTTACGCCAGATCCAGGTGTGATAGAAGTCAATATCCATCCATCTACCAGTTGGTTACAGTTGGTAGAGCGTACACAAACCTTGTACAAATTGGCTAAACAAAGTCGATTAGGCACAGATAAGTTTATGGTAGATGGTCGCCATACTGGTACTGGTGGTGGCAACCACGTGACTATGGGTGCATCAACACCACTCAATAGCCCGTTTTTACGCAGGCCAGATGTGCTACGCAGTTTTATAACCTATTGGCAGCATCACCCTGGTTTATCTTATTTATTCTCAGGTTTATTTATTGGCCCAACCAGCCAAGCACCAAGGGTAGATGAAGCACGTGATGAATTATTGTACGAACTAGAAATAGCCTTTGCCCACATGCCACAAGGTGAAGTACCGCAGCCTTGGTTGGTGGACCGTTTGTTACGTCATTTATTAGTGGATTTAACCGGTAATACCCACAGAGCCGAATTTTGTATCGATAAACTGTATTCGCCAGACTCAGCGACAGGTCGTTTAGGCATAGTTGAGTTCCGTGGTTTTGAAATGCCGCCGCACGAGCGTATGAGCTTGATGCAAATGCTGTTGTTAAGAACGCTTTTGGTCTGGTTCTGGCAAACGCCGTATCACAAACCTTTAGTGCGTTGGGGTACAGAACTACATGACAAGTTTTTATTGCCCGAATATGTAAAACAAGACATAGCGCAAATTTGTCGTGATTTGCAAACAGCTGGTTTTAACATGCATTTGGCTTGGTTTGAGCCTTTCTTAGAATTCCGCTTCCCGGTTTGTGGTAAACGCGAAATTGATCAAGTGCAATTGGAATTGCGTACCGCAATTGAACCTTGGCATGTATTGGGTGAAGAATCGACCTCCACAGGTACAGCACGTAGTGTTGATTCGTCACTTGAACGTGTGCAGTTAAAAGTAAAAGGTTTAGTAGGTGATAGATATATAGTGACTTGTAATGGTCGTCGTTTACCGATGAAACAAACGACAGACAAAGGCGCTATGGTTGCCGGAATTCGCTTTAGAGCTTGGCAGCCACCCAATGCATTACACCCAACTATTGGTGTGCACGCACCTTTGGTATTTGATGTTTATGACAACTGGACTGGCCGTTCAATTGGTGGTTTTACCTATCATGTATCACACCCAGGTGGTCGCAGTTTTGCAACTTTCCCGGTGAATGCATTCGAGGCGGAAGGGCGCAGGTTAGCGCGCTTCTGGCAGCATGGGCATACGCCAAACACTTATGTGGAGTGGCAAGAAGATGCGCCTGTGTGGCATCCAAGCCAAATGCAATATAGAGTGGAAGCACACGAAGCAATTGCAGATTTTATTGTACCGGCGGAAGAGTCTTTTAATCAAGATTATCCACATACGCTGGATCTGCGCAGACCAATCCGTTAGCAATAAATGACTTGTGTTTATTTAACTGACCTAGTTTAGCTCAGTTTGAGCAAACTAGGTATATACTAGAGAGACAGCACTTGTACTACAGCGAATCTCACACAATGTTAGAAATGCCGAGCTGGCTCGCCAGCTATTTAAATGGCTCACATATCCATGATGAAGTGGAGCACCACTGCGGTGGTGACACCACGCATTGGGATGTTCTGTTTGCGCGTTTAGCCAATTTAACTGAAAAAGACATACACCTACGAAGCAATGAAATTAAACGCTTGTTGCAAGACAGCGGCGTCACCCATACAGGGACTCAGTCTAGCTGGCGGCTTGATCCTATGCCGCTGATGTTATCGGAAGGTGATTGGCAAATTATTCAAGATGGGATTAAACAGCGCACTCAATTGTTGATCCGCACAGCGCAAGATATATATGGCTCACAACAGCTCATGCTTAACGGTATTTTAGATGCACGAGCCATTCAATCTTCACCTTTATATATTCGTGAAAAAAACAGCTTCGCGGCAAATGCCAACCCAATTTTTATTGCAGCATTCGATATTTACCGCGATGCAGATGGTTTGTTTAAAGTTAAATCAGACCACCTACAAAGCCCACAAGGCCTTGGCTTATTATTAGAAAACCGCATTATTGCTCGTCGAGTAATGGGCGATGAATTTGCCGAATGTAATGTGCAGCGCATCGCCAACTTTTTTAATAAATTTCAGCAAAATATTAATGATTTAACCACTGGCTTGCGCGATCCGCGGGTGGTGATATTAAGTAAAGGCCCTGACGACCCTTATAATTCTGAACACGCGTTTTTGTCCTCATATATGGGTTACACGCTGGTCAACAGTGCTGACTTAACAGTGCGCAAAGGCAAAGTCTGGTTAAAATCGCTGAAGGGGTTACGCAAAGTTGATGTAATTGTACGCTGGTTAGCCGACAATGTGCTCGACTCACTTGAACAAACTGATTATTCAATTGACGGTATTCCTGGGTTATTCCAAGCCATTCGAGAGGGCTGTGTACATATAGTTAATCCTGTTGGTTGTGGCATACTCGAAACGCCGCAGGTTAAAAGTAAACTAGAACAAATTTCGCAGTATTTTAATCGCCAATCACTGATCTTGCCTGAAGCTCAACCTAGCTCACTGACCGCTGCTGACTTAGATAATTTATTACCTAATTTAGCCGATTATCAAATAGGTCGCTTTTCCGATGCTGAGTTTATGCTGGACGGCGAAGGTCAAGCTGAAAATATTATGTCTTTGTTTGATGGTTTATCTAGCGAGCAAATGGCTGACTATTATTATCTGAAAAAAGCTAAATATAGCAGTGCGCCATTTTGGGATGAACACAGCTTAGTCGCACAGCCGATTATCATGCGCTGTTTTGCGCTTGTTTTGGGTAACAACATTGAAGTTTTACCTTCGGCTCTGTGTTTTTCTACAACTGATATTAAAACAACGCCGACATCAGGTTGGATAAAAGACACATGGATTCGCAGCAGTACACCCCAAACCAGCATTCAAACTTTACCTAAATTAACCAAAGAGATGTCTGATTTAGCGCTGTTGGATGGGGTGATTCCTTCGCGTACAGCGGAAAATTTATATTGGTTAGGCCGTTATTTAGAGCGTGGTGAAAACACTGTGCGCATGCTCAGGGTTCTCATCGATAGATTCACCGAATTTGCCATTTACCCAGACAGTAACAATAAGGCGATTGTTAGCCGTTTGGTTGAGTCTGTGGTTAATCAAGCTGTGGTTTTTCCATATGCGGGACAAAATGTCAGCCAAAGTGAAACTCAATCGTACATTCCACGAGAAATCGCTAGTCAGTTATTTGCCGATCAAAAATTCAGCGGCAGCTTAATCAATACCCTGAAAGCTTTAAAAAATAGTGCTTTGCAAGTACGTGAATTATTGTCTTTGGATAGTTGGCGTATTATTGATGATATTAACGATGAAATTCGTCGTATCGCTAAATCGCCTTCATCAGCTTCTACTCGAGTGATGCAAGCCACCATTGACCGCATTATAGGCTTTTTAATGGCTTTTAATGGTTCAACTTCTGACAGTATGGCCAATAGCAATGGGTGGTTTATGTTGGATATTGGCCGCAGGGTCGAACGTTCAACCCAAATTGCCAGTGTTTGCCAGCACTTGTTAGGTCAGTCATTGTCGGAAATTGAGCAGCTAAGTATGTTGGAAGCTGTGTTGTCGACCCAAGTGAGTTTGATCACACACAAACGCCGTTATCGCATGTATCAAAGCACAGAAACTGGCTTGGAGTTGTTAATCTTAGATGGTGATTATCCACGTAGTTTGCTCTACCAAGTTGAACAATTGGCGCAGTTGTGTAAATTTTTACCTGACAACACAGCTCGTGGCATGTTACCAGCGCACGCTAAATTGTTATTAAAAATGCAAACCCAATGTCACTTAGCTGATAGAGAAACGTTAGCCCTTGATACAGATGGGCAGCGCGTTGAGCTAATTGAATTAATGCAATCAGTCAAAGTAAGCTTAGAACGATTTGGCGATATGTTGTTATTACAATATTTCTCACACACTAAAACTGCAACTCCACTTAATTCTATGTTTGGGAGTATAGATAAATCGTGAAATATACAGTCAAACACACCACCACATATAGTTACAGTGAACCAGTAAATTTGTGTCAAAACCATGCGCGTTTAACACCCTTAAGTAACCAGTATCAACAGTGTTTAACCACAGAAATAGTCACATCTCCCACTGTGGATTATTTACAAAGTTTTATTGACTATTTTGGCAACAGAGTGTCTGTATTTGACATTCCAACCCAACACGAAGTGCTACAAGTTACCGCTGTTAGTGAAGTGGAAATTTATAATCGTCAGCAAATTAATATGCTTGGTTGGCAAATGCCTTGGGAATCTGTAGTGAAGGCGTTGGCGAATCCTATTACTCCACAAACCTTGAAGGCAGCTGAGTTTACATTGGTTTCAGTTTTTACTCATTACCAAGCTGAAATGAGAGCATATGCTCTGCAATCGTTCACACCTAATCGACCTATTGTTGAGGCGTGCGAAGATTTAATGGCTAGAATATTCACTGACTTTCAGTACGAATCTGGTGCAACTACCATAAGTACACCACTTGCTGAAGTTTTTGCCTCTAAAAAGGGCGTTTGTCAGGATTTTGCACACTTTGCGCTCGCCTGTTTGCGCAGTATTGGTTTGGCAGGCCGATATGTCAGTGGTTATATCGAAACTTTTCCACCAGAAGGACAAGAGAAATTAGAAGGTGCAGATGCAACCCATGCATGGTTTGCCCTTTATTTACCAGATGTTGGCTGGGTTGATTTTGATCCAACCAATAATGTTTTACCCAATGACCAACATATAACATTAGCAGTTGGTCGGGATTTTGCAGATGTTACTCCACTTAAAGGTATAGTTTTTGGTGGTGGTATGCACCAATTAGCAGTTGCAGTAGATATGAAACGACACGATTAGAGTTTTACTATAAAAGCACAGCGGCATAGAAGGAGTTCGCCATGGCAATTGAGTGGCAAAAATATCAAACCAATCCATTTTATGATGAGTTAATTGGTTCTGATGGTAGAGCAAGAAAACAGTGTGAAATATTAGCGGACTATCTAGCCAAGCTAAAAGAAGATGAGTTGAACACAGCTAAAGCTGCATCTGAATTTGCAATAAAAGAAATGGGCATTAGTTTTACTGTGTATAGCGAAGGAGCGAATATCGATAGGTCTTGGCCTATGGATATTGTTCCACGGGTGATTTGCAAAAAAGAATGGCAACAAGTTGAAGCGGGTTTAAAACAACGTGTGCATGCGCTCAACTTGTTTATCGATGATTTATATCACAAACAACAAATTATTAAAGACGGCATTTTCCCTGCTGAGTTGTTGTCCAAATCAGTCAACTTTCGCAAACAATGTGTTGGTATTAATCCACCAAAAGGTATTTGGGCGCATATTTGTGGTTCAGACTTAGTGCGTGATGGCAAAGGACAAATGTACGTACTTGAAGATAATTTGCGTGTGCCTTCCGGTGTGTCTTATATGATAGAAAATCGCTCAGTTATGAAGCGAGTTTTTCCTGAAATATTTGAGCAATTAGAAATTGCCCCTGTGCATGATTATCCATCCCAGTTGTTTGATATGTTAGCCAATATGTCACCGCGCAGTGGCGATGCGCCAGAAGTGGTTGTATTGACGCCTGGTATTTATAACTCAGCTTATTTTGAACATTGTTATTTGGCACAAGAAATGGGCTGCGAGTTAGTTGAAGGCCGTGACTTAGTGGTAAAAGACGATGATTGTGTATATATGCGCACCATTTATGGCCTCAAACGTGTCGATGTTATTTACCGCCGTATTGATGATTTATTCTTAGATCCAGAAGCTTTTAACCCTGATTCTATGTTAGGTGTTGCAGGTTTATTGCGCGCATGGAAAAAAGGTAATGTTGCTTTGGTGAATGCGCCAGGTGCAGGTGTTGCTGACGATAAAGTAGTGTATTCATTTGTGCCAGAAATCATCAAGTATTATCTAGATGAAGAAATTAAATTGCCGAACGTGCCAACCTATAAGTGTATGAACAAAGATGAACTGGCTTATGTGATTGAGCATATAGATGAGCTGGTGGTCAAACCGGCAAATGAGTCTGGTGGTTATGGTTTGATGATAGGGCCAAAAGCGACTAAAAAGGAGCATCAAGAATGTATTAAACGCATTAAAGCTGATCCGCGGAATTATATCGCGCAGCCTACTTTAAGTTTGTCGACAGTGCCAACTTTAGTGGATGATCACGTCGAAGGTCGCCATGTTGATTTGCGCCCATTTATATTGTCCAGTGGTGATGATATTCAAGTGACTACAGGTGGTTTAACCCGTGTTGCTTTAGTTAAAGGTTCGCTGGTGGTTAATTCATCACAAGGTGGTGGCAGTAAAGATACTTGGATAGTCGATACGGAGGGTCAAAAACATGTTATCAAGAGTGGTAGAAACCCTATATTGGACTGCACGTTATGTTGAACGGGCAGAAAATGTTGCGCGTTTGGTCAATGTAAATAATCTCTTGTTGATGGATTTACCTAAAGGTGTATCAACTGGCTGGGAACCTATTATCGACATTATTGGTGCGAAAGAAGCATTTTATCAAAACCACAAAGAGTGTAACGACCGAAACGCAATTAAGTTTTTATTGGTTGGTAGTCACAATTCATCATCAATTTTAAATTCCATGTGGTTGGCACGCGAAAATGCCCGCACCGTCCGAGATGTTATCCCACGTGCAGTGTGGGAAGGTGTTAACTCTTTATATCATTACGTTAAAGAGAACCAAAATGAAGGTTTAGGTAAGCGTGGTCGTTTTGGTTATTTAAAACATGTTATTGAACAAGCGCACCTAATATTTGGAGCGCTAGATGCAACTATAAACCATGACATTGGCTATCGCTTTATCCGTTTTGGTTCAATTTTAGAGCGTGCCGATATGACCACACGTATTTTAGATGTGCGATCAGCGAGCTTAATTGAGTCGGATGTTAACCGCCCATTTGAAAATATTCAGTGGATCAGCGTATTGCGCTCTTTAAGTGCTTACCAAATGTATCGCCAGCAAATGGGTATTCGAGTCCGCCGTGAGGATGTGCTGGAGTTTATGTTACACAATGAGGTATTTCCACGTTCAGTGTTGTTTTGTTTAACAGAGTTGGAAGCTGTAATTAAGCCAATTCCAAATTCTGAGCAGCTGAATAGCACATTTGTGCAAGCAAGGAAAAAACTGACGCATGCCAATGTACGCAAACTGAAAAATGGAGAATTACACAAGTTTATTGACGATATTCAAATAGAGTTGGCAGAAGTGCACAGTAAGCTGGCAAAACTATATTTTTTGAAGTAACTCTCCGCAAATAGTATGAACTGACTTGTTTTGAATGGCAGTTAGATCATGTGTTTAGCTATAGTGTAGAAGAAAAAGCAATGTTTAATTAACAATTATCAGTAAGTTTTGGTTATAAAATAACCTATGGATGTTCCAAAACAGTCTAACAAACTTCAAATAAGCCACTAAACTGAGAAATGCAGCAAACGGTTTGTTGCTCATATATTCATTGGTGGCGAAGGGAACTTCGTTGCTTGTACCAAGAGGATAGTTGTTATGATTTTGTTAGTTGGTGGAGAGAAAGGTGGCAGTGGTAAAAGCTGTCTAGCCCAAAATATCGCGGTTTATTTAGCCAAAGAAAAAGGCGCTAACGTTATGTTAGTAGACTGTGACCCACAGAAAACCACATCAGATTGGATCCAAACCCGTCACAGTAGCCCTGATCTAGAGTGGATTAGCTGCGTGCAGTTGTTTGGTAAAGTTCGTTACGAGTTGCAAGGTTTTGAGCGCAATTATGATTACGTCATTATTGATTGTGGTGGCCGTGATAGTGCAACCTTACGTTCTGCCTTATCTGTTGCTACGCATGTGTTGATTCCAATGCGACCAAAGCGTCGTGACTTAAAAACAGTTCCGCATGTCGAGGAACTGATTAATACCTGTAAGATGATTAATCCAACCATGCGTGAAGCTGTGGTTATGACTCAATGTCCGTCTTTACCTAATCAGGCTAATCGAATTCTTGAAGCGAAAGATGTGTGCAAAAGTTATGGTTTAAACGTGTTGAATTCCGTTACTTTTAGTCGCAACGTTTACGATGATAGCGAAGAGCAGGGGTCTTCTGTCATTGAGCAAGATCCACAAGGTAAAGCTGCTGAAGAAATTCGCGCGATAATTCAAGAAGTAATGAGTTTGCCAATTGAGGAAGAAGATTATGGGCATGGCCGATCTGAAGAAAACTTGCTCAAAGCAGTATGAGTTGGCGGAGTTTGATGTCGACGATTTTATTGATGATGTAGACAACTATATTCATGGACGCCAGAGTTTTATTTTTCCACCACAATTAACTGTGGTGGAGGAGAGCAGTAGGTTGACGTCCTTGCCTGTGTGCAAGCAGGTTAGGAAGAATGCTACATTTTCATTGAATACTGAATGTATCGCACAATTAAATTCGCTATCTCAAGCTCAGGCCGTCAATAAATCTAAACTGATTCGCATCCTTATTAATCAGTTTGCTCAGTTGAGCCCAAGTGAACAGAAAAAAATTCTGATGAGTTTGGGCTAATACGGCTTATGTAGTTGCGCTGATGTGTAAATGCATTAATGGCGGCAAGTGTGAATTTTTTATTTGCTATCGCTTTTGCTACCCTGTCTGTGGTTAAATTAGGGCATCATTATTTATGTCTAGAGTAACCGTATATGTCAGCAAAGCATCCTATTATTGCAATTACTGGCTCGTCGGGTGCAGGTACATCTACCACTACTAAAGCGTTTCGGCATATATTTCGTAGCTTTGATATAAAAGCTGCGGAAGTTGAGGGTGATAGTTTTCACCGTTTTACTCGCGCTGAAATGGAAGTGGAAATTCGCAAAGCTGAAGAGCAAGGTCGTCATATCAGTTATTTTGGCCCTGAAGCCAATGATTTTGCGTTGTTGGAAGAGTTGTTCGAGGATTATGGTTCCACTGGCAGTGGAAAAATTCGACGCTACTTGCATTCATTTGATGAAGCTGTTCCGTACAATCAAATGCCAGGTACTTTCACTCCTTGGCAGGAGCTACCTGAGTCAGATCTGCTATTTTATGAAGGTCTACACGGTGGGGTGGTCAACGATGAAGTGAATGTTGCCGAACATGTCGATTTGTTGATTGGCATGGTTCCCATTGTTAATCTAGAGTGGATCCAAAAGATCATCCGCGACACCACGGACCGAGGCCACAGTCATGAAGCTGTTATGGCATCAATAGTTCGTAGCATGGATGATTATATCAATTACATAACGCCGCAATTTAGTCGTACCCATATCAACTTTCAGCGGGTTCCGACGGTCGATACTTCAAATCCATTTTCAGCCAAAGATATTCCGAGTTTGGATGAGAGTTTTGTGGTGATTCGTTTTAGAGGGACAAAAGGGGTTAATTTCCCATATTATTTGAGTATGATCGATGGCGCTTTTATGTCGCGGATTAATACTATGGTGGTGCCGGGTGGAAAAATGGGCTTAGCTATGGAGCTTATAATCACCCCTTTGATTGAAGACCTGATGAAGCGTAAGGGTAAAAAAATTACCCCAACAGAGTGGTTGTTGCGCTAACTTTTTGGCGGTAAATAACTCGCTATAAAGAGGGCAGCAATTGCTGCGCCCTCAATAGCGGAGTGGATGTTATTGCTTGTCTGACGAGGCGTGACGAATGGTATTAAAGACATCACCATCAATTAGATCATATATAATCGATGACAACTCAGCTAACGCTGGTGCACCAATAAAGCGCCCTTCTTCTTTTATCACAATCAGCTCGCGTGATTTTAACTCGCCTACAAATTGAGTGAGTATTGATTTATCAGTAAACTCAGGCCCTTTAATATCATGCATTTTGGCTAAATATTTAGCTGCTTCTTGTGCGGTGCGCTCAAGCTCTGAACGACTTAGGCCGTTCGGGTGAGTTTCAATGGTTTGCAATACAATTGCATATCTTTGCAAAGTTTCTTGCGCAATAGAACTTAATAAGTGTAGCTGTAGATAAGGCGGTTGTGCATGATCAACGGCACAAATTGTTTGCTGGTTAACCTCTACCAAGCCATAATTTTGCATTGTTTGTAAACAATGGTCGATATGCAGATCAAGTGCTTCTTGTTCAATTTCAAAAAAGTACTCATTTCCGAGGATGGGCGCAACCAATTGCAACACTGTATGAATTCGTTGTTTATCCACAGAATTATTTTCGAGCAGCAATGCAGCAATAATCGAAGGGATCACGTATAAGTGAATAATGTTATTGCGGTAGTAACTCATTTCTACTACTTGCTCTTCAGCAATGCTGATCGTAGTTTGTTCACCTTTTTCTTCAACAAACTTTTCCATCTTCAGCGCGTGTTCTACCAACTGAGTGGTATCTGTCTCTGGTGGTAATGTCATGTTGTCAAAAGGTGATTGGCTTTGGTGTAAATCAATCAACAACTTAAGTTGTGACTCTAAGTCATCTCTAAACAACGTATGTTTGTTAGCGAGCGCTAGAGTCATTGCAGTTAAGGTTACACCGTTTAATGCGGCTGCATGATTAATGTTGCGCATTATTTTGTCGCTCAGGTCTGTGATATAGCCATTCAACCAAGCGGGTTTTGGTGGGTAATACGGATCACAGTCTTTTTTCCAGTCAGGTTGATATTCAGTCATATCTTTATTGAGCTGAATCGGTTGACCAAAATTGACGTATCCGCGACCAAAGTGGCGGAGGTTTTTAATAATCGAAAACAGGTGTAGCCAAGATTCTTTTTTCTTCTTTTCGCCTTTTAACTCGCGTAAATAGGTTTTAACTTCCATTACATGCTCGTAGCCAATATATACAGGTACAAGCGTCACTGGTCGCTCAAGATTTCGTAGCATAGTTTGCACTGTCATTGCTAACATACCCGTTTTAGGTTTTAGCAATCGACCAGTGCGTGAACGTCCTGATTCAGGGTAAAACTTAATTGCATATCCTTTGCTAATTAATTGAGCTAGGTATTCACGAAAGGTCTCTGAATATAACTTGTTACCGCGAAAAGAGCGTCGAATAAAAAATGCCCCCGCGCGACGGAAAATTGGACCCATAGGCCAAAAATTTAAGTTTACCCCTGCGGCGATATGTGGCGGGACTAAACCTTGGTAATAAATGACATAAGTCAGCAATAGGTAGTCCATGTGGCTTCGGTGACAAGGCACATAGACCAACTCATGGCCATCTTGTGCTAGTTTTCTGACCGCCTCGCCATTTTTGACTTCAAGCCCTGAATAGAGTTTATTCCAAACCCAAGTCATAATTCGGTCTAGTAATCTAATGTGGCTTTCCCGATAATCTGCCGACATCTCATTTAAATACTGACGAGCGGTTTGGCGTGCCTTTTCAAGTGAAATATTTTTGCTTTTAGCCTCGTCGTCAATCGCCTTTTTTATCACAGGTGATGCCAACAAAGAGGTGATCAGGTTGTCCCTTTGCCACAAACGTGGGCCCGCCATCGCCAATCTTTGTCGTTGAAAGTGGAAGCGAGCAACACGCAACAACTTGTGGCTAATTTCGGCATCTGATCCATATTGTTCAACAACATGGCGGATAGATAAGGGCTCGTTTATCGAAATGAAATTATCTCGACCAGAAAATAAAACGATGAATAACTTTTTTAACCAACTGGGTTTTCTCTGGTCATTAAACAAGGTTTTTATATTGTTGGTTTCAATGCCTGGCGCCCGCCCCCAAGCGACAAAACACGGAATTAATTTCGCGTCCAGATCGTGATTGGTATTGTGCAAGTTAAGCACAGTTTGGATTTGTACTTTTGCATCGGTTTCGCCAGCTTGTTTTTGTAAAACTGGTTGTAGTTTGTCTAAACAAACATATCGTCTAAACAGTTGCTCACCAATTTTTACCGGTTTAAATGGGTTAGGTAACCCTGCTTGTTTACACGCACGCTTTAACACCAATAAATCGGTTATTGAGTCATGCTTTAATACATAAAAAATTGGTTGAGTCCCACAATCTTGCGCCAGTTTATCAAACTGGCCTAAAACCAGCTTTGATTTGGTTAACAAGCGTGTCGGGTATTCAATTAAATAGCTGAGTAGCTTTTTGTAGTCAGTCATCTAATAACACGTAGAAAAAAATTTGCCCATATTGTAGCACGGCAAATCAGGATATGGTTAGTTAGCCGCTGATCTAGCGATTTTTTCGCTTGGACTTGTGTTTTTATCTAGCCTGTATATACTGACAGTATTGAGTACTGTATGGATAAACATTGCTATGCGTCCACTAACGCCAAGACAGAGCGAAATTTTACAGCTGATTAAAGACAACATTCAAACTACTGGTATGCCACCGACACGTGCAGAAATTGCTAAAACGTTAGGCTTTAAATCTCCTAATGCGGCAGAAGAGCATTTAAAAGCTCTAGCTAAAAAAGGAGTGATCGAAATTATGGCTGGTACTTCACGTGGTATCCGCTTAGTTGCACAGGATGACGACCTAATGGAAGAAGAGGGGTTGCCCCTAATAGGCCGTGTAGCTGCGGGTAGTCCAATTTTAGCGACAGAGCATGTAGAGCAGCACTATAAAGTGGATCCTGCTTTGTTTAAACCCAATGCTGATTTTTTGTTGCGTGTACAGGGTGACAGTATGATAGATGTTGGCATTTTAGATGGTGATTTGCTGGCTGTACACAAAACTCAGACCGCGCACAACGGCCAAGTTGTTGTGGCTAGAGTTGAAGATGATGTTACGGTTAAGCGTTATCAACAAAAAGGCCGCAAAGTTATTTTAATTGCAGAAAATCCAGACTTCGCTCCGATTGAAGTTGATTTGACCACGACTCCTTTTGCAATAGAAGGTCTGGCCGTGGGAGTTGTACGCAGTACTGGCGGATTTTAGTTCCCCCCCATTAATCTTGTCGAATGATTAACTTGCAGAATATTGGTGGCTTTTGGCAATATTCTGCTTGACCCTTCTTTAACCAGTTATTTTTCTAAACTGTTAAAAAAAGATAAATTTTTTTGGTTTGTTATTGGATTAATTCCAAAACCTTGTCTATTTTTTATTCATAACCTTGTGTAAACGCATTGTTTGCGCACGCAGTCGAATAATAAAACTAATGTTGTGTTAATTGTTGAGGGGATAACCAACTGGATGATTGTGCCGTAATCGTATCCAGTTTAGCGCTAACCATTCCGGTTACCTCTTTTCGATTGAGCAGCAGATAACAAGGAGTTTTAGCTGTGGTCAAAAGAGTGGTTCTTAGTGTCTGTGCGTTAATCGCATCTAGCTTACCTTTCATCTGCCTTGGTGCGGAGAAAAGTGATCTCAATTTACCCGTTGGGGTCACTGATATCAGTCAAAAAGTTTACGACCTACACATGACAATATTCTATATATGTATTGCCATAGGTGTGGTCGTGTTTGGCGTTATGCTCTGGGCAATGATCTTTCATCGAAAATCACGAGGGGTAAAAGCTGCCAATTTTCATGAAAGTTTAAAGGTTGAGGTTGCTTGGACAGTGATCCCATTTGTCATTCTAATTGGCATGGCAATCCCTGCCACTAAAACCTTGTTTGAGATGGAAGATGCTTCGGAATCAGACGTCACCATAGTTGTTACTGGTTCGCAATGGAAGTGGCACTATAAATACTTGGATGATGACATCGAGTTTTATAGCTTAATGTCGACCCCGATGGAACAAATTAAAAACAAATGGGTAAAAGGTGATGACTATTTACTCGAAGTTGATAAGCCGTTGGTGATCCCAACCGACAGAAAAGTACGTTTCTTGATGACTTCTGATGATGTTATCCATAGTTGGTGGGTACCCGATTTTGCGGTGAAAAAGGACGCTAATCCGGGTTTTATTAACGAAGCATGGACTCGGGTGAACGAACCTGGCATTTACCGCGGGCAGTGTGCTGAGTTGTGCGGTAAAGATCACGCTTTTATGCCTGTTGTTGTTAAAGCGTTGCCGCCCGAAGAGTTTGATGCTTGGATGATAGAGCAAAAACGAATCAAAGCAGAAGCCGCAGCAGAAGAAGCACGCTTGCTTGCAATGAATATGAGTTTTGATGACTTAATGCAAGAGGGTGAGTCGGTTTATTTGGCTTATTGTGCCGCTTGCCATCAAGCTAATGGCGCTGGTTTGCCTGGCGTTTTTCCATCTTTAATTAATAGTCCAATTACTATTGGCGGTGTTGATGGCCATATCGACATTGTTGTGAACGGTAAAAAGGGCACTGCAATGCAAGCTTTTGTTAAACAGCTTAGTTTAAAACAAATTGCTGCTGTTGTGACATACGAGCGTAATGCTTGGGGCATGAATTCTGGTGATATTGTTCAGCCGAAAGATGTCTATCAGTTTATCAACCAAGGCGAATAAGGGAGATTAATGTATGAATTCAGTGACTAGCACACAAGATACGATTCAGCACGGATCCGACCAAGGACACGATTCGCATCATGGTCCAGCAAAAGGTATAAAACGTTGGTTGTATACAACTAACCACAAAGACATAGGCTCTTTGTACTTGTGGTTTGCATTTATTATGTTTTTAGTTGGTGGTGCAATGGCTATGGTGATTCGCGCCGAGCTATTTCAACCTGGTTTGCAAATTGTGGAACCGCACTTTTTTAACCAAATGACTACAGTACACGGACTGATTATGGTGTTTGGTGCTGTTATGCCTGCCTTTACTGGCTTGGCGAACTGGATGATACCAATGATGATTGGTGCTCCAGATATGGCATTGCCGCGAATGAATAACTTAAGCTTTTGGATTTTACCTTTTGCGTTTCTTATTTTATTGGCCAGTTTATTTGTTGAAGGTGGTGGTCCTGCATTTGGCTGGACATTCTATGCGCCACTTTCAACTACATACAGTGGTGATAGTACTGCACTATTTGTTTTTTCGGTTCATATCATGGGTATTTCGTCGATAATGGGCGCGATTAATGTGATAGTAACCATTTGGAACATGCGTGCGCCTGGGATGACTTGGTTTAAATTACCACTGTTTGTTTGGACGTGGTTAATTACAGCTTTTTTATTAATCGCAGTTATGCCGGTATTGGCTGGTGCTGTCACTATGGTGCTAACCGACAAATATTTCGGAACTTCGTTTTTTGATGCGGCTGGTGGTGGTGATCCTGTGATGTTCCAGCATATCTTTTGGTTTTTTGGTCATCCTGAAGTCTATATTATGATTTTGCCTGCCTTTGGCATTATTTCGACCATTGTACCTGCTTTTAGCCGCAAGAAATTGTTTGGTTATACCTCCATGGTCTATGCCACAGTATCTATTGCATTGTTGAGCTTTTTAGTTTGGGCGCATCATATGTTCACTACTGGTATGCCTGTTTATGCCGAATTGTTTTTTATGTATTGCACTATGTTGATATCAGTCCCCACTGGGGTCAAGGTCTTCAACTGGGTGGCGACAATGTGGCGCGGCGCAATTTCTTATGAAGTGCCTATGCTATTTTCGTTAGCTTTTATTGTGCTGTTTACCTTTGGTGGGTTTTCAGGGTTAATGCTTGCGATTACCCCTGTCGATTTTCAATACCACGACACTTATTTTGTTGTTGCTCATTTTCATTATGTGTTAGTGACAGGGGCAATATTTTCACTAATTGCAGCTGCTTATTATTGGTTACCCAAATGGACAGGGGTTATGTATGACGTTGGTTTGGCAAAGTTGCACTTTTGGTGTTCGCTGATTTCCGTCAATGTGTTGTTTTTTCCAATGCACTTTGTTGGGCTTGCTGGTATGCCTCGTCGTATCCCTGACTATTCCATTCAATTTGCCGATTGGAATCAGATTATAAGCTTAGGTGGTTTTGCTTTTGGTTTATCTCAGCTGATTTTCTTAGCTTTAGTGATTAAGGCTTGTAGAAAACAAGGTGAACCAGTTGCCGATAAAGTTTGGGATGGTGCTGAGGGGTTAGAGTGGACAGTCGCTTCTCCTGCACCGTATCACACGTTTACGACGCCACCCAAAATCCAAGATTAATCAAGGAGGCGTGCAAATGTCACAGCGTTCGGTGTCCGCAACACAACAGCAGGCGAATACTCGTTTGGTTAAACGTTTGTTGTTGGCTACTGCAATCATGTTTGGTTTTGGTTTTGCCTTGGTGCCACTATACGATGTGTTTTGTGACATTACCGGATTAAACGGACGGGTTTATCAAAAAGACACCCAACAGACACAAGCTGCACAAAATTTGGTTGCGCCATTGACTGAGGCTGAACAGGACAACATTGATGTAACGCGCTCGATTAAATTGGAGATGATGACCATTAGCCAAGCTGGAGGAGCAATTTTGTTCGAGCCAATCGACAAAACTTTACGGATTCACCCAGGGCAAATGGCTGAAGCACGTTTTCGCATAACTAATGTATCGAAGGACGCCAAATATGTGCAAGCCATCCCTTCAATTTCTCCAGGGCAGGCGGGATTGTATTTACATAAAACAGCGTGCTTTTGTTTTGAACAACAGCATATAGAAGCCAATCAACAAAATGAATTTGTTATGCAATTTTATCTAGATACGGATTTGCCCGAAGATATTTTGCAAATGACTTTGGCTTATACCTTGTATTAAGGAGGTTTAATCATGTCACAAACTGAACATTCAGAATACTATGTGCCGGCGCAAAGTCCATGGCCGATTTTGGGCGCGTTTGCGTTTTTTCTAATTGCCGTTGGTTCGGGAACCTTGGTTGCACAAATTGGCAAAACAGGTGAAGCTGGCTGGGGCCAGTGGGTACTAATTGTTGGCATAGTGGCAATACTTGCTATGTTGGTTGGTTGGTTCCGAGACCAAATAATAGAGTCTAGAACCGGTTTGCATAGTCATCAGTTGGGCGTGTCTTATCGACAAGGCATGAGTTGGTTTATATTTTCTGAAGTGATGTTTTTTGCAGCCTTTTTTGGGGCGCTGTTCTACGCGCGATTAATCTCTGTACCTTGGCTTGGCGGCGCAAGTAATAATGAAATGACCAATCTAGTTTTATGGCCTGACTTTCAAGCTATGTGGCCATTAACAACAACACCGGATGGCACGACCACTCAAGCTATGGGGCCTATGGGCTTGCCTTTAATTAATACGATAATCTTGGTTATTTCGTCGGTTACCATTCATTT
The DNA here is from genome assembly GCF_000568405.1 of Catenovulum agarivorans DS-2. Taxonomy (GTDB): domain Bacteria; phylum Pseudomonadota; class Gammaproteobacteria; order Enterobacterales; family Alteromonadaceae; genus Catenovulum; species Catenovulum agarivorans_A. The sequence goes on from NZ_ARZY01000039.1 coordinate 20,824, forward strand.
CGCGCATGTAGGATTAGAGCATAACAAGCGCAAGCAGCTTGCCAACATGCTGTTGTTGACCATAGTGCTCGGGTGTATTTTCTTATTTTTACAAGTTGAAGAGTATATTCATGCTTATCGAGATTTAGGTCTTAAGTTGGATTCAGGTGTGTATGGCAATACTTTTTTCCTTCTCACTGGATTTCATGGCATGCATGTCACGTTGGGCACGTTATTTTTAATCGTAATGTGGCTGCGAGTGCTGAAAGGGCATTTTACCCCAGATAATCATTTTGCGTTTCAAGCGGCAAGTTGGTACTGGCACTTCGTTGATGTTGTGTGGTTGTGCTTATTTGTTTTTGTATATGTTTTATAAAACTTAATACGGTCTTGGGTTGGGCTCAATCCAACCCATAGAGAGTGCTAGCACAATTAATACTAAGGTCAGTGCAGAAAATAGTACTCTGCGACCTAAATTACGAGTCATTTGTTGTTGCTTATCATCTTTAGTCATTGCCATTAACGCTCTGAATAGGCTGAAAATGGAAATAAATAACATAATAACTATAAGCACTTTTAGCATCTTGTCTATCCTGTATGAGGTTGTATGAAGATTGCTGCAAATTTACATCTTCACGTTCGTCCGCTCGTCATTTTAATATGGTCTGTCTCGACAACTTTGCTGATTAGCTTAGGTGTTTGGCAGCTTAATCGAGCTGATGAAAAAGAGCATATTTTACACAGCTTAAACAGTCAACCGTTGATAGAGTCCGTCGGTGGTGACTATTTGCAACAACTTAGCGGCTCTGAGTTTTATCCACATCAAGTCAAGGTCAAAGGGTATTTTTCAGCTGATGACTTATGGGTATTAGACAATCAGGTTTATCAACACCAACTCGGTGGACGTTTAGTTAAGCCATTTATTTTGCCTGAAGGTGACGTGCAACAAGTCATTTTTGTAGATTTCGGGTGGTTGGCCTATACAGATGAGCGCATACCCAATCCGAGCGATTTTGCCGTTTGGGCAAGTCAACTCGCAACCGCAAACAAGCTCGTTGAAATCAAATTATATGTGCAAAATCTCAACAACAATTTGTTTAAGTCCAACCTAGTCGAGCAGCGAAGTGGTTGGCAGTTTGTTGGGCAATTATCTACTCAATTAATCCAAAATACAGCAAAAACTCAAGTTTTGCCTATACTCGGTATATTGGATGAAGAATCACCTTATGCTTTGTTGACTGAGCGGCCTCTAATCAATATGCCGCCAGCAAAACATACTGCTTATGCAGTGCAGTGGTTTTTACTCGCAATTGCGCTAAACCTAATAATTTTAATAAAGGCGGTGTCATGGAAAAAACAGACAATATTCAATTAACACCTGGTCAAAGTTCTATCAATAAGTGGCTGTTGCTTGTAGTTTTCATTGCGCCAGCTTGTCTTGCTTGGCTGGCGTTACAGAATAACTGGTTCAATATTGCGGTTACCAATCAGGGCAAGTTATTACAGCCTGCGGTGCAAATAGACATCGAAAAGTTTCCACAACACATGCAGCGCAAATGGGTTGTGGCTTATTTCGCTGACGCGGAATGTAGTGAGTGTCAGTCGGCCGCCTATTTAATCTCACAAGTAAAAATTGCGCTAGGCAGAGAACAAAGTCGTAGTGAGATCGCCTTTATCAGTCAGTCTCCTACTCCAAATCATGCTATCCAGTCCGCATATTCGGATATTTCGTGGATTTCGCTCTCACAGCTACCGCAGTTGACTAAACAGAGCTTTTACGTTATCGACCCGCTAGGCCAAGTTATTTTGCAATATAACATGAATATCAGTCACCCCGCAGGCGAGGCTTTAGCTGAACAAGACAAAAAGCTTGGTAAAGCGATACTCGCTGATTTACGCAAACTACTTAAACTGTCAAAAATTGGCTAGGGGGCATAAATGCTTTGGTTAACTCGTTTTGCCATCATGCTGGCTTTTGTTGTTGTTGTGTTAGGTGCGTTTACTCGCTTGACTGAAGCCGGCCTCGGCTGTCCAGACTGGCCAGGTTGTTACGGTTTTTTAACTGTGCCGACGGCTGAGCAATTTGATACTGCGCATGCACGTTTCCCAGAGCAACCAGTTGAAGTCGATAAAGCTTGGAATGAGATGATTCACAGATACTTTGCTGGCACGCTTGGCTTGGTTATTTTAGCGTTGGCGGTATTGGGCCGACGCAAAGCGCCAATACATACTGGGTCGCTACTATTGTTAGTTATCTTTCAAGCAATTCTTGGCATGTTAACCGTAACCATGGATTTAAAACCCATTATTGTTATGGGTCATTTGCTTGGCGGTTTTAGCATTTTTGTTTTGCTTGCGCTATTAGAGAGGCGGCTAGCGCATCAGCAAGCACCAACGACGAACAGTACGTTAAATAAAACAACATTACATTTTTTTACCGCCTGTGCTGCCTGTCTATTAATTACTCAAATCGCTTTAGGTGGTTGGACTGCAGCCAATTATGCTGCACTTGCATGTACTCAATTACCTATTTGTGAAGGAGATTGGCAAAACAAGCTTAATTTTGTTCAAGCATTTTCACCGACTCCACAAGCAGAAACCTACCAATATGGCGTTTTAGATTATGCGGCGCGTATGACCATTCATGTGAGCCATAGAGTGATGGCCATTGTTGTTGCTGTTAGCTTATTGTTATATTGTGTGATGCTGTTAAAAACTCGAGTTTTTGCTAAAAATGCTTTGGTTATTATGGTGTTACTGTCTGGGCAAGTTTTGTTGGGTATTGGCAATGTACTATTGAGTTTACCACTTGCAATTGCGGTCGCACATAACGCAGGTGGACTATTGTTATTGACCTCATTAATTGTCACTTGGTATCAAATTTATCAGCTGCAAGATGCCAAATCGAAAGAATCAATACGCGCTAACATACTAGTATCAGTTAAGGAGCTGTCATGAATGATAAAGTTTTATTAGGTACGCTTGCACAAGCGCGCTTCTGTATTAGTCATTGGCGAGATTTTTATGAGCTGACTAAACCCAAGGTGGTTGCGCTAATATTGCTGACGGCTGTGGTTGGGATGTTGGTTGCCAGCGAGCAATTACCAAGCTTGTCTGTGCTATTGCTGTCGTTAATCGGAATTGGTTTATTGTCAGGTTCGGCAGCTGCAATTAATCATGTCGTCGATGCAAAAGTAGATGCAGTGATGGCCCGTACGCACTGCCGGCCAATCGTGCGGGGGCGGGTTAGCCATTTACAGGCTATGTTATTTGCTGGGCTGATTGGCCTAGTCGGCTTTGTGGTGTTATATAGCGGAATCAACCCACTAACAGCTTATTTAACCTTGGCCAGTTTAGTCGGCTATGCAGTGATATACACCTTGTTTTTAAAACGGGCGACGCCACAGAATATTGTAATTGGAGGTCTGGCAGGCGCAATGCCGCCTTTGTTAGGGTGGACATCTGTTACCAACTCAATTGCGCCTGATGCGCTGCTATTAGTTTTGATAATTTTCACCTGGACACCCCCGCATTTTTGGGCGTTGGCAATCCATCGAAAAAATGATTATGCCAAGGCGAATATTCCGATGTTGCCTGTTACTCATGGGGTAGCGTTTACCAAAACTATGGTACTGCTGTATACCTTGTTGTTAACTGCTGTATGTGTATTACCTTGGTTAGCTGGCACTTTTAGTTATGTTTATTTAGTTGTGGTGACTTTACTTAATCTTCGTTTTATTCAATACGCATATAAACTTAAGTTCCATGCAAACGACGACACAGCTTTTGCGATGTTTAAATTTTCAATATGGCACTTATTGTGGGTGTTTGTTGCTATGCTGGTTGATCATTTTATCTTTTAGTTTATTGTGTAGTCGGTTCAGTAATAATAGGCTTTTCATGCGATTTATTGGTTTTTTGTTTTTGTTGGCTGCTGTTGTGTCTTGTTCCCCACAGAGTGAATCTAATATGCAAGCACAGCCATTTAATAATGTATTAATTTACCCAACCGCGAAGATTCTTCAGCCGTTTCAGCTCGAAGATGAAAACGGTGAGTTATACACAAATGCCAATATCCACGGAAAGTGGACGCTATTTTTTATGGGTTATACACATTGCCCTGATATATGCCCAACCACATTAATGGATTTGAACCGAGTCTATCCAGAGCTCGCTAAACTCGCCGAGCCGGTTGAAGTTGTGTTGGTGACCGCCGACCCCAAGCGCGACACAGCAGAGCGATTAAAACAGTATATAAACTTTTTTAATCCGGATTTTAAAGCGATACGCGCTGATCATGCACAGTTATTCCCATTTAGCCGCCAGCTCAACTTGGTCTATGCATTGGCTGAAAGTGATAAAAGCGACTACCTTGTAAACCATTCGGCGTCTATTGCTTTGACTAACCCTAAAGGCGCATTACAGGCGATTATAAAACCTGACTTTAACACTCAACCTGCAAAAATAGATTACCAACAAATTGTCAAAGTTATTGATAGTTTGATAAAAAATTAAAAAAATCCCTGCCTCCATTTGTTTTTTCACAAAGCCCTTCTAATATAAAAGTACGAGGAATATTAAAGGGCTAGTTATGCACAAGGTATTTTATTTACCTGAGCTTTGCACGGTAGCAGAAGTGGAAACTTACTATAAGGAACTGGATGCTTTTTATGTGCAACAGCAAGATGTTGAAATAGATGCAAGCAAAGTAGAACGAATGGACAGTGCATTTGTTCAACTACTGATCGCATTTGAGCAAGCAATAAAAAGTGCAGATAAAGAATTGCGCTACGGCCCATGTAGTGAGGTGTTCAAAAGTTCATGTCGAATACTTGGTTATTCAGTCTTCCCCAACAATTGATTTAACTAAAACTATAACGGAATTAAGGTAATTGAAGATGAAGAAGATTCTAGCAGTTGACGATTCAGCATCTATGCGTCAGATGGTCAGTTTCACTTTACAAAGAGCTGGCTACAAAGTGACTGAAGCCAAAGATGGCGTTGAAGCGTTAGGAATAGCAAAAAACGAAACGTTTGATTTGGTGTTATCCGATGTCAATATGCCAAATATGGATGGTATTTCTCTGATTCGAGAGCTCAGAACTTTACCCGAATATAAATTTGTACCCTTGCTGATGTTGACCACAGAATCGGGTTTGGATAAAAAAACCGAAGGTAAACAAGCTGGGGCGACTGGGTGGATAGTTAAGCCTTTTAATCCAGACCAATTGATAGCAACGTTAGGAAAAGTGTTGAGATAAAATTTATGACAGTGGATCTAAGTCAATTCTATCAGGTCTTTTTTGATGAGAGTCTTGAAGGTTTGGATGCAATGGAAGCAGAATTATTACGCTACAGTGCAGGCACCCAAGATGATGAGTCAATCAATACAATTTTTCGCGCTGCTCATTCCATCAAGGGTGGGAGTGGAACGTTTGGTTTTGACAGCATTGCGGGATTCACTCATGTTTTAGAAACTTTGCTAGATCAAATTCGCGAGGGCCAGCGTGAGCTAACTAACCAGCATATAGACTTGTTACTACAATCTATCGATTGTTTGCGCGATATGATCAATAGATTAAGTGCTGGTGACGACAGTGTCCCTGACTCGGCAGCGCAACTCAAAGCTGCATTTGAAGCCATTCTAAATGATGAGAATGAGCTCGGACCTGAGCCTGAAGCTCTACAAGCAAAGCAAATTCTTGAAGAAACAAGTTCACTTGAACAGTTGGCAGATACGCAGACACTTGGATGGAAAGTCACTTTTGTACCAAGTGAAGATATTTTAATGACAGGGAATGAACCCTTGTTTTTAATTCAAGAGCTAACTGAATTGGGTGATCATGAAGTTGAGCTGATTACTGAGCACATACCGCAATGGCAGCAATTAAAACCAGAATATTGTTATTTACGCTGGGTGGTTAAATTATATTGCGATTGTACTGAGCAGCAGATAAATGAAGTTTTTGAATGGGTTGCAGATGAATGCGAAATTAAAATAGAAAAGCTGCAGACTAAAAGCGAACAATCAATACCAGCAAAGCATCCTCCGCTGACTAGTACACAGCCGCAAACGGCAATGCAGTCAGTCACACAAACGACTGACAGCAATGAGCAAATTGAGCAAACCAAACCTGTGGTTAACAAGCCTGCCAAATCTAAACAAGCGGATGCCAATTCAATTCGGGTGGGTATAGATAAAGTTGATTCATTAATTAACATGGTTGGTGAGCTTGTTATTACTCAAGCAATGTTGAGTCAACTATTTGAAAGTGAAATGACCAGCCAAACCCTTAGCCGTATGAAAGAAGGCTTAGCCCAGTTAGAGCACAATACGCGTGATTTACAAGAGAGTGTGATGCGCATTCGTATGTTACCTATTAGCTTTGTGTTTAGTCGATTCCCGCGACTGGTCAGAGATACAGGGCAAAAGCTAGGCAAAAAGATAGAGTTGGTTCTGCAAGGTGAAAGCACCGAGTTAGATAAAACTGTAATGGAGAAAATCTCTGATCCCCTTGTTCACCTTGTTAGAAATGCAATCGATCATGGTTTAGAGCTGCCCGAACAAAGGTTGGCTGCGGGCAAACCTGAAACGGGCAAGGTTACGTTAAATTCCTATCATCAAGGTGGTAATGTAGTGATCGAAATCATTGATGATGGTAAAGGACTAGACCCAGTTAAAATTAAGAATAAAGCGATTGCTAATGGGTTGATTAGTGCCTCAGATGAATTGTCGGAAGAACAAGTTAATTTACTTATCTTTGAAGCTGGCTTTTCCACCGCAGAAGCTGTTTCCGATCTCTCTGGTCGAGGGGTTGGTATGGATGTGGTGAAAAGCAATATCCAAGCGCTAAATGGTACAGTTGATGTTGAGTCTGAAGTTGGTAAAGGCACAACATTTAGGATTAGGTTACCGTTAACTTTGGCTATTCTGGATGGCCAATTGGTGCGGATTGGACAGCATATCTACATTATCCCCTTAGTGAATATTATTGAATCACTTCAAATTGACCCTAAAGGCGTCAGTCGAATTGGTGGTGAGTATGACGTTCTTCATCTTAGGGGCGAATATGTCCCAATTGTTTGTTTAGCGGATGTGTTTTTGCACAAAGCCGATGCGCAATCTTTGACCGAAGGTTTGTTAGTTGTTGTGGAAGTTGATGGCGGCAAAGTTGGAATTTTTGTTGATGACCTGCTGGCCCAGCAACAAGTGGTCATTAAAAGCTTGGAAGCAAATTACAATAAGGTTGAAGGAATATCGGGGGCGACTATTTTAGGCGATGGCACCGTCTCACTCATTATTGATATTATCAGCTTGGTACGAATGGCTGGTGTTAAAAGTATGGCGACTGCGAACTTAGTTTCGACGGACGTTAATGCTGAAGGAGTGTAGGCATGAGCGAAGATATCAATGTAGACGAGCTCAATCAAAGGTTAGGTTTGCTAGAAGGGGTTGAGAATGCAGATGTCGAGCAATACTTATCGTTTTTTTTAGACAACGAAGAATACGCAGTCGATATTTTGCGAGTGCAAGAAATTCGATGTTGGGAAGGCGCAACGGTTATTCCTAACTCACCCGTCAGTGTAAAAGGGGTTATGAATCTCAGAGGTACAATTGTACCTGTTATGGACTTACGTTTACGTTTGGGGTTGCCAGAGCAAGCGTATAAACCGCTCACGGTGGTGATAGTTTTAAAGTTTGAGACCTCAGACGGCAGGGAAAAAATCAGTGGGGTCGTGGTTGATGCAGTGGCAGACGTGCATAGCATTTCGCCTGACGATATACAACAAGCCCCAGAATTAAGTTCAAATGTTAATGCAACTTTTGTTAAAGGTTTAGGCTGTACTGAGAGTGGTGCTCTTATTTTGCTTGACCCAGACACGCTATTAGCGATTTAGCTAGGAGATAAATATGTTATCAGCACTTTTAGGACACGGCAGTAAACAAGAAATATCTGAATTAAAACAGCAGTTGGCCGAATATACTGGCAAAGTGCAAGCACTAGAACGCTCGCAAGCTGTAATTGAATTCACACCAGATGGAACTATTCTCGATGCTAATGACAATTTTTTAGCTGCAATGGGCTACAGTAAAACTGAAATTGTGGGCCGTCACCATTCTATGTTTGTTGATCCAAGTTATGCAGCTGGTGCCGAATACCAAAGGTTCTGGCAAAGGTTAGCTCAGGGAGAATTTTTCTCAGATCAGTTTTTGCGCTTTGCTAAAGGCGGACGAAAAATTTGGATTCAAGCAACCTACAACCCCATTTTAGACGAATCGGGTAAACCCTATAAGGTGGTTAAGTTTGCGTCGGATATCACTCAGATAAAAGAGAATGAACGCAAAAGTGCTGAGTTGGCTGATTTAGCAAATGCACTGAAAATTTGTCAAGCCAGCGTTATGCTGGCGGATAATGATTTAAATATAGTGTATGTGAACGACGAGAACTTGCGTATGTTGCGCAGCCGACAGGCTGAAATTCGCCAAGAATTGCCCAATTTTGATGCGGATAGACTTGTAGGAACCTGTGTCGATGTTTTTCATAAACAACCAAGCCACCAACGTGAAATAATGGCTCGTTTAACTGAACCTTATTTTACCCGTCTGACAATTGGTAAGCTTAAATTCGATTTAATTGCCACACCTTGGATCAACGCGGACGGCGAGCGATTAGGTACGGTTGTCGAGTGGCAAGATGTGACTGAAAAGTTAGCTGAAGAGCAGCGGTTTGTGCAAATCGCTGAAGAAAACCGCCGAGTTCGCCAAGCGCTTGATAGTGTTTCCACGAATGCGATGATTGCAAATAAAGACAATGTTATTGTCTACATGAATGAAGCAATAGTTGAAATGATGCAAAACGCAGAAGCGGATATTCGTACTGCCTTGCCTAACTTTAGTGCCAACAATTTAATGGGACAAAACATCGATGTTTTCCATAAAAACCCAGCCCATCAACAAAACTTATTGGCACGCTTAACCACAACTTATAAAACTGAAATCTATGTGGGTGGCCGCACATTCTCGCTGGTGGCAAACCCAATTATCAATGATGATAATCAACGTATTGGTACAGTGGTTGAGTGGCAAGATAGAACTTTTGAAGTTCAAATGGAGAAAGAAATTGCCGCTTTGGTAAAACAAGCATCACACGGTGACTTATCTACTCGCTTGCAAGTTGACGGTAAAAAAGGTTTCTTCAAAACATTAGCTGAAGGATTAAACTCATTAATTGACTCATGCGACGGTGTGATTAACAGTACAGTTGAAGTGTTAGATGCGATGGCGCATGGTAATTTAAGCAAGCGCATCAATGGTGATTATGAAGGAACTTTTGCAAAATTAAGAGATGATGCCAATACCACTTTAGACAAGTTAACTGAAATTATTTCTCGAGTGAATCAGTCAGCCTCAACTGTCGCCTCTGGCGCGGATGAAATTGCTCAAGGCAATGCAGATTTAAGCCAAAGAACCGAAGAACAAGCATCTTCGTTGGAAGAAACAGCAGCGAGCATGGAGCAGATGACCAGTACTGTGAAGCAAAATGCGGATAACGCAGTGTTAGCCGATGATTTAGCTGAGCAAGCGCGTAAGAAGGCTGTAGAAGGCGGTCAGGTGGTTGAAAATGCCGTGACGAGTATGGCGCAAATTAATGATGCGAGTAAAAAAATAGCCGATATTATTGGGGTAATAGACGAAATCGCATTCCAAACTAACTTGCTAGCATTGAATGCCGCTGTTGAAGCCGCTCGAGCAGGCGAACAAGGGCGCGGATTTGCAGTGGTTGCTGGCGAAGTAAGAAATCTTGCACAACGCAGTGCTGAAGCCGCTAAAGAGATTAAGAACTTAATCAGGGATAGTGTGGCAAAAGTTGAAGATGGTTCTGCATTGGTTAATCAATCAGGTGAAACGCTAACTGAAATTGTTGAAGCGGTTGAAAAAGTCAGTCGTATGATTGCGGATATTTCTATAGCGTCAAAAGAGCAAAGTTCAGGGATTGAACAAGTGAATAAAGCCATTACCCAAATGGATGAGATGACTCAGCAAAATGCAGCCTTGGTCGAGCAAGCTTCAGCAGCCGGTGAATCAATGGCTGAACAAGCCGCTAGCATGAGTCAAATATTGTCATTTTTTACGCTAGACAATGCAAGCAGTATCAGCCGTAAGCCGAATATGTCGCCTGCAACACTGGAAGCTCGTCGACCTATTCAAGAGCGCAGCCAAACACGGCCAGCTAAAAGAGATATCGCCAGTTTAGCTTTTGATGAGGATGAAGATTGGGAAGAATTTTAATTAATAAAAAAATTCATCATTTAATCTTTGACAGACGTGCAATTTACCGCTAAAAGTCAATCCGCATTCAATTGTTTGAATGCCTGAATACTTTTCTTATTTGAGAGGTCCTAAATGGCAAAAACTAAGCAGCAATTGTTATCTCGTATCTATGATGATCCAAAGAATTACCCCTATGGTTTCCGTCGCTCTGGTGACTTTTCTATAAATGAGGCTGAATCATTGTCTAAGTATGGGCATTTGTTTAATGCTCTGTACAAAGGAGAGGTTGAGCCTAGTGACCCTGAAGACGAACGTATCATGAGCGTTATGCGCGGTGATACAAAACCTGAAACTGTCAATGAAAGAGCGTGGCTGAAATATCAATCTCGGCTAAATCGACCGAAACTTGGTAGCCTTTATGGCAACAAAAAACAAGTTGTGGCTGATGACGATGACGACTCGGACAGCGACATTGAGCTTAATGACGATTTAGGAGATTCAATCGACACCGACGACGATTAAATAACCGAAAGCGCATAGCAAAAAGCCTCGATTGTTTGCCTGTTATTAATTTACTTTTGAACAATCGGCTTTTTGCTATACTCAGATAGTAGGCATTGCCAATTATTTTCTATCTGGAGGCTTGTATGGTTGCAACAGCACATTTTGCGCAGTCAGAGTTTGAACAACCTGAAATCGCTGAACATATTATTCAGCTGGTTAAAGATGCACTTGAATATGCTTATCAACACAACCAGAGTCGATTACCAGAACGACTAGTATCGACCCACCCTGTTTTAGCCAAGCCGCTTGCCTGTTTTGTTAGTCTGAATGACCATAGTGGCTTACGAGGGTGTGTTGGCACAACGGTTGCGAATGGCCGACTAGATAAAAATATTGCTTGGTATGCACACGAAGCTGCTTTTCACGACCCGCGGTTTGATCCCATTCCTGCTAAAGACTTTGCCGAGTTAACTTGTGTGGTATCGATAATGTCAATGCCATTAGCCTTGCAAGCAGACGACGAGCAACAACTATTGCAACAGCTTATTCCACAGCGTGATGGATTAATTATCCAATACGGACAAGCAAGTGGGGTCTTTTTACCCTGTATGTGGACCCAATACCCTGACGCAGCAGATTTCTTGCAAGCTCTAAAACAAAAAGCGGGTTGGCCCGAACATGGCTGGACGCATGCGATGAAAGCCAGTGTTTTTCAAACTTATCGGATAAGCGGTGCACTCAGTTAAGCAACCTTTGGCTTGAACGTTCTGTTTGTTGTATTAGCTGGTTAATCGCGTCACTAATCAAACTTTGCATTACTTTAGGTGTGGAAAGTGTTGGAGCCGCTTTAGGTTTTGCAAGATAAAAACCTTGAGCGAAATTAAAGCCTAAATTATAAATACACTCTAATTCTTCTTGTGATTCTATTCCTTCCACTATGGTTAGCGCATTTGTATTTGTTGCAAGGTCAAGCAGGGCGCTTAGAAATTGTTGCTTGTGACTCTTTAAATGGCAATCCTGCACAAAGTGACGATCAAGTTTGATTATGTCGGGTTGAAGCTCACTCCATTGAATTAGACCTGAATAGCCAGCGCCTAAGTCATCAATGGCAAATTGAATTCCGAATTTACGTAAATTTGCTAACGCTGATTGTAATAGTGGGATATTTTCTGCTTGAGTTTGTTCGGTTAATTCAATAACAACTCGATTTGGTGAAACACCTTGTTGTTTTAACAAGTTCACTAGCCAATTGGTATTGTTGAATTGGTTAGCCGCAAAATCTGGGGTTATATTTATAAAAAGTTTGCCAGGTAAAGCCAATTGGCTAAATTTTTCAATAGCTTTTTCGATGCACAATGTTTCTAACTGGTTACGCATGTTAGCTGCATCTGCGGCCTTAAATAGATGAAAAGGATTATGCAGCTTAGAGTTTTTTGGACCTCTAATTAGTGCTTCGTACCCCAAAATACTGTTGGTAGCCAAGTTATATATTGGCTGAAGCAGGCTAGAGACCTCGGCTTGGTTTATAATTTGAATAATTTCACGATAAGCTGGTGGATTCATAAATACAACTTCTTCAGGTTACATCAATTTGGCAAATGGTGTAAAACCTGCTTTATTTAAAAGGCAAACAGGCCCTAGTGGGCAAAAGTAACAAAACTTTGGCCACTGTAATCTAGATTTATGAAAAGTTAATGACATGCGTTCAATTAAGCAAGAGTCGAGTGTACAGGTGCAATCTCCTTGTGTGAGAAACTGTTGTTTAGACTCAGTTGATATCTGTATCGGTTGTGGTCGTTCAATTGACGAAATCACAGGGTGGACGCAAATGACTGCGCAACAAAAACGTCAAACTATAGAGGTGGCAAAACAACGCCTTAATAATCTGACGAATAATTTAGTTTAAGCAAGGTGTTATACTTTTTAAAAACCAATTAAATTGGTATCCTTGCGGCAATTATTTGAATTTAGGGGAAAACTATCGTGGAAATGATGTCTGGTGCGGAAATGGTTGTTCGCGCACTCACCCAAATTGGGGTTAAACACATTTTTGGTTATCCAGGTGGTGCGGTGTTAGATATTTACGATGCTTTATTTGAAGCTGAAGGTATCGAACACATTCTAGTTCGCCATGAACAAGCTGCAGCACACATGGCTGACGGTTATGCACGCGCTACTGGTGAAGTTGGTACTGTACTGGTCACGTCGGGCCCAGGAGCAACAAACACCATTACCGGTATTGCTACGGCGTACATGGATTCTATCCCTATGGTGATATTGTCCGGCCAGGTACCTACCAGTGTAATTGGTGAAGACGCGTTCCAAGAGTGTGACATGGTTGGCTGTTCTCGCCCAGTGGTTAAACATAGCTTTTTAGTCAAAAAAGCGGAAGACATTCCTGCAACTATTGCTAAAGCCTATCATATTGCTGCAACTGGTCGCCCAGGTCCTGTAGTGGTTGATTTGCCAAAAGATATAGTTAACCCAAAAGAAAAACATCCGTACACTTTCCCAGATTCAGTGCACATGCGCTCTTACAACCCAAATGTCAAGGGGCATAGAGGGCAAATCAAAAAAGCGCTCAATACTTTATTAGCGGCTAAAAAACCGGTTTTATATATTGGCGGTGGTGCAATTGCGGCTAACTGTAGTGACTTGATTACTGCGTTCGCTGAGCGCTTAAATTTACCTGTTACCAATACTCTGATGGGCTTAGGGGCATTCCCTGGTACACATAAACAATGTGTTGGAATGTTAGGGATGCATGGTACGTATGAAGCAAATAAAACCATGCACAACTCAGACGTTATATTTGCTCTAGGTGCGCGATTCGACGACCGTGTAACCAACAACGTGCAAAAATTCTGTCCGAACGCAACCATTTTGCATGTTGATATTGACCCAACCTCTATTTCAAAAACAGTTTCTGCCCATGTACCCATTGTTGGTTCTGTTGATCAAGTATTAACTGATATGACTGAAATGTTAGATGTATCAGGCGACAGCATTGATGCACAAGCATTAACCACTTGGTGGCAGCAAATCGAAGAATGGCGCGGCCAAAACTGTTTAGCATACGAGAAATCTGACAAGGTTATTAAGCCACAGCAAGTAATTGAAAGCTTGTATAAAGCGACCAAAGGCGAAGCATACGTTTCATCTGATGTTGGCCAGCACCAAATGTTTGGCGCATTGTATTATCCGTTTGCTAAACCGCGCCGTTGGATTAACTCTGGTGGTTTGGGCACTATGGGATTTGGCTTCCCAGCCGCTATGGGGGTTAAAGTTGCTTTACCTGAGTCGGTTTCTGTGTGTATTACCGGTGACGGTAGTATTCAAATGAATATCCAAGAGTTATCCACTTGTATGCAATACGGTATTCCAGTGAAAATCATTTCATTGAATAACCAAGCATTGGGTATGGTGCGTCAATGGCAAGACTTAATCTATGGTGGTCGTCATAGCCATTCATACATGGAGTCGTTACCAGACTTTGTTAAGTTGGTAGAAGCCTACGGTCATGTGGGAATCCGAGTATCTGACCCAGCAGATTTAGACGAAGCAATGGAAAAATGTTTTGCAATGAAAGACAAGTTGGTCTTTATGGATATTTTGGTTGATCAAAACGAACACGTGTATCCAATGCAAATTAAATTTGGTGCAATGGAAGATATGTTATTAAGCAAACCGGAGTCTAAATAATGCGCAGAATTTTATCCGTCTTATTAGAAAATGAACCGGGTGCATTGTCTCGTATCGTTGGTTTGTTTTCACAGCGTGGCTACAACATTGAGAACTTAACCGTTGCGCCAACAGATGATGAAACTTTATCACGCTTAACCGTAACTACGACAGGTGATAATCGAGTTATTGAACAAATTACTAAACAAGTAAATAAACTTGTTGATGTTTTAAAGGTTCAAGATATCACCGAAGGTGAGCACATTGAGCGCGAACTGATGTTAATAAAAGTAAAAGCGGAAAGTAGCGAAGACCGAATTGAAATGAAAGGTTTAAGTGACATTTTCCGTGCACAAATTGTTGATGTAACTTCATCTACTTACGTTGTGCAACTTGCGGGCACAACCGCAAAGTTAGATGCTTTTATTGAAGCAATTCGCACCGAAACAGAAATACTTGAAGTGTCTCGTACTGGGGTTACTGGCTTATCACGAGGTGAGAAATCACTCAGAGCCTAATCTTACTTCCCTAAAACTCAATGGGAGCTTTTTTTATACGCTCCCATGTCATTCCACTGATTGATTAAACCTAATATCCGAAGCAAACTTTGACGTAATAAAATTTACATGTATTGCTTGTTAAGCATCTCTTGCTAATCCTTTTTCAACTACTCTCACCAGTCGCTGAGTTTTTTTATCAAGCCCGGTATTTAAGTTTGTATCAGTTATCTTTTGCTGCTGTTGCTCTACCGCCCAGTGAATATGTTCGTCCACTAGTTCAGAAATCGTGCCGAGTTTTTGTTGTAGTTGTTGAATAATTGCTTCGCTGGCAGGTGCGTTGCCAAGCGCAACGGCTAGGTTACGTAGCCAGTATTCGTAACCAATACGCCGAATGGCGCTACCTTGTAGTTTGGTTAAAAAGTCTTGCTCTTGCCAACTCCACAAGTCCAATAAATCGCTAGAATCTAAATTATGCCTTGCTTGAAAGTCGTCTTCTGCTGTTAAGCTGGCATACCTGTTCCATGGGCAGACTAGTTGGCAATCATCACAGCCATAAATACGATTGCCAATCGCATGGCGAAATTCCTGTGGAATTGGGCCTTTTTTCTCAATGGTCAAATAGGAAATACAGCGCCGAGCGTCTACCTCATAGGGAGCAACTATTGCTTGGGTTGGGCATATGGTCATGCAAGCGACGCAGTTTCCGCACTTTTCTTCCACGGGGTTATCTGTAGGAAGTGGTAAATTAATCAATAATTCACCTAAGAAAAACCAGCTGCCACCCGTTTGATTAAGGATTAAGCTGTGTTTACCTGTCCAACCAATACCCGCCTTTTCAGCGAGAGGTCTTTCTAAAATCGGCGCTGAATCAACAAAAGGACGAAAACCAGTGTTTAGCTCGGTTTGCTGTTCAATTTTTTGTCCAAGTTGTTTGAGTTTGTTGCGAATCAATTTATGGTAATCGCGCCCAAGCGAATAACGGCTGATGTAACCTTTATGCTTATCCTTTAGAGTTTTAGCAAACTTAGCTGATTGTGGTAGATAGTCCATTCCAATACTAATAGAGCGCACTGAACCAGGGTGCAATTCGCTAGGCCGGGCTCTTAACAAACCATGGTTTTGCATATATGCCATTTCACCGTGGTAATTTTTGTCCAGCCAATCTAACAGTGGCTGTTCGTGCTTAGTTAAGTCTAAATCACTGATGCCAACATAACTAAATCCTAACTCGGTCGCCCATAGTTTTATATTTTGCGCAAGTTGCTCGAGTTGTTGATTAGATAAAGGCATAAACATAGGCTGATTCAATACTAGATTGCTGTTTATTTTACGTTAAATTGGCATAGAATAGACAGCAACAATTATAAATAAGCCATTTTTATGAAGTTATCGAGCATTCGCCATTGGCCAACAAATTTATATACACCTGAGCAAATTCGTAGTACAGAAGCTAAAGCTGCTGAGTTAAATAATTTATCGTTATTTCAATTAATGCAGCAAGCTGGCAAAGCCATATTTGAATTGGTGGAGGGCACTTTTGATGCGTCTGCACATATCGGCATATTATTAGGAAAAGGGAATAATGCTGGTGACGGATTAGTTGTTGCAAAATTGGCCGTTGAAGCTGGCTGGCAGGTTAGTTTAGTTTATATGCCTAATTGCCAAGCGTTCAAGGGCGAGGCCGCTCAAGCGCAAGCTGAGCTAATGGCATTAGACCAACCTAGCCTAAGTCGCTTAAAGCAACAAAATGCAGTTGCGGCAGATTTTAGTCAATTTGATCTGCTAGTTGACTGTGTATTAGGCACAGGGTTTACTGGCAACTTGTCGGCAGAGTGGGCGGATATTTTTCAACAAGCCAATCATTCGAGCCGAATGATTATTAGCGCTGATATCCCCAGTGGTGTAAATGGATTAACTGGTGAAGCTGACTCAAATGCGATTCAAGCGCAACATACCGTGACGTTTTTAGCATTAAAAACGGGTTTGTTTACCCATGATGCCGCGGACTATTGTGGGCTTATCCACTATGCATCACTTGGTTGTCAACATCAAATAGAACAGCTCAATAAAGCTTATTATCAATTGAGTGACTGGAACCAACTTAAAACATTCTTGCCAGCTCGACGGCGCAATAGCCACAAAGGTAGTTTTGGCCATGTTGTGTGTATCGGCGGAGATAAAGGCATGGCTGGTGCGATTCGATTGTCTGCTGAAGCTGCATTGCGCTCGGGCGCTGGCAAAGTCACTGTTTTAACTCATCCTGACAATGTTTTGTTGGTCGCAACAGGTCGCCCTGAATTAATGGTTCGCGGTATCAATGGTATAACGAGCGAAGTTAGAAAATTAATTGAACAAACCGACGTCATTTTAATTGGACCAGGTCTAGGTAAAACTGGTTGGGCAAATGGCTTAATGCAGCTTGTTGTTGAGTCGAATAAAAATACTGTGGTGGATGCTGATGGGCTAAATTGGTTGGCTTCCTACCGATACAAAAAACAAAATTGGATTTTAACGCCGCACCCGACAGAAGCAGCTAGAATGTTGAATCAGAGTACTAATCATATCCAACACAATCGATTTGCTGCAGCAACTGAGTTGCATGCACATTTTGGTGGGGCGATTGTGCTCAAGGGCTGTGGCAGTTTAATTGCATCTGAGCAGGGAATAAAAGTATCTAGATATGGCAACCCTGGTATGGCAAGTGCTGGTATGGGCGATTTGCTTGCTGGTATTTGTGCAGCTATGTTAGCTCAAGGTTACACTACTGAGCTTGCTGCTGAGCTTGCGGTAAATATTCATGCCAAAGCAGGTGATTTAGCAGCAAAACAAGGCGAACGTGGTATGATCGCCAGCGATTTATTGCAGTACATGCGCGAAGTTATTAACCCGAGTAAAGCTTAAAGATGAATAGTTATCACATAAATTTGGTTGATGCTGATGCAACGGTTGCATTAGGCAAACGACTGGCTGAGTTACTGACAGCACCATGTGTTGTTTATTTAGTTGGTGATTTAGGTGCAGGTAAAACTACGTTTTCACGTGGCTTGATTCAAGGATTTGGTTATCAAGGGAATGTTAAATCGCCCACTTACACCCTAGTGGAACCTTATGAATTGGCTAATGTCTCAATTTATCATTTTGATTTATACCGTTTGGCTGATCCACAAGAGTTAGAATTTATCGGAATTGAAGAATATTTTAATCAGTCGAGCATTTGTTTAGTTGAATGGCCCGATAAAGGGCAAGGTTGGTTGGCATCTGCGGATATTCAGATTAATATTGAACATAATAATGAACAGCGTTCGGCAACTATCGATGCTATGTCGGCACTGGGTGAAACTATAGTTGCAACATTAAATGCTGATTAGTCAATCAGTCTGGATATAGAATTATTGAGTCTATGCGAAAGATTATACGAAAAACATACAGTTTGTGTGCACTCTTGGTGGCAACTAGCATTGCGTTTGCCAGTTATGCTGCCAATCAAATTGAGAGTGTTCGTATTTGGCCTTCTCCAGACAAAACCCGTGTAGTGTTTGATCTTGCTGAAAAACCTCAATATAGCTACTTTTTTCTGCAAAAGCCTCATCGACTGGTGATAGATCTACGTGACACCGACAAAAAATTCGATTTAACTAAAACCTTTATCAAAGGTAAGTTGATAAAACGTATTCGTTATAGTCGGCCAGAATATGCTAATTCACAACGCATTGTTTTAGATTTAAACAAAGGGTTACAAGCTGGAATATTTTCGCTTAAACCAATTGGTAATTATGGCGACCGTTTAGTGGTTGATCTGACCGACAATAGCCAAAAAGCGGAACAAACTGCAAAAAAACAAGCGTTGTCTTTTGGTGAGCGCGATATTGTCATTGCGGTTGATGCTGGGCATGGAGGTGAAGACCCAGGCTCCATCGGACCAACAGGTCTATACGAGAAAAAAGTAACCTATCAAATATCAAATCGGATAACCAAGCTCATCAATGCCGAATCTGGTTTAGCGGCGCATATGGTTCGAACGGGCGACTACTATGTAGATGTGAACAAACGTTCAGTTATTGCTCGGCAACACAAAGCTGACTTGTTGATTTCTATTCATGCTGACGCTTTTACTAGCCCGCAACCAAAAGGTGCTTCCGTGTGGATGTTATCGCTGAGACGAGCCAACACGGAAATTGGTCGATGGATAGAACAAACCGAACAACACGGTGAATTATTAGGTGGTGCTGGCGAGATTATAGTTGATACACAAAATGAAAAATATTTGGCTAAAGCTTTATTAGATATGTCGATGGACCATTCGATTACGACAAGTTATGCACTCAGTCAAGAAATGGTCAACCAGCTGAGCAAAGTCACTTACATGCATAAAAAATCACCACAAACTGCCAGTTTAGGGGTTTTAAAGTCGCCAGATATTCCTTCGCTACTCATTGAAACAGGTTTTATTTCGAACCCAACAGAAGAGCGTAAGTTAAATCAAAGAGAGCATCAGCAGAAAATAGCTGCAGCGATTGTAAAAGCAATTAAAAATCATTTTAGAAGATATCCTCCTGAGGGTACGTTATACGCGTCTAAATATCGCGGTAAAGATCATATTGTTGCTAAAGGTGAATCGTTATCAGTTATTGCTAAACGCTATGCAACTTCAGTATCCGCACTTAAACGTGCAAACAAACTTAAGTCTGATATGTTGCGTATTGGCCAAACGTTAAAAATTCCACAATCATAATGCCCATTCAAATATTATCGCCACAGTTGGCTAACCAAATTGCTGCGGGTGAAGTAGTAGAGCGTCCTGCATCTGTAATTAAAGAGCTGGTCGAAAACAGTTTAGATGCAGGTGCAACTAAAATTGATATCGATATCGAGCGCGGCGGCAGTCAATTGATGCGTATTCGCGACAATGGTAAAGGCATAGCTAAAGAAGAGTTAATGTTGGCACTAAGCCGCCATGCTACGTCTAAAGTGACCAGCCTCGCAGATTTAGAACAAATTTTAAGTTTGGGTTTTCGTGGCGAAGCTTTGGCTAGTATTAGTTCTGTATCGCGATTAACCCTTACTTCAAAACCGGCCACACAGAATGAGGCTTGGGCTGCGATTGCCGAAGGGAGAGATATGCAGGTGAATATACAGCCTGCTGCACACCCTGATGGCACAAGTGTTGAAGTCGCTGATTTATTTTTTAATACACCGGCGCGGCGACGCTTTTTACGCTCAGACAAAACCGAATATCAGCATATTGACGAAGTGGTTAGACGTATTGCCCTTAGCCGCTTTGATGTGCAAATTAAACTTACGCATAACGGCGCATTGCAGCGCAGCTATAGAGTTGCCAATCAGAACAATGCGGATGCACGTATACAAGCTATTTGTGGCCGTACCTTTGCCGAAGGGGCAGTGTATATAGAGAGTGACTATCAAGATATTAATGTGTCGGGTTGGTTGGGTTTGCCGCAAGTGGCGCGCAATCAAAACGATATGCAGTACTGCTACATTAATGGTCGGATGATGCGCGACAAGCTCATAAATCATGCCATTCGGCAAGCTTATGCAGATGCGCTGCCGAGTGATATGTACCCAGCCTATGTATTGTATTTAACCATAGACCCTAAGCAGGTGGATGTGAATGTTCATCCAGCTAAACATGAAGTACGTTTTCATCAAGCACGTCTTGTACACGATTTTGTTTATCAGACTCTACATAAGGCTTTGCATAATAGTCAGCAACAAATTTGGCAAGAGCAAGCCCAGCCTTTATCTGCTGGCGCCGAGGCGCAAAATCCGCCAGTTAACCACAATCACCCGTCCAATCATGCTATCAATTCGCCTGATACGGATGTAGGCTCATCCAATAGCCCTGTCGAGTTATCTGGCATAGCAACCCAATTGTTTCCAGGTCAACAACGGCCGACGCAATTTCAGCAAAAACAGCCAAATGCATATTCAGCACCAGCCGCCAAAGTGCAAGAGCGTATGATTAACAACTACGCCGAGCTTGTTGCGCCAGAGGAAAATACCCAGAGCCGGGCACAACAAACGACTTCTTCATGGCAGTTAGTTGATTGTATTCAGCAAAGTTGGTTGGTATTTACTTACAATGAAATGCTATATGCAGTAGCGTTTGAAGCAATTTTGCAACAAGCTGTCAGTTATAAATTGTTAGAAAGTCAAACTGTCGCTAAACCTTTGTTAGTGCCCGTTTCGTTAAAATTGTCAGTTGCCGATAAGCAGATATTCACTGCGCATCAAACCTGGTTGACACAATTTGGTTTTTCGTGGCGCTGGCTTAAAGACAGCACTTTGGTAGTTACACAAATACCTTCTATACTCACTAACATTGATTTAGCCAATTTGTTTTCTGCTTGGGTTGAAAAGGCGACCACGCAAACAAACTTGGGTAATGACAGTGTTCAACAGGCATTTATCCGCGCTGTTGTTGGGCAAATTCAACATAAACTAGATTTAAGCAAAACATGGTTAAGCAGTTGGCAAAATCAAGCAGCCACCGAGTTTGATAAATGGATGCACAATAATAGTCGGCAAATCGATTTAGATAAATTATTTTGAGAGTAAACATGCAGCAGCTTGAAACACAAGCTATCTTTATTATGGGTCCGACTGCTTCGGGCAAAACCGCTTTAGCGCTTGAACTGGCGCAGCACTTTCCGATTGAAATCATCAGTGTTGATTCGGCGTTGGTGTATAAAGGCATGGATATTGGTAGTGCGAAACCCACCAAAGCTGAACAAGCGATTGCACCGCACCACTTGATCGACTTTTTAGATCCTGCACAAAGCTATTCGGCAGCCGATTTTCGCAACGATGCGTTGAAACTTATTGAGCAAATCCATGGTCGTAATAAATTGCCGGTGTTGGTCGGTGGGACCATGCTGTATTTTAAGGCCTTGTTAGAAGGGTTGTCTGAATTACCAGCGGCTGACGAAACTAT
>NZ_ARZY01000040.1 GCF_000568405.1 Catenovulum agarivorans DS-2
AAGACGATAGTGTCTTGATTTCAGGCAGTGGTGCAGAAACCGGTGCGGCGATAACCATTCACATTGGCAGCTTATCGATTCAAACCGTAGCGGATAGCAGTGGTAACTGGACGATAGAAAGTAACGAGATAGATATCTCAGCGCTTAACAATGGCACATTAGTCGTTACTGTTACTCAAACTGATGATGCGGGTAATACATCATCTGCATCCATCAAAAATATAACGTTAGACAACACAGCCCCAAGTGCGCCAAGCATTACAACACCAATAGAAGGTGATGGTTTAGTTAACGCAGCAGAAGACGATAGTGTCTTGATTGAAGGTGCAGGCGCTGAAGCCAATGCAAGTGTCACTGTCAGTATTAGTGATGGTGCAAATAGCTTAAGTCAAATGATTACGGCTGATGGCAACGGTTCTTGGTCGCTATCTGGCTCAGAGTTTGATGTGAGTACCTTTAATAATGGCACTTTAACAGTTACAGCCAGCCAAACAGATTCTGCAGGCAATACATCCGTTGAGTTAAGTGAAACTGTCACCTTAGATAATGCATTGCCTAGTGTTGTTATTCATAGCTTACAGACTAATGATACAACCCCTGCGCTAAGCGGCACTGTGGATGATGTTGAAGCCACGATCTCGGTTACGCTGGATGGCCAAAGTTACGATGCCGTCAATAACGCAGATGGTACCTGGACGCTCGCAGATGATTTAGTCTCGACCTTGTCTGACGGTACATATGATGTTGAAGTCAGTGCTACTGATACTTTTGGTAATGTGGCAACCGATTCGACAACTGCTGAGTTAGAAATTGATGCAACTAAACCTTCGGGCTTTAGCGTTGATATTGAGCAGTCACTGATTGATGCGTCCAATGATACAGCAATGAGTTTTGTATTTGCTAACGCCGAGGTGGGTACAAGTTACCAAGCGAGCGTGAGTGATGGTACAAACACAGTCAGTGTATCTGGCTCGGTTGAAGCGGTGGATGCACAAGTAACATCCATAGATGTTTCTGGATTGGCCGAAGGCAGCTTAACCTTAAGCGTTACCCTGACAGACAGTTTTGGTAATCAAAGTGATGCGGTTACTGATACGGTTGATAAGTTATATCAAAAAGCGCCTGAAATTGTTGATGGTGCAAGTGTTGATGTCACTATGAGCGAAGACGCCAGCCCGACACCATTTGCCTTAACATTAAATGCAACCGATGCAAATGATGACGTATTAACTTGGTCAGTCGCTACTGCGGCTGCGAATGGGGCTGCTTCAGTTGAAACAACAGGTAACAGTGTTGCAGTGAATTACCAACCTAACGGTAATTTTAACGGTAATGATAGTTTTGTTGTGCAAGTAACTGATGGCATTGATAGTGCGAATATTACTGTAAATGTTGTGGTAAATGCGCAAAACGACGCACCTGTTATTTCAGGTACGCCAGCGACAACGGTTGCGGAAGATAGTTCGTATAGCTTTACACCGAATGCCACAGACATTGATAGCAGTCAGTTAACCTTTAGCATTAGCAACGCACCTGCTTGGATATCATTTGATACCAGCACAGGGGCGTTAACTGGCACACCAACCAATACACATGTTGGCACAAGCAGCAATATTGTCATTAGTGTGACTGACGGGTTAGCAACATCCAGCCTGGCAGCGTTTGACGTGACAGTGACGAATGTGAATGATGCGCCAGTTGGGCAAGATATGAATGTGACGACACTAGAAGACGCTAGTGTCACCATTGAGCCACAATTGCAAGATGATGACGCAGACTCATTGTCACTGTCGCTAGCAAGTACACCAACGCAAGGCGTTCTTAATCAATCAGGGGCAGGCTGGCACTATCAACCAAACTCAGATGCAAATGGTACAGACAGTTTCAGCTATACCGTATCAGACGGGCAAGCCTCATCAGAAGTCTATACTGTTAACATCAACATTACGCCAGTAAACGATGTGCCTGTCGCAGCGGATGATTTGATTGAGCTAGAGCGTGTTGACAGCGATGCATACACACTCGATGTGCTGGCAAATGACTTTGATGTAGATGGGGACTCGCTTATCTTAGAAGGCGCCAAAGCAAGTGTTGGTACCGTCAGTATTCAAAATGGACAACTGCAATTCCAAGCACCAGACAACTTTATTGGCAGTGCTAGGTTGAGCTACTCATTACGAGACGGCAATCAAGGACGTGCAAGCGCGGTTGCGAATGTCACCATTACAGGAGACTTAACCACAGAGCCGCCAACGATTACCGCACCGACTGATATTGAAGTGGATGCAACAGGCCTAATTACCAAAGTTGACTTAGGTGTTGCAACCGCAGTCGATTCACAAGGCAATCCACTGCCAGTATCTTTAGTTGATGGCGTCACTGTATTTGCACCAGGGCAGCATATTGTTTATTGGCAAGCAGAAGATTCACAAGGTAATTTGAGCACAGCCCAACAGCAATTAGATGTTCACCCACTCATCTCGTTAAGCAAAGACCAAGTTGTACCAGAAGGTCAATCAGTATCGGTACGAGTATTGTTAAATGGCCCATCTCCAGTGTATCCATTGGACATTCCATTTACCGTCAGTGGCAGCGCCACTGCAACGGAAGACCACACACTGACAGACGGAACAGTGACCATTACATCGGGTACACAAACCAATATCACCTTTGACGTCTTAACGGATACTGAAGTCGAAGCGGATGAAGATATTATTATTACGCTTGGTGGCGCCGACAGCTTGAACTTAGGGGCCAAACGCGCTACTCGAATTCGAATCAGTGAAGCGAATATTGCGCCAAATGTGAGCTTGGGCGTTGCGCAAAATAATGAAAACCGACTGACAGTGACAACCGATGGTGGATTGGTGCGCATCACCGCACAAGTATCCGATCCAAACCCAGCGGATACAGTAACGACCGAGTGGCAGGCTGACAATAATCTAGTCAATACCAGTGTTGATGATTTATTGTTTGAGTTTGACCCATCCGGCTTAACCGCAGGCATATACAAAGTCAGTTTTGAGGCTGTGGATACAGGATCGCTTAAAGACAGCGAAGCGGTATATATCGATGTGCGTGAATCACTGCAAGTGTTAACGGACATTGATACGGATGGCGACTTAATTCCAGACAACGAGGAAGGTTACTCTGACTCAGACGGCGATGGTATTCCAGACTTCCAGGATGCGATTTCAGACTGTAATGTCGTACCAGAGCTTGTTTCGCAGCAAGATGGCTTCTTAGTGGAAGGTGATCCGGGCGTATGTTTACGCCGAGGCACAATATCCGCGGTGGGTGAGTCTGGTGGCCTGTTGGTCTCGAACGACGAAGCTGCAAGTTTAGGCGTTGATGAACAAGCACAAGTGATAGATGGCCTAGTCGACTTTATCGCATATGGTTTACCACAAGCCGGTCAAACCTATCAGTTAGTTGTGCCACAACGTAGCCCAATCCCACAAAATGCGATTTATCGTAAATATAGTGAAAGTCGCAATGAATGGTTTACCTTTGTACATGAAGAAGATGGTGATAATAAGCTATACAGTACCGAAGGTGAGCCAGGAATTTGTCCACCGCCGGGTGATGATAGTTGGGTGGAAGGATTAAATGCAGGGCATTGGTGTGTGCAGTTGGTTATTAAAGATGGAGGCATCTATGATGACGATGGTGAAGCCAATGGTGCGATAGTCGATCCAGGTGGGGTTGCTATTGAACTAAATGGCAATCAAATTCCGGTTGCGGTAGATGACAGTGCAGAATTGCGTTGGAACACCAGTATGTCAATTGATGTACTGTCGAACGACACAGATGCAGATAATGATGTGCTGCGTGTGACCAGCGCGACAGCAAACTTTGGTCAGATAACGGAGATGTCAGGCAATCGCCTGACCTATCAACCAAATGCAAATTACGCCGGACCAGACACAATTACATATGCGATAACGGATGACCAAGGTGGTACCGCCTCTGCGAAAGTGGCAGTGACGGTGTTGCCAAACAGAGCGCCAATAGCAAATGCAGACACAGCATCAACCACCCACAAACAGAGTGTTGTGATTGATGCGTTGGCAAATGATAGTGACCCAGATGGAGATCAAATTAACTTAGTCAGTGCTGATGCTAACAACCAAGGTTTAGCAGAAATCATCAATGGACAAATTGTTTACACCCCGAATATAGGTTTATCGGGCCAAGTAACCATTTCATATCAAATTGAAGACATCTATAACTTGGTTGCCAGCAATACTGTTACAGTCGATGTCTCTGGAAATGATGCGCCGGTTGCGGTAGACGATAGTTTATCAATTGAAGGTAACGAATCATTTATCGACCTCTCTGTTTTAGACAATGACACTGACAGCAATGCAGATTCATTATCTATCGAGTCGGTTAGCGCCACCTATGGTAGTGTGAGCGTCATCAATAACAGAGTTATTCGCTACGTACCACAAGCTGGTTACACAGGTATTGATACAGTCACCTATCGTATCAATGACGGTTACGGAGGTACGGATACAGCCAGTGTGACGGTTAATATTGCAGGACCAGAAGTGATTACGGTGACCAATAAATCGTCAGGTGGCAGTACATCTGGCTGGGCATTATTGAGTTTAATGTTGATGGGCTTGCGCCGCACATTGTTCAGAGAAAAAGGTAATAAATAATGAAATTTGCATTTAAAGGTTTAAGTGTATTGTTGTTGGCGGCTTCTCCATTGTGCGCGCAGCCGCTCAGCACATCTATTGGCATTGGCCATGCGAGCACTGATTTGCAGGCAGACCACGCAGATATCGTTGCGCAAGATACATCATCGACAAGCTGGCAAGTGGGGTTACACTATCAATTTGATGTGTTGCGAGTTGATTTTAATTATATTGATTTGGGGGAAGGGCAGGTTAAATTAGCCTCGGCTACTTTCACCCCAGATGAATACCATCAGGCGGTGAGCTCTGTATCGCCTGTTTTATCCTCGGGTTATGGTTTAGGGGTAGCAGTGCCGATAAAGAGCGCTTCGAAATGGCAATTGAATGCTCAAATGGGTATGTTCATCTGGGATAATGAAATTGTTAGTGTGCATTCACAAGGTGGGCGTTTAACATCGACAGAGCATGGCTCAGATGGTTATATTGGAGCTGATTTTAGCTACCAGCTGATGGAAAACATATCGGTTGGTGTCGAGTACAGGCTCTATACTTTATCAGAATCAATTAACAACTTGACGCTGCAGGCCAAATATCATTTTTGATGTTTTAGTGAAAGATAGTAGGCGCGATTACAAAACCAATCGTGCCTACTCAATTTATTTATAAACCTGCCGCAGCTTGTAAAGCTTCAGCTTTGTCGGTTTTTTCCCATGGGAATTCGTCTCGGCCAAAGTGACCATATGCAGCTGTTGCTTGGTATATAGGGCGTTCCAAATCTAGCATTTTGATTAAGCCATAAGGGCGTAAATCAAAAAGTTCTCGCACTAAAGCCACCAATTTATCTTCAGCTATTTTGCCAGTACCAAAGGTATCAATACTGATAGAAGTCGGCTCTGCAACACCAATCGCGTATGAAACTTGAATTTCACAACGCTCAGCTAAACCTGCTGCAACTATATTTTTTGCAACATAACGGCCAGCATAAGCGGCACTGCGGTCTACTTTTGATGGATCTTTACCTGAAAAAGCTCCACCACCATGACGGGCCATACCACCATAGGTGTCAACAATAATCTTACGACCCGTTAAACCACAGTCGCCCATTGGCCCACCTATTACAAATCGGCCTGTTGGGTTAATGAAAAATTTAGTATTGGTTGATAACCATTCAGCAGGTAATACTGGCTTAATGATTTCTTCCATTACAGCTTCACGCAAATCTTCAGTTGAAACACTGTCACAATGTTGAGTTGATAAAACAACTGCGTCAATCGCAACAGGTTTGCCATTTTCGTAAGCAAAAGTCACTTGGCTTTTTGCGTCAGGACGTAACCATGGCAAGGTCCCATTTTTGCGTACTTCCGCTTGGCGTTTAACGAGTCTGTGAGAATAAGTGATGGGCGCAGGCATTAAAACTTCAGTTTCATTGCTTGCATAACCAAACATTAAACCTTGGTCACCAGCACCTTGGTCTTCTGGGCGAGCTCGGTCTACACCTTGGTTAATATCAGGTGATTGTTTACCTATGGTATTTAAAATGGCACAAGAATCAGCATCAAAGCCCATATCTGAATGGGTATAACCGATTTCGCGTACGGTTTTTCGGGTCAACTCTTCAATATCAACCCAAGCGCTAGTTGTAACTTCACCACCAACCATGACCATGCCGGTTTTTACGTAGGTTTCGCATGCTACGCGAGCTTGTGGGTCTTGAGCCAAAATAGCGTCTAATACCGCATCAGAGATCTGATCGGCAATTTTATCTGGATGACCTTCTGATACTGATTCAGAGGTAAATACATGTCTGGCCATTTTAAGAATCCTAGTCAAAATTTTATTCGCGTGGCTTGAAAGCTGCAGCCTGACGAACAGTGTAAATAGATAAGACAATTCTAATGGTTAATCGATAATTTGCAAGTCTTTACGTCTAGACGTCTAAACTTCCAAATGTTTATTTCATTTTTCGCATGCTAATTATGAATTTTTATATAGTAATACTTATTCTTTTCTACTGGTGTTCTATGCTAGAATATGCGCGATTTTTGCTAGGAATATTCGCGAATATGTCATATTTGTGAATTATTATGCTGGCTATAAGTGATAAATATTTGCACTTAAATTCGGCCTAAGAGAAAATACCGGCCGGTTTTAGTCTGCCAACCTTACAGGTATAAGCGCACATGGGTTGGTACACAGTTTATTATATACTCACATAAATACAGGTTATCTTAAGGAGTTAAAATGGCTTCACGCAAAGAACTTGCTAATGCTATCCGCGTACTAAGTATGGATGCGGTGCAAAAAGCAAAATCAGGTCACCCAGGTGCCCCTATGGGTATGGCTGACATCGCTCAAGTTTTATGGTGCGATTTCTTAAACCATAACCCACAAAACACTCAATGGTCTGATCGTGACCGTTTCATCTTGTCTAACGGCCATGGTTCAATGCTTATTTATTCATTGTTGCATTTATCTGGTTACGATTTACCAATGGATGAATTGAAGCAATTCCGTCAATTACATTCTAAAACTCCTGGTCACCCAGAGTACGGTTACACAGACGGCGTTGAAACAACTACAGGTCCTTTAGGTGCCGGTATCTCTAACGCTGTGGGTTTTGCTATTGCTGAAAAAACTTTAGCAGGTCAATTCAACCGTGAAGGCCATGAAATTGTTGACCATTACACATACTGTTTCTTAGGCGACGGTTGTTTAATGGAAGGTATCTCTCACGAAGCATGTTCTTTAGCGGGTACTTTAGGTTTAGGTAAATTAATTGCATTTTGGGATGACAACGGTATTTCTATCGACGGTCACGTTGAAGGTTGGTTTACTGATGATACGCCTAAGCGTTTCGAATCTTACGGCTGGCACGTAATTGCTGATGTTGATGGTCACGATCCAGAAGCAATCGCTAAAGCAATTGAAGAAGCTAAGTCTGTAACTGACAAGCCTACAATGATTTGTTGTAAAACTATCATTGGTTTAGGCTCTCCTAACAAATGTGGTAGCCACGACTGTCACGGTGCACCTTTAGGTGATGAAGAAATCGCAGCTGCACGTGAATTCTTACAGTGGCCACACGCGCCATTCGAAATTCCTTCAGACGTATACGCTGGTTGGGATCAAAAAGAAGCGGGTGCTGCAAAAGAAGCTGCTTGGAATGCCAAATTTGAAGCTTACAAAGCTGCATACCCAGAATTGGCTGCAGAGTATGAGCGTCGTGTAATTAAAGGTGAATTACCAGCTGAATTCGCAGCAAAAGCGGAAGCTTTCATCGCTGAAACTCAAGCTAAAGGCGAAAAAATTGCGTCTCGTAAAGCGTCACAAAATACCATTGAAGCATTCGGTAAAATCTTACCAGAATTGTTAGGTGGTTCTGCTGACTTAGCTGGCTCTAACTTAACTTTATGGTCTGGCTCTAAAGGCATTCAAGACGACGCTGCTGGTAACTACATCCACTACGGTGTACGTGAATTCGGTATGTCAGGTATCATGAATGGTATTTCATTGCACGGTGGTTTCATCAACTACGGCGCAACTTTCATGATGTTTATGGAATATGCACGTAACGCAGTTCGTATGTCAGCATTAATGGGCATCCAAAATATATTTGTCTATACTCATGATTCAATCGGTCAAGGTGAAGACGGTCCAACTCACCAACCAGTTGAGCAATTAGCAAACTTACGTATGACACCAAACATGTCAACATGGCGTCCTGCTGATGCTACTGAAGCAGCTGCAGCGTGGAAAGTAGCTGTTGAGCGTCAAAAAGCCCCAACTTCATTGGTATTCAGCCGTCAAGGCTTGGCAGCTCAAGCACGTACTGCAGAGCAAGTTGCAAACATCCAAAAAGGTGGTTATGTCTTAGTTGATACTGACGGTACACCTGATGTTATTTTAATTGCGACTGGTTCAGAAGTTGAATTAGCAGTAAATTCTGCAGCGGCATTAGCTGAAGAAGGCATCAAAGCACGTGTTGTTTCTATGCCATCTACAGATACATTTGATGCTCAATCTGCTGAATACAAAGAGTCTGTATTACCAGCTGCAGTTACTAAACGTGTTGCAATTGAAGCAGCACATGCTGACTATTGGTACAAATATGTTGGCTTCAACGGTGGTTTTGTTTGTATGACTACATTTGGTGAATCTGCACCAGGTGGTGACTTGTTCAAACACTTTGGCTTCACTGTTGAAAATGTTGTAGCGACAGTTAAAAAATTAGGCTAATTTAGTCACTTAAATTATAAAAAGGCAGACTTGATCTGCCTTTTTTGCGCTTTGGAGAGTCTAGCTATTATTCGCATTGCTATTAACGGATTTGGACGTGTCGGCCGGAGTGTTGTTCGTGCTATCTTTGAATATGGTTTAGAAGACCAGTTTAAAGTTGTTGCAATAAACGAGCTAGCAACACCCGAGGCTTTGCTGCACCTTCTGAAATATGATACTTCTCACGGCCGCTTCCAAGCTGATGTTTCTATTCAAAACAACCGTTTAAAAATAAACGAGCACTGGGTTCATTTGCTACAGGAAGCAAACACTGCACATTTGCCATGGGATAATTTGGGGGTAGATGTTGTGTTTGAATGTACGGGTAAAATTGGTTCATTCGAAGAATCATTTGTTCACGTACGCCAAGGCGCCAAAAAGGTGCTGTTGTCGCATCCAGGTGACTCGAGTGTTGAAGCCACAGTTGTGTATGGAGTTAATCAGGACATATTATCCAAGCGACACAGAGTTGTATCAGCCGCTTCTTGTACTACGAATGCTTGTGTGCCAGTAATTACCTGTCTAGATGAAGCTTTTAGTATTGAGAGTGGCTCAGTAACAACCATTCACTCAGCAATGAATGATCAATCAGTAATAGATTCTTTCCACCCAGATTTACGTCGAGCGCGAGCAGCCGGCGAATCGATAATTCCAGTCGATACGCGACTCGCAGCTGGAATTGAACGAATTTTACCTAAGTTTCAGCGTCGTTTTGAAGCTATTTCAGTACGGGTACCTACGGTAAACGTGACCGCGCTTGTCATGAGTGTGACTGTTGAAAAGTCGGTTAGAATTCGTGATGTAAATGAAGTGATTAAACAAGCGGCACAGGGTAAACTTAAGGGGATTTTAGACTACACGGAAGCCCCTCTTGTGTCGATAGACTTTAATCACGATCCGCATTCGTGCATACTCGATGGTACGCAAACACGAGTGAGTCACAACAAACTAGTTAAGGTTTTAATCTGGTGTGACAACGAGTGGGGTTATGCAAATAGAATGTTAGATACCTGCCGCGCCATGTTTGCTGCGGAATAACCACATACATAATTAATTGGAGACACGATTATGTCAGTAATTAAAATGACTGATCTAGATTTACAAGGTAAACGCGTATTAATTCGAGAAGATTTAAACGTGCCTTTAGATGACGACGGCAATATTACGTCTACTGTGCGTTTAGATGCTGCTATTCCAACAATCCAGCAAGCTTTAGATAAAGGTGCAGCTGTATTAGTAATGTCTCACTTAGGCCGTCCAACTGAAGGTCAATTCGAAGAAAAGTATTCATTGGCACCAGCGGTAAAGTACTTAGCCGAAAAATTATCTGCGCCAGTATCTTTAGCAAAAGATTACTTAGACGGTGTAGAAGCTAAAGCAGGTGAATTAGTTGTTTTAGAAAACGTACGTTTCAACGTAGGTGAAAAAGCAGATGATGAAGCATTAGCGAAAAAATTAGCTGCTTTATGTGATGTTTTTGTAATGGATGCATTCGGTACTGCACACAGAGCACAAGCTTCTACGCATGGTGTTGCTAAATTTGCACCCGTTGCTGCAGCTGGCCCATTATTAGTAAACGAGTTAGACGCTTTAGGCAAAGCATTAGGTAACCCAGAGCGCCCATTGGTTGCAATTGTTGGTGGTTCTAAAGTTTCTTCTAAATTAGCTGTGTTAGATGCATTCTCTAAAATTGTTGACGTGTTAGTTGTTGGCGGCGGTATTTCTAATACTTTCGTAGCATCAGCTGGTAATGAAGTTGGTAATTCTTTATACGAAGAAGATTTAATCCCAGAAGCTAAACGTTTACGTGATACAACCGAAGTTATTTTTGCAACTGACGTGCGTACAACCAAAGAAGGCTTTAGTGAATGGAACCACAACTCTGTAACTGAAGTTAAACAAGCGAACGAAATTCAAGCTGACGAAGAAATTATCGACTATGGTCCTGACTCAGCTGCACGTGCTGCTGAAATCATCAAATCAGCTAAAACCATCATTTGGAACGGTCCTTGTGGTGTTTTTGAGTTTGATGCTTTCTCGAAAGGTACTGAAGTTGTTGCTCGTGCAATTGCTGAATCTGAAGCCTTCTCTATCGCGGGCGGCGGTGACACTTTAGCTGCTATCGACAAGTGGAACCTTGCAGACAAAGTTTCTTATGTTTCAACCGGTGGCGGTGCTTTCCTTGAGTTTGTTGAAGGAAAAGAATTGCCAGCTGTTAAAGTATTAGAAGAAAGAGCTAAAGCTTAATATTTAGCTTAACTTTGCTTTTATCCAAGCCCCAGCTAGCTGGGGTTTGTTGTTTTTGGGGAAGTATTAGAGGGATGCCATGGAACCATTTAAAAACGTATTTAATGTAGGTCTTATTGAGCACATCGCTACGCAAATTGAGTTGCATGACAATAAATTCAACAAATCTCAATTTATTGAATTGGCTGGCAAGGACCTTGAGCATCTTGAACTAAAGCAGCGCAGTCAACAAATCTATCAAGCGCTACAACAAAACCTTCCTTCTGACTATCGGCAAGCATGTGAGGTTTTATTAAAAACGCTCGCGCCAGTAGATGAAAGCTCAGAACAAATACATTTTGACAATGATGCGCAAGGCATCCGCGGTTGGGCAATTATGCCTATGGCCGATTTTGTTGCATTGAATGGCTTGGACGATATTGAGTTTGCCTTGTCGATTTTAAAACAAATGACTAAACGTTTTTCTGCCGAGTTTGCCATACGTTATTTAATAGAAAAAAATCCAGAGTTGGTCATTGCCACGTTACAAACTTGGCTAACGGATAAAAATCCACATGTGCGTCGCTTAATTTCGGAAGGTACAAGGCCAAGATTACCTTGGGGTATACGTTTGGGCTGTTTTATTGAAAAGCCGCAGATGACTATTGCGCTGTTAGAAAAACTTAAAGATGACGATAGTGAGTATGTTCGTCGTTCAGTCGCCAATCATTTAAACGATATTAGTAAAGATCATGAATATTTGGTTGTGAATATAACCGAAAATTGGTTGGTTGACGCCGATAAAAACCGCGAGAAACTTTTAAAACATGCGTGTCGCGGATTAATTAAACAAGGTCATCAAGGCGCATTGGCTGCGTTTGGATTTACTCAGCCGCAAGTAAAAGTGATTGATGGGCAAGTATCACCAACCCAGATTGAGCTAGGTGAACAGGTCGAAATAACTATAGAGCTAATTTCAACAGCAAGTAAACCTCAGAACTTAATCCTAGATTATGCGGTACATCACCAAAAAGCAGCCGGAAAAACATCCGCCAAAGTATTTAAATGGAAGCAACTAGAGTTACAGCCAAAGCAAAGACTACAGCTTTCAAAAGTTCATAAAGTAAAAGCTGTGACAACACGTAAATATTATTCAGGCGAACACAAAATTGATATTTTATTAAATGGGCAATTGGTAGAAACGGTGAGTTTCGACCTGTTAGTAGCATAAATCTTATAAGGGCGAACTTTAAATGACTGCGTGTTGTGCAATGGAAAGTTTGAAGCTGCCACTAGGTATATAACTTATGGTGGCTTACGTATATAATCACGCCACTTTGATTTAACCTGCAAGCCAGCGCCGTGACTTTTGTATATAACCCACCTCAATCACCTTATTTACCCATTTTGTATCAAGACCAAGATATGGTGGTGTTTAACAAACCCAGTGGTTTATTGTCGGTAAAAGGCAAATTACCTGAGCATTGGGATAGTGTTGAGTTAAGAGCAACACGAGTATGGCCGAAGATTGGTGTGGTGCACAGGTTAGATATGGCGACGTCTGGTTTAATGGTATGGGCTATACACAAAGAAGCACATGGCAAGTTGGCTCGGCAGTTTCAAGATAGAGTGACCAAAAAAACTTATGTTGCACGCATTTACGGTAAAGTAGCAGCTGAGCAGGGTCTTATTGAGTTACCACTTATTTGTGACTGGCCGAACCGACCTAAACAAATGGTAGAATTTAATCGTGGCAAACCGTCAACGACTTATTGGCAAGTAGAAAGTTACGAAGATAATGCAACTAGAGTTAAACTTTTTCCGATAACAGGGCGCTCGCATCAACTGAGAGTACATATGTTAAAGTTGGGTCACCCCATTTTGGGAGATAGGTTATATGCCCATGAAAATGCATTGGCGATGGCTAGCAGGTTGCAATTGCATGCTGAAACTTTGTCTTTGTACCATCCGATAACAGGTGAACCTATGAACTTCACCGCCCCTTGTCCGTTTTAATATGATAGGTATTGGCAACCCCCAAGCAAATATTCACTTATGCTTACAGCACAGACCGCCTGTTGAGCCTTACCCAACTTTGCAAAGTGTGCATTATTTGCAAGCGGGCGAGTTGACAGAACTGGTCAGTCAATGTTCGAACAATTGGCGCAAAGTATTTAACTGTTATGCTAAGTTGTTGTTTGAACTAGATGCGCTAGGATTTGCCAGATGGCAAGATTATCGAGATGATCATTTGTTGCAGCTCGGATGTCAGCATTCTGTATTGTTCGCACCAGCGCCGCTGGTATTTAACCCAGATCCGGATTGTGTTTATATTATTGCTGGTAAAACTTATGCGGCCACTTTAGCCTTGCCTGAACTCGAATGGTTGTCGCCATCTTTTGCTATTAATCACACATACAAAATTATCGTATCACCGTATTTTGATTATCGGCAGTTAACCAATGAAAAAACACTGCAGTTAGCGGGATTGATTCGGCAGCTTTGTTAGATGTGGCGAATATCACTGCACGTTGTGTGCAATATACGGGAACAACTAGCTTTCTAGTCGCAGCGCAAAGCGAGTTAAACAAGGTCAACCACCTTTCCTGCAATTTTATCGCTGGTCGTTTGGAAGTAGCAGTAACCTAGAATTTTTCTTATCACACAACAATGCCACGGCGTATTTGTTCGAGAAAGTCTGCTCGAAATGCTAACTTTCTAAAACTTCTTTATCAGGGATGATAAAGCAGAGCGTACATGGAGGTATTTACAGCGTTTTTAGAAAGTTATGCTTCGAGTGGACTTTGGTGCACAGTTTTAACAGCATGCTCTAAAGCGGTATAAAGCAATTTGCTCGCAGTAAAACTATAGTTTAGCCACTAACAGCCGATAACCTAACTAAGCAAGGTAATCATAAATCAGGTGATTTATGCGAGTTTTTACATCATTTATTATATTTGTATGTCTGTTTGCAATTGCATTGCGCAGTTATGCAGAAGAAGCGCCAACAGAAACACCAGCGGAAGTCGCGGTAGAAAGTGACGGTGGCGGAGATGCAAGCGCGGCCAATTTAACTCAAACTAGACCAGAACATATATTGCCACCTTCTGAGTACCAAGTTGCATCTGCTGATTTACTCAGATATGCACCAGAAACAGAAATTAGGTCACTCATGGCAGGCGACAGCCAGTTTACCGCTTTAATTAGTGAACAAGATGGCAGCGTTATTCGTGGCAGTGCATTATTACTACCGGATATTAGTTTACACCCAAATCAGTCAGCTACTTTTTACCAACTACGCTATGCGCTAAACCAATATGGTTGGATTAGCGTTGCCGGCATAATGCCAGAAATCATGCATCAGCAGCTGAAAGATGAGCAGCAGCTTAAACAGTTGATTGAACGCCCACATAATACCCTTGATGTTGTTGTCGAAGATACACAAAAACAATATATCAACCAATTGCAGCTGGTTATGTCAAGCATGTTGGAAGAGGCGTCTGCATACCCAGGACTCATAATGTTGGTCGCGCAAGGGGCAACGGCTGGATGGCTAGTTGAGGGCTTGGCGTCGGAGCAACTGGAAATGCCTGATGTATTGGTACTCATTTCGCCATATCTGCCTGATAGACAATTGAATCAAAAACTGCCTGCAAAAATTGCACAACTCCCAGTACCCATTTTAGATGTGTGGTCAGAGCGTGATAATCCATGGGCTAAAGCAACAGTCATTGCACGGAAAAAAGCGAGTAAACGCTATTTAACTATGCACTATCGGCAACGTGAATTATTTGGATTTAGAGGGTTAGAATCTACAGATGCAAGGCTAGGCAAAGAAATTTATGGCTATGTAACTTATTTAGGTTGGTAGCCATCTATCGATAATTAAAACCGTTAATTAAAACAAAAAAGGAAGCGAATGCTTCCTTTTTAATAATTGAAATAATACTTGGTAGATTTAGTCGCTACCAAACAAGTCTCGGGTATAGACTTTATCCGCAACATCTTGCAATGAATCCGCCATGCGGTTAGTTAAGATAACATCCGATTCTTGTTTAAACTCATTTAAGTCTTTAATGACTTTAGAGTTAAAGAAGGTATCTTCTTCTAACACTGGTTCGTAAATAACAACTTCAATGCCTTTTGCTTTAATCCGCTTCATAATGCCTTGGATAGACGATGCGCGGAAGTTGTCAGAGCCTGATTTCATTATTAATCGATAAACACCAACTTTTTTCGGACCACGGGCAATTATAGAGTCCGCGACAAAATCTTTACGTGTGGTGTTTGCATCAACAATTGCACGGATCAGGTTATTCGGTACGTCTTGGTAGTTAGCCAATAACTGTTTAGTGTCTTTTGGTAAGCAGTAGCCACCATAACCAAACGATGGGTTGTTGTAGTGGTTGCCAATACGCGGGTCTAAACCCACACCCTCAATAATTTGGCGGCTATTTAAACCGTGGCGCTCTGCATAAGTGTCTAACTCGTTGAAGTAAGCCACACGCATGGCAAGGTAAGTATTTGAAAATAACTTAATTGCTTCTGCTTCAGTTGAATCGGTAAATAATACATCTACATCTTCTTTAATTGCACCTTGCACCAATAAATCGGCAAATACCTTTGCTCGCTCAGATTGTTCACCAACGATGACACGTGATGGATAAAGGTTATCGTATAAAGCTTTACCTTCACGTAAAAATTCGGGTGAGAACATAAGGTTGTCACAACCTAATTCTTGTTTGATCTCAGCTGTGTAACCCACAGGAACGGTCGATTTAATCACCATAACCGCGTCTGGATTAATGGCCATGACATCTTTAATCACTGCTTCAACTGAGCGAGTGTTAAAGTAGTTGGTTTCAGGGTCGTAATCTGTTGGTGTCGCGATAACGACATAGCTTGCGCCTTCGTAAGCTTCTTTTTTGTCGAGTGTTGCACGAAAGTTGAGTGGCTTTTCAGCTAGGTATTTTTGAATATACTCATCTTCGATAGGTGACTTTTTATCATTTAATAAAGCCACTTTTTCTTCAACAATATCTAAAGCAACAACTTCATTGTGCTGTGCCAATAACACTGCATTTGAGATACCAACGTAACCAGTACCTGCTACGGCTATTTTCATTCTATACTCCTAACGATAGGGCAATATGCCTATTTTCTTATTCCTATTGACGTACTATTTTAAGTATTTCATCAGTTTTTTGCTGCATCAATGTGACATCCGCACGAGACTCTACATTCAAGCGTAATACAGGCTCGGTGTTAGACACACGAATA
Source organism: Catenovulum agarivorans DS-2 (assembly GCF_000568405.1). Lineage (GTDB taxonomy): Bacteria > Pseudomonadota > Gammaproteobacteria > Enterobacterales > Alteromonadaceae > Catenovulum > Catenovulum agarivorans_A. The sequence continues at coordinate 16,428 of NZ_ARZY01000040.1, forward strand.
TTTAAACGCCAGTCAGTAAATGCCATTGTTAAACCATCTGTATAGTCTATTTCAATAGCATCTGCTTGGTATGTGCTTTTTACTCGCTCTATTGCAGCTTTTGGATCATCCAGTTTACTGTTGATTTCGCCTGAAGATGGATAAGCTGCTATGCGTTCTTTCACCATTGATGATAAGGTTTGGTTTTTTACTGACAATAGCTCAGCAACTAATAACCAAGGGATCATTCCGCTGTCGCAGTATGCAAAATCTTTAAAATAATGGTGGGCGCTCATTTCACCGCCATAAATAGCGTCTTCTTTGCGCATTCGCTCTTTAATAAAAGCATGGCCTGTTTTACACATAATTGGTTGACCGCCCGCTTGATTAACTATATCAACAGTGTTCCAAGCCAACCTTGGGTCATGGATGATCTTAGCCCCCGGGTTTTTCTGTAAAAAGGCTTCAGCCAACAGGCCGACAATATAATAGCCTTCAATAAACTCACCGTTTTCATCAAATAAAAAGCAGCGGTCAAAATCTCCATCCCATGCGATACCCATATCTGCATTGTGCGCTTTTACTGCATTTGCTGTATCGGCTCTGTTTTCAGGCAATAATGGGTTGGGAATACCATTTGGAAAGGTTGCATCAGGTTGATGGTGAACTTTGATGAAATCGATAGGAACGTGTTTGTTATTAAATACCTGTTCAAGTTTATCAATTACATGGCCTGCAGCGCCATTGCCTGAATTGACGACCAGCTTTAATGGTTTGATGTTAGCAATATCAATGTAGCCTAATAAATGCTCGACATAATCGTCTAAAATATTTATTTTATTAATAGCGCCTTTATTGCTGACCTCAGGGAACTTGTTTGCTTCCGCCATAGCTTGAATATCAAACAAGCCAGTGTCACCGCTTATAGGTTGCGAACCTCCTTTAACCAGTTTCATCCCGTTATAGTCAATTGGGTTGTGGCTTGCGGTTACTTCTATAGCACCATCTAAATTAAGGTGAAAAGTGGCAAAATAAATTTCTTCTGTGCCAACCATACCTATGTCTAGTACATCCACGCCTGCATCGGTTAGGCCCTTAGCAACTGCGTTTTTTAAGCTTTCACTCGTTTCACGCACATCACCGCCAACCGCAACTTGTTTAGGCTTTAATATCTCACCGTAAGCACGACCAATGCGGTACGCAATATCTTCATCAAGCTGCTCACCTAATTTTCCACGAATATCATACGCTTTAAAACAGGTTAATTTGTCTGTAGGCATAGTCTTTCCTTTGAGTTATACACGACCATACCTATCTTCAAAACGCACAATGTCGTCTTCGCCTAAATATGAACCTGACTGAACTTCAATCAGTTCTAGTGGTACTTTTCCTGGGTTTTCTAATGCATGAATAACCCCAACTGGAATATAGGTTGACTGATTCTCAGTGAGTAAAATTTCTTTGTCACCATTGGTTACTTTTGCTGTACCTGAAACAACAATCCAGTGTTCAGCTCTGTGGTGGTGCATCTGTACAGACAGTTTTGCGCCAGGTTTCACAGTGATGCGTTTAACTTGATAACGCGCACCGTTATCAATTGAATCGTATTTACCCCAAGGACGATACACTTCACGGTGGAACTTGAATTCGCTTCGGCCTTCGGCTTTAAGTTGATTAACGATATTTTTAACGTCTTGTACTTTATCTTTTGCTGCCACCATCACTGCATCTTTGGTATCAACTATCACTAAGTCTTCAACACCTACGGTTGCAACCATACGGCCTTCAACTGAACCATAGACTAAACAGTTTTTGGTATTTTCACCAATAAAGTCACCACGTACCGCATTGCCATTGTCATCTTTGTTATTGACTTCCCATAACGCAGACCAAGAGCCCACATCATTCCAGCCAGCGTCTAATGGTACAACAACAGCTGCATCGGTTTTTTCCATTACCGCATAATCAATCGAATCATCCGGGCATGCTTCAAATGCAGCTTTATCGACACGGACAAAGTCTAAGTCGCTAGCAGTGTTACCTATAGCTGTTTTACACGCGGCTAAAATTTCAGGTTGGAATTTGTTTAGTTCGGCAAGGTAGCGGCTGGCTTTAAACATAAACATGCCACTGTTCCAATAATATTCACCGCTATTTAAGTATTCTGTTGCAGTGGCTAAATCAGGTTTTTCAACAAAGCTATCTACTTTATAAGCCGTTTCAACTTCAGAGCCACGTTTGATATACCCATAACCGGTTTCTGCATGAGTTGGCACAATTCCAAAAGTCACCATTTTGTCTTCAGCTGCTAGTGCTTGTGCTTTTTCAATGGCTTGAATAAATGCTTGGTTGTTTTGAATAACATGGTCAGCGGCTAGCACTAACATAATTGGGTCTTCACCATTGGCGGTTGCTTGCAATGCGGCTAAAGCGATTGCAGGTGCAGTGTTTCGACCAACCGGCTCTAGAATGACGGGCGCTTTTAAAGCATCAATTGCTCTAAGTTGTTCAGCAACCATAAAACGGTTGTCTTCATTGCATATTACCAGTGGTGCTAAATGCTCACTGCCTTTTATACGTAAAACCGTTTCTTGCAGCATTGAGTTTTCACTTGCAAGCGGTAAGTATTGCTTAGGGTAAGCAGAGCGCGAAAGGGGCCATAAACGCGAGCCTGAGCCGCCCGCCATAATTACTGGTAAAAACATAACAATGTGTCCTTGAATGTATCAAATTCTTTTTCTTTGTATTGCATTAAATGCTATCACGGAAACTTGTTTGCCGTAACCTCGAAAATATGACATTTTTCCCGACTTTCGACATTAATCTGGCAAAAATTGTAAACAAGTGACAGGTAAGACCTCGGTATTATAAATTATAAAAATTGTGCACATTAATTTACACTGACTTTTGCATCTGTTATCGTATCGCGCATTAAATTGGTATTACCAATTATCCTGTGCACGGACAAACATGAATTACCAGAAAATACGTCAACCAAAATTGGCTGATGCCATCTTACAACAACTTGAGACTATGATTCTCGAGGGCAGTTTATTGCCTGGGCAAAAGTTACCGCCTGAACGTGAGTTGGCGAAACAGTTTGATGTGTCTAGACCGTCACTACGTGAAGCTATTCAAAAATTAGAAGCAAAAGGGTTAGTTTATCGCCGTCAAGGTGGTGGCACTTATGTTCATAATAAATTGCAAGATGCTTTAGTCGATCCCTTATTTGAATTAATCTCTGCTAACCCTGAAACTCAATTTGATTTGTTAGAATTTCGTCATGCTTTAGAGGGTATTTCGGCTTACTATGCAGCGCTTCGAGGCACAGAAGCTGATTTCAATCAAATTAAAACGGTTTACGAGTTGACGAAGACGCAAGCGCAATCCACAATTTCTGACCAAGTTGATACTTTGTATCAATTTTATTTAGCAATTGCGGAAGCGTCACACAATTTGGTGATTGTGCATTTGATACAGGGTATGGCAGCACTGATTCAAAAGAACATTACCCAAAATTTAGAAGTTTTATCTGCAAAACCAGAAATATTGCCGAGTCTGGATAAGCATAGAGATTCACTGATGGCTGCAATTCTAGCACGTGACCCAGAGTCAGCGCGCCTAGCATCGCATCATCATTTGTCTTTTATTGAAGAGTCGTTGCTTCAATTAGGGCAAGAAGAAAACCGATTGCAACGCGCAATGCGACGTGTGCAAAAAGAACTAAAACACTAGCTGGCTAAGGTATAAACCAAGGGGTTTATCAAAGTTAAGCCTAACGATAAAGGAAAATGATATGTCTGACGTCCTTAATCATGATGTTGATCCGCTTGAAACGGGCGAGTGGTTAGACGCACTGGAGTCTGTACTTAAAGAAGAAGGTCCAGAGCGTGCTCATTACTTGATTGATCAATTAATTGAGACTTCTCGTCGCAATGGCGCTCATTTGCCATTCAATGCGACAACTGCTTACTGCAATACAATTCCTGCTGGCCAAGAGCCTGCGATGCCAGGTGACCCTGCATTGGAAGCGCGTATTCGTGCGGTAATCCGTTGGAATGCAATGATGATGGTTGTTCGTGCATCTAAGAAAGATTTAGAATTGGGTGGTCACATTTCGTCATTCCAATCGTCTGCAATGTTGTACGATATCGGTTTTAACCATTTTTTCCGTGCTCCGAATGAAAAAGACGGCGGTGACTTAGTTTATTTCCAAGGTCATATTTCACCAGGTATTTATGCACGTTCATTTGTTGAAGGTCGTTTATCTGAAGAGCAATTAGATAACTTTCGTCAAGAAGCGTTCGCAGATGGTTTATCTTCATATCCTCACCCTAAATTGATGCCTGATTATTGGCAGTTCCCAACTGTTTCTATGGGCTTAGGTCCAATGCAAGCTATTTACATGGCTCGCTTCTTGAAATATTTAACTGACCGTGGGTTAAAAGACTGTTCAGAGCAAACTGTATACTGCTACTTAGGTGATGGTGAAATCGATGAACCAGAATCATTAGGTGCTATCGGCCTAGCGGCTCGTGAAGAATTAGACAACTTAGTATTCGTAGTTAACTGTAACTTACAGCGTCTTGATGGCCCTGTTCGTGGTAACGGTAAAATCATCCAAGAACTAGAAGGCACTTTCCGTGGTGCTGGTTGGGATGTCACTAAAGTTGTTTGGGGTCGTTATTGGGATGCATTATTGCAAAAAGACCACAATGGTTTATTACAAAAGTTAATGGATGAAACCGTTGACGGTGAGTACCAAAACTTTAAAGCGAAAGGTGGTTCTTTCACACGTGAACATTTCTTTGGCAAATACCCAGAATTAAAAGAAATGGTTGCTAACATGTCTGACGAAGACATTTGGCGTTTAAACCGTGGTGGTCACGATCCAGTTAAAGTATACGCAGCTTACGCTAAAGCAAAAGCAACCAAAGGTCGTCCAAGTGTAATCCTTGCTAAAACTGTAAAAGGTTATGGTATGGGTGAAGCGGCTGAAGGTAAAAACATTGCTCACGGTGTTAAGAAAATGGATCTTGATGCGATTCGTTATATGCGTGATCGCTTTAATGTTCCAGTTTCAGATGAAGATCTAGAAAAATTACCTTACTATCGCTTCCCAGAAAACAGCCCTGAATATAAATATATGATGGCGCGTCGTGAAGCTTTAGGTGGGGTAATGCCAGTACGTCGTGAAAACTCTTCTGTTAAATTAGAGTTACCACAGTTAGACGCATTTAAAGCAACCACTGACGGTTCAAAAGGTCGTGAAATTTCAACAACTATGGCGTTTGTACGTGTATTAACTGCCTTGTTGAAAGATAAGAAAATTGGCAAAAATATTGTGCCAATTATTCCAGATGAAGCTCGTACTTTCGGTATGGAAGGTTTATTCCGCCAAGTGGGTATTTATGCTCATGAAGGTCAAAAATATACCCCACAAGATGCAGATCAAGTTGCTTACTATCGTGAAGACAAAAAAGGTCAAGTATTACAAGAAGGTATTAATGAATTAGGTTCAATGGCTTCTTGGGTTTCTGCTGCTACTTCATACTCGCATGCAGACTTACCTATGATTCCATTCTACATCTACTACTCAATGTTTGGTTTCCAACGTGTAGGTGACTTAGTTTGGGCTGCGGGTGATTTACAAGCACGTGGTTTCTTAATTGGTGGTACTGCTGGTCGTACAACACTTAACGGTGAAGGTTTACAGCACGAAGATGGTCATTCTCATCTACATTTCGGTACTGTGCCTAACTGTATCACTTATGACCCAACCTACGGTTATGAAATTGCGGTTATCGTGCAAGACGGTATCAAACGTATGTACGGTGACAACGAAAATATTTTCTACTACATCACAGTAATGAACGAAAACTATGTACAGTTGCCTATGCCTGAAGGTGTTGAAGAGGGCATCAAAAAAGGTATGTACAAGTTAGAAACGGTTGCGCCGAAGAAAGCAAAAGCATCTGTAAGCTTATTGTCATCTGGTGTTATCTTAGAAAGAGCGCGTGCAGCAGCACAAATTCTTGCTGAAGATTATGGCATCAGCTCAGACGTTTACTCTGCAACTTCATTTAACGAATTAGCGCGTGATGGTTTAGATTGTGAGCGTTGGAACATGCTTCACCCTGAAGCAGAAGAACGTGTACCTTATGTGACTGAGTTATTGAAAGACTCACAAGGTCCAGTCATCGCTGTAACAGACTACATGAAGCAATATGCTGACCAAATTCGTGGTTTTGTGCCAACAAGCTACCGTGTATTAGGTACAGATGGTTTCGGTCGTTCAGATAGCCGTGAAAACTTACGTAAGCATTTTGAAGTTAATGAACACTACATTGTAGTTGCTTCATTGTACGAATTGGCTAAGCGTGGCGAAGTTGATAAGAAACTTGTTACTGAAGCAATCGCTAAGTTCGATATCGATGCAGATAAACTTAACCCACTTTACGCGTAATAGGGAAAAGGAATAATGGCAATTAAAGATGTTTTAGTCCCAGATGTGGGCGGTGATGAAGTTGAAGTAATCGAGCTATGTGTCGCTGCTGGCGATACTGTTGAAGCTGAAGATTCACTTATCACAGTTGAAAGTGATAAGGCTTCAATGGACATTCCAGCTCCTTTCGCTGGTACCGTTAAAGAAATAAAAGTAGCTGTTGGTGATAAAGTATCTGAAGGTACTTTAATCGTAACGGTTGAAGATGCATCTGGCGCTGAAGCGCCAGCTGCTGAAGAAGCTCCGGCCGCTGCTGTAGAAGCAGCACCAGCTCCGGCACCAGCGGCAGCTTCTGCAACAATTGAAGTAACAGTTCCAGATATTGGTGGCGACACTGATGTTGATGTTATTGAAGTATTAGTTGCTGTTGGTGATCAAGTATCTGCTGAAGATGGCTTAATTACATTAGAAACTGATAAAGCGACTATGGATGTTCCATGTCCAGCTGATGGTGTAGTTAAAGAGCTTAAAATTGCAGTGGGTGACAAAGCTTCTGAAGGTACATTAGTTTGTATCCTTGAGACTGCTGGCGGTGCGACTGAAGCACCAGCTGCACCTGCACCAGCACCAGCAGCTAATCCTGCGCCAGCACCTGTTGCAGCTGCAAGCGAACTTAAAGAAATCAAAGTACCGGATATCGGTGGAGACACTGATGTAGACGTTATTGAAATCTTAGTTGCAGTAGGTGATGAGATTGAACAAGAAGCTGGCTTAATTACTTTAGAAACTGACAAAGCAACTATGGACGTACCAGCGCCAGTTGCCGGCACAGTTAAAGAAATTAAAGTAGCTGTTGGTGATAAAGTTTCTGAAGGCAGCTTAATTGTAGTTGTTGAAACTAAAGGAGCAGCTCCGGCAACTCCAGCTCCAGCAGCGAGTGCGCCAGCACCTGCTCCGGCAGCCGCTCCTGCACCAGCTAAAGCGGCTCCAGCAGCTAATGTAGAGCCAGCTAAACCAAGCAAAAACGTACATGCTTCTCCATCTGTTCGCCGTGTTGCGCGCGAATTTGGTGTTGATTTAAGCCTAGTACCAGCGACAGGTCGCAAAGGCCGTATTCTTAAAGAAGACGTACAAAACTGGGTTAAAGCTGAGTTAGCCAAGCCAAAATCGGCAGCTGGTGCATCTGGTCCGTTGCCTGAAAATGTGCTTGAGATCGTTCCGGTTAAGCCAGTCGACCACAGCAAGTTCGGTGAAATTGAAGTTAAAGAGTTAGGCCGTATCCAGAAGATCTCTGGTCCTTTCTTACACCGCAACTGGGCAACTATTCCGCATGTTACTCAATTCGACGAAGCTGATATCACAGAGCTAGAAGCATTCCGTAAAGAACAAAATGCCTTCCATGCTAAAAAACAAACTGGCTTGAAGATAACGCCACTTGTGTTTGTTATGAAAGCAGTGGCTAAAGCATTGGAGAAGTTCCCTAACTTCAATTCTTCATTATCTGAAGACGGTAACAGCTTAATCCTTAAAAAGTTCATCAATATTGGTATTGCGGTCGCAACGCCTGGTGGCTTAGTTGTTCCAGTAATCAAAGATGTGAATAAAAAAGGCATCGAAGAATTATCTGAAGAGTTAATTGTTACTTCTAAGAAAGCGCGTGACGGCAAGTTAAAAGCAGCTGACATGCAAGGCGGTACTTTTACTATTTCTAGCTTAGGCGGTATCGGTGGTACTGCATTTACACCAATCGTGAATGCTCCTGAAGTTGGTATTTTAGGTGTTTCTAAGTCTGACTATAAACCTAAGTGGAATGGTAAAGAATTCGAACCGCGCTTAATGGTTCCGTTAAGTTTATCTTATGATCACCGTGTAATTGATGGTGCAGAGGGTGCGGCATTCTCAACTGAAATTGCACAAAACTTAACAGACTTACGTCGTTTAGTACTTTAATGCAGAAGCGGTAATACTTAGGTATTACCGTTTTTGGTTTAACAATGTAATGAATTGAATAATCGTTTTTATCCGTGTTTATAAAAACGATCACAAACAGAATAATTTGAGGTCCGTAATGAGCGATATCAAAACTCAAGTAGTCGTATTAGGTAGTGGCCCTGGTGGTTACTCAGCAGCGTTCCGTGCAGCCGATTTAGGTCTAGAAGTCACTTTAATTGAGCGCTACAACGAGCTAGGTGGCGTATGTTTGAATGTTGGTTGTATCCCTTCAAAAGCATTATTACACGTAACTAAACACTTAGTTGATGCGCAGAATATGGCGCATGAAGGTGTTACTTTTGCTAAGCCAGAAATTGACTTAGACAAAATGCGAGAGCACAAAGATAAAGTAATTGGCCAGTTATCTGGTGGTGTTGCTGGCATGGCAAAAATGCGTAAAGTTAAGGTTGTTAACGGTTATGGTAAATTTACTAGCCCTAACAGCATTGCAGTAGAAGCTGAAGACGGTTCAGTGACAACAGTGAACTTTGACAATGCTATTATCGCTGCTGGTTCGCGCCCTGTTAAATTACCATTTATTCCGCACGACGATCCGCGTGTATGGGATTCTACAGACGCATTAGCAATGCCATTTTTACCAAGCAACATGCTTATCTTAGGTGGTGGTATTATCGGCTTAGAAATGGGGTCAGTTTATAGTGCATTAGGTGCTAAAATTGATGTAGTTGAGTTTATGGATCAACTTATCCCAGCAGCAGACAAAGATATCATTAAAACTTTCACTAAATCTATCAGCAAAAAGTTCAACAATATCATGTTGGAAACTAAAGTTACTGCGGTAGAAGCGAAAGAAGATGGAATTTATGTAACATTTGAAGGCAAAGCAGCGCCTGCTGAGCCAGTAAAATATGATGCGGTACTAGTTGCTGTCGGTCGTGCACCAAATGGTTTATTGCTTGATGCAGAAAAAGCGGGTGTTAATGTAACTGATCGTGGTTTCATTGAAGTAGACAACCAGCTTAAAACTAACGTACCACACATTTATGCAATTGGTGATATTGTTGGTCAACCTATGCTTGCGCACAAAGCGGTCCACGAAGCACACGTTGCTGCTGAAGTGATTGCTGGTCAAAAACATGTATTTGATCCTAAAGTTATTCCTTCAATTGCCTATACTGATCCTGAAGTTGCATTTGCCGGTGTGACTGAAAAAGAAGCTAAAGAGAAAGGTATTGCATACGAAACCGCAGTATTCCCTTGGGCTGCGTCGGGTCGAGCGATTGCACAAAATGCGCAAGACGGTTTCACTAAGTTAATCTTCGAAAAAGACACTCACAGATTAATTGGTGGTGGTATCGTTGGTAGCAATGCAGGTGAACTTTTAGGTGAAATCTGTTTAGGTATTGAAATGGGCTGTGATGCAGAAGACATTGCATTGACCATTCATGCTCACCCAACGTTACACGAATCAGTTGGCTTAGCGGCTGAAGTATATGAAGGTTCAGTAACTGATATCCCAAACAAAAAAGCGAAGAAAAAGTAATTTAACCGCTTATTTATTCGTTAGAAAAAACACCTGCTTCGGCAGGTGTTTTTGTTTGTACTTAACCTAAACTTAACTCTTAGCTTGTTAACATCATTTCAAGATTAATTTTAGGTTTAAGACAATGAAAGTTTTTAAATTATTTGTTTATCTTTACGTTAGCTTAGCCTCCAGTTGCTTATATGCGCTAGAGTACCAACAGCATCAATTTAAACAAAAGCAATTAGTGATCACCACAGACCAAGGTGATGTAACGGTTCGTTTTTTCAACCCGTTTTCGGTTGAAGTCCAGTATATGGCCGAGAGCCATTCTCAACAATCTTTTAGCTTGCCAGAGACACAAACGGCCAAACAAGGTCAGGTCACTGCAACAAAAAACCAGTTAACTTATCGTTTGAGTGACTTGTCTGTTGTGGTTCAGAAAAAGCCATTTAATCTATCTTTCTATTATGAAAATAGACTATTAACCGCTGAAGTAGAGCAAGTAAAACCCAGTCAATCTCAAGTGCAATTTGCGTTTACCCTGAGCGAAAATGAAATACTTGCAGGTGCAGGAGAACGTGTTTTGGGGATGAATCGGCGTGGTCATCAGTTGCCTCTATACAATAAAGCACATTATGGATATGGCACTTACTCAGAGCAGATGAATTACAGCATTCCTGGAGTGTTATCTAGCCAGGGTTATATGCTGATGTTTGATAATCCGGCTAAAGGTTCCATTGATATTGGAAAAAAGAAACAAAACCAGTTGCAGTTTTCTGCAGTATCGGGTCGTGCGAGTTATTATTTAGTGGTCGGTGATAACCCACAAGATATAGTTGAAAACTATGTGCAACTGACTGGTACACAACCTATGCCGCCACGTTGGGCTCTGGGCTACTTAGCTTCGCGTTTCGGCTACCACAACGAGCAGGAAGCGCGTTTAGTTGTTGAAAAATTTACCCAAGCAGGTATTCCTTTAGATGGTATTATTTTTGACTTGTTTTGGTTTGGCAAGGATGTTCAAGGACATATGGGGAATTTAGTTTGGGATAAACAAGCCTTTCCTAATCCAAAAAAAATGATAAGTGATTTTAAACAACAAGGTGTAAACACTGTTCTGATCACCGAGCCGTTTATTTTAACAACATCAAAACAGTGGCAGAGCGCTGTCGACAACCAAGTGTTAGCGACTAATTCAGCTGAAGAGCCTTACACGTATGATTTTTATTTTGGCCATACAGGGTTAATCGATATTTTTAACCCTAAAGCACAAGATTGGTTTTGGCAGTACTACCAACGGCAGATGGAATTAGGTGTTGAAGGCTGGTGGGGAGATTTAGGCGAACCAGAAGTGCACCCTGATGACATTATTCATAGCGCTGGAAGAGGCGATCATATACATAATGCTTATGGCCATGTGTGGGCTAAAACTGTTTTTGAAAAACAACGTAAAAACTTCCCAAATAAACGTCCGTTTATTTTAATGCGTTCTGGCTTTGCTGGCTCGCAACGTTATGGGCTAATTCCTTGGACAGGTGATGTCAGTCGTTCATGGGATGGGTTAAAGCCTCAAGTAGAGTTAAGTTTGCAAATGAGTTTGTTTGGCTTGGCGTATACCCATTCGGATTTAGGTGGCTTTGCTGGTAATAACTGGGATGCAGAAATGTATATTCGCTGGTTGCAGTATGGTGTTTTCCAACCAATTTATCGTCCACATGCTCAAGAAGATGTTGCGCCGGAGCCGGTGTTTCATGATGCAAAAACCAAACGCATCGCTAAACATTTTATCAACTTGCGCTATCAGTTAATGCCTTACTTGTACACTATGGTGTTCGACAACAATGTTAAAGGAACACCTTTAATGCGGCCTTTGTCTTTTGCTGAACCCGACAATCTGGACTATTGGTTGAGCTCAAATGAATACTTGTGGGGGGATGCAATGTTAGTCGCTCCAGTGGTAAACCCTGGCGTTAAACTCAAAACGGTCAACTTACCTAATGGTGTTTGGTATGACTTCTGGTCTGACAAAAAAATAATAGGTGGCAAGACGGTTCAAATTCCCACTAGCATTGAAAGTATTCCCGTGTTTGTTAAAGGCGGACACTTTATACCAATGAAAGCTACTGCGACCAATGCACAAAAATATGACAGTCGCTCATTACAGCTTCATTATTATCTCGCAGCTAAAGAAGGCCAGTACTTAGGCAAAATGTACCATGATGACGGCTCGACGGTAAATGCATACGAGCACCAGCGATATGAGTTGTTGAACTTTGTTGCAGATGAAGGCAAAAATCAGTTAGTGATAGAAATCAAACGTGAGATAGGTGAAAAATATCAAATGCAGTCTGCTGAGCGTCATATTGATTTGTGGCTACATGGCGTTGAGCAGGTAACCGATGTCATTCTTAATCATCAGCAAAATGTTGATTTTGTGTTTAATGCGACTAATCAAACTCTGTTAATTAAATTAGAGCCGGCGCAACAAGATTTACACATAAAAATCAACCAAAAATAAAAAAAGCTAAATATTCAACATCTGAACTGTGGGTATTGCAAAATAATATTGTGATATGCCCACAGTAAGTTTGTTTTGTTCATTATGTCTCTGTTATACTTCGCTCCCGTCTGTATTGTCTATAATTCTTTCGTTTCAAATTCAGGTTCCACATGACAACTAGATATATTTTTGTAACTGGCGGGGTGGTTTCATCACTCGGTAAAGGTATTGCTGCGGCATCATTAGCGGCGATTCTTGAGGCGCGTGGCTTAAAAGTCACAATCATGAAATTAGACCCTTATATTAACGTAGATCCAGGAACCATGAGTCCTATTCAGCATGGTGAGGTATTTGTTACCGAAGATGGTGCTGAAACTGATTTAGATTTGGGTCACTACGAAAGATTTATTCGTACCAAAATGACTAAGGGTAACAACTTTACTCAAGGTCGTGTCTACCAAGATGTAATTGCGCGCGAGCGTAAAGGCGAATACTTAGGTGCAACCATCCAAGTTATTCCACATATCACCAATGAGATTAAACGTAGAGTTGTAGATGGTGCCAAAGGAGCTGATATCGCATTAGTTGAAATTGGCGGCACAGTGGGTGATATCGAATCACAACCATTCTTAGAAGCGATTCGCCAATTAGGCACTGAAATTGGTCGTGAGCATGCAATGTTTATGCACCTAACGCTTGTACCTTATATGAAAGCGTCGGGAGAAGTTAAAACTAAACCAACCCAACATTCAGTTAAAGAATTACGTTCCATTGGTATTCAACCAGACATTTTGATTTGTCGTTCTGAAAATACCATTCCAGCAAACGAACGTAAAAAGATTTCATTATTTACCAATGTAGAAGAAAAAGCGGTTATTTCATTAAAAGATGTTGATAGCATTTACCGTATTCCAGCATTGTTAAAGTCACAAGGCTTAGATGAATTAATTACTCGTCGATTCCATATCGATTGCCCAGAAGCAGACTTAACCGAATGGGAGCAAGTTCTGTATGAAGAATCCAATCCTATGGGTGAAGTCACTATAGGTATGGTGGGTAAATATGTTGAATTGGCTGATGCTTATAAGTCAGTGAATGAGGCATTAAAACACGCAGGGTTGAAAAACCGTTTAACTGTGAATATTCAATATATTGATTCTCAAGACTTGGAATCTAAAGGTATTGAAAAGCTTACCTCGTTGGATGCAATATTGGTACCTGGTGGCTTTGGCGAACGTGGGACTAACGGTAAAATGTTGGCCGCTCAATACGCACGTGAAAACAATATTCCATATTTGGGCATTTGTTTAGGTATGCAAATGGCATTAATTGAATTTGCACGCAATGTAGCAAATTTAGATGCAGCGAATAGCACAGAGTTTGATTCTGAAACGCCGCATCCAGTAGTTGGTTTAATCATAGAGTGGTTAAATTCAGAAGGTGATGTAGAAACTCGTGACCGTCAATCCGATTTGGGCGGCACTATGCGTTTAGGTAGTCAGCTATGCCACTTAAAAGCAGGCTCAAAAGCGGCAGACACCTATGGTTCAACGGAAATTTATGAGCGTCACCGTCATAGATACGAAGTAAACAATCATTATATTGAACAGTTAGAGAAAGCAGGCCTTGTATTCTCTGGACTATCAGCAGATAGAAAACTGGTTGAAGTAATCGAATTGCCAAATCACCCATGGTTTGTAGCAGCTCAGTTCCATCCAGAATTTACATCGACACCACGCGATGGCCATCCTTTATTTAAAGGGTTTGTTGCAGCAGCGTACGAGTGTCAAAAGCAAGACAAATAAACAAAATCACACCGCAGGGAAAGCAGCCCTGCGAAAGTAATTTAAAGAGGACTAAAAATGGCGACTATTGCAAAAATTATCGGCCGCGAAATTATCGATTCACGTGGTAACCCAACTGTAGAAGCAGATGTATATTTAGAAAGTGGTGCGTTTGGTCGCGCTGCAGCTCCATCAGGTGCGTCAACTGGTACGCGTGAAGCATTAGAGTTACGTGATGGCGACAAAGCACGTTTCTTAGGTAAAGGCGTATTAAAAGCAGTAGCTAATATTAATGATGTCATCGCACCTGCATTAATTGGCAAAGATGCTTTAGATCAAAAAGCGGTAGACGCATTGATGATCGAATTAGACGGTACTGAAAACAAAGATAAATTAGGTGCAAATGCAATTTTGGCCGTATCTTTAGCAGTGGCGAAAGCAGCAGCTGCTGAAAAGGGTGTAGCTTTATACGAGCACATCGCTGACTTAAATGGTACTTCTGGTCAGTACAGCATGCCAGTTCCTATGATGAACATCATCAATGGTGGTGAGCACGCAGACAACAATGTTGATATCCAAGAATTTATGGTTCAACCTGTTGGCGCTAAGTCTTTCCGCCAAGCTATCCAAATGGGTGCTGAAATCTTCCACAACTTGAAAAAAGTATTAAACGCAAAAGGCTACAATACTGCAGTTGGTGATGAAGGTGGTTTTGCTCCAGATCTTAAATCAAATGCTGAAGCATTAGCAGTAATCGTTGAAGCTGTTGAAAAAGCTGGCTATAAAATGAACGAAGAAGTTACTTTGGCATTAGACTGTGCTGCTTCTGAATTCTACGCTGACGGCAAATACAACTTAAAAGGTGATGGCAAATCATTCACCTCAGAAGAGTTTGCTGATTATTTAGGTGACTTAGTTGCTCAATATCCAATTGTTTCTATCGAAGACGGCTTAGATGAAAGTGACTGGGATGGTTGGAAAGTATTAACTGAAAAATTAGGCTCTAAAGTTCAGTTAGTTGGTGACGATTTATTTGTAACTAACACTAAAATCTTGAAAAAAGGTATCGAGAAAAGCATCGGTAACTCTATCTTAATCAAGTTCAACCAAATCGGTTCTTTAACTGAAACTTTAGAAGCTATCAAACTTGCTAAAGATGCTGGCTTCACTGCAGTTATCTCTCACCGTTCTGGCGAAACTGAAGATGCTACTATTGCTGACTTAGCAGTTGGTACAGCTGCAGGCCAAATCAAAACAGGTTCAATGAGCCGTTCTGATCGTGTTGCTAAGTACAACCAATTGTTGCGTATCGAAGAAGTATTAGCAGAAAAAGCTGTTTATAACGGTCGTTCTGAAATCAAAGGTCAAGCATAATTGCTAACTCGCTAGTTTTTCTGGCGATAATTTGATAATACTATGGTGTTTTAATTGAAATTCAGTTAAAACACCTTTTTTTTATCTGGAGTATTTGGTTTTGGTCGACTTTTTTGCACAACAACAAGATTTTGCCCAGGATAGCAAACGCTTGCTTGCCTATGCGCAGTTGTGTAATGTGTTTTACGAACGAGAACTGAAGCTCTTAGCTGAATTTGATCTTGAACCTCCGCGCTTAAGTAAACGATTGGCTGCGTTGCCTTTTTATATTAAACGCGCCGCTGAATCTTTATTGTCTTTAGAAAACCCACTGCAGTTAGACACACAAAATGGCACATGGTCAGGCAAACAAAAACGCCGTAACCCAGCAGAAAAACTAACTGACGAGCAAATTGCCACTTGGTTAGATAGATATGCACAGATAGGTTTAATTGTGCCTGTTTTGATCAATGATAATGGGATCACCTGGTATAGGCTAGATTGTATTGATGCCATCAGTGAAGGAAAATTGCGTTTGAATGAACATGGCTGGTTTGGTTTAGATGGTGCATGCATAGATAACCCGAATAAACGCATTGTTAAAGCGAATAAAGAAACCATGACTGCTGCATGTTGTGGCCATTCTTGGATTGGTGGAGATATTACCTTTCCACGCACTTTAACTTTAAGAGAATTGCTGCTGTCTAGCACGATAAACTGGGCAAACTTGCACAAGCCATTAAAAATCCCTCATTAGCCTATGAAATTATTTCGGAACGTACTTATTGTGATTCTCATCTTGCTCCAATACCGGTTGTGGTTTGGTGATAACGCATATTCCGAATATCAAACCCTAAACAATAAGGTTAGGCAATTAGAAAGTGCTAATGACGAACTTAGACTGCGTAATAAAATTATGTTGGCGGATATTGAAGATTTAAAATCTGGTTTAGAAGCAATCGAAGAAAAGGCCAGAAACGAACTCGGCTTGATTAAACAAAACGAAGTATTCTACCGTATAGTTCCAACTCATGAATAAATGTAACTCTATTGCCGTTATCATTCCTGCCGCGGGTGTCGGTAAGAGAATGCTTTCATCTACACCCAAACAATACTTAAAAATTCAGGGAAAAACCGTCCTGCAGCACACAGTTGAGCGATTTTGCTCATTGAGCTTTGTCGCGAAAATCGTTATCGCAGTTAGTGAAAATGACGGGTATATACAAGACCTTTTACCCAAGCTATCAAGCAAGGTAACTTTGGCTATTGGCGGTAAAGAGCGGGCGGATTCGGTTTTGGCTGCGTTAAAAGCATTGGATAACTTTAAATATCCTTGGGTAATGGTTCACGACGCCGCACGACCATGTGTTTTAAAGTCCGACATTAACAAACTATTTGAGCAAGTGAAGCGAACACAACGAGGTGCCATTTTGGGTGCACCAGTTCGTGATACGATGAAACGCAGCGATAAATATAATCAAATCAAACATACTGTTGAGCGCGAATATTTATGGCACGCTTACACGCCACAGATGTTTCAAACTGAATTGCTGGCTCAAGCTATTGATTGCCATTTAGCCAACCAGCAAGTTATCACCGATGAAGCATCAGCAATGGAACTCGCGGGTTATCCCGTGCAGCTAGTCGAGGGATCGGACACCAATATCAAAATTACACGGCCGCAAGATTTAACCCTTGCTCAAATCTACTTAGAGAATTCAAACAATGAAAATTAGAATAGGGCACGGCTTTGATGTGCACAAATTTGCTGGTTCAGGCCCCATTGTTTTATGTGGGGTGAAAATTCCTTACGAGCAGGGCTTTTTGGCTCATTCCGATGGGGATGTAGCTTTGCATGCATTATGTGATGCAGTGCTTGGGGCACTGGCTTTAGGTGACATTGGAAACCACTTTCCAGATACCGCTGATGAATACGAAAATATTGATAGCCGAATTTTATTAAGACATGTTATTGATTTGATGGCGCAAAAAAACTACCAATTAGGCAATGCCGACATTACGATTATTGCCCAGGCACCTAAAATAGCACCGCACCTACTTCAGATGCGCCAGATTATTGCTGACGATTTTCAATGTGATATTGAACAAATAAATGTTAAAGCAACAACAACCGAAAAGTTGGGTTTTACAGGCCGAAAAGAAGGTATTGCCGTCGAAGCTGTTGTACTGTTAGAGGAAATCGTATGAAATTAGCCTATTTACATGGCATACCACAGGCGAAGGGCTCAATCCGCAACAACAACGCGGATTTTTTCGTGGAAGAAGTTATGCATTTTGACCTAGACGGACAAGGTGAACATTTGTGGCTATGGATTGAAAAAGATGGTCAGAATACTCAATACGTTGCTAAACAACTAGCCAAGATATTTGGCATCGCCGCTCGGTTAGTATCTACGTCTGGGATGAAAGACAGACATGCAATTACTCGTCAATGGTTTTGTCTACCTTGGCCTATTAAAAAAGATATTCCTGTTATACAAGTGCCCGGTGCAAAAGTATTGGAACAGCGGCGTCATGGTAAAAAACTTAAAATCGGCACTCACAAAACTAATCGATTTAAAATTAGAGTTAGATTATCCGATTATGTCGAAGATGAATTAGAAACTCGCTTACAAAAAATCAAAGCGCTGGGGGTTGCTAACTATTTTGGTGAACAAAGGTTTGGTAAATACGGTGATAACGTTGAACAAGCATGCAAAATGTTTAGCGGTGAAATTAATGTTCGTGATCGGAAACTTAAAGGCCTGTATCTATCCGCAGCACGTTCAGAGTTGTTTAATCAAATACTAAATCACCGAATAGAGCACAACCTATTTAAGCCCATCAATGGTGATGCATTTGTGCTTAATGGCAGCCATTCATATTTTGTCGAATCGCAGATACAACCGCAAACACTAGATCGTTTTGCTCAAGGAGACATCTTGCTGTCGGGGGCAATGTTCGGAGACGGAGAGCCAATTGTGCAAGGTGAAGCAGCCGACATTGAAAATAATGTATTGTCACAATATCCGCAATTAACAGATGGGTTGATAGCTGAAAATTTAAAACAAGATCGACGTGCGCTGCAATTACCGATTGAGCAGTTGTCTTGGACTTTCGAACAACAAGATACAGATGCATATTTGTCATTAAATTTTCTTTTGCCTGCTGGCTGTTTTGCTACGTCAGTTTTGCGCGAAATTGTTCAATACGAAGATGAGAGTAAAAAGAATGCGAATACTACTGAGCAACGATGATGGTGTGTTTGCAGAAGGTCTGCGGACACTTTACCAAGCCTTATCTCTACAGAATGAAGTAACTGTTATCGCACCGGACAGAAATTGTAGTGGCGCCAGCAATAGTCTGACTTTAAGTAACCCGTTGAGAGTCACTCAGCATGACAATGGGTTTTACTCTGTAAATGGCACACCAACAGACTGTGTACATATTGGCATAAACCAATTGTGTAAACAGAAACCTGATATTGTTGTATCGGGCATTAATCACGGAGCAAATTTGGGTGATGATGTGATTTATTCGGGCACGGTTGCGGCTGCGACGGAGGGACGACATATGGGATTACCAGCAGTTGCCGTATCTTTGGTCGACTATAAAAACGCACGCAATTTTGAAGACGCAGCCCAAATGGCGTCGAAAATAATTAGCCAATTAGATTCGCACCCGTTGGCCAATGATCAAATTTTAAATATCAATGTGCCTCCTTTGGGTAAGCATGATATAAAAGGCATACAAACAACACGTTGTGGCAGGCGCCA
Source organism: Catenovulum agarivorans DS-2 (assembly GCF_000568405.1). GTDB lineage: Bacteria > Pseudomonadota > Gammaproteobacteria > Enterobacterales > Alteromonadaceae > Catenovulum > Catenovulum agarivorans_A. The sequence continues at coordinate 35,743 of NZ_ARZY01000040.1, forward strand.
TCAAGCTGAAACTATGGTAAAAACTCTTGATCCATTTGGACGCGATATATATTGGTATGGTCCTGTCGGGGGGATTAAAGACTCAACGGAAGGAACAGATTTTGCAGCGATCTCCAATGGGTTTGTGTCAGTTACACCACTAACGGTTGATATGACAGCATATAAATCAATAAAACAGTTAGAGCACTGGCTAGCTGAAATAGAAATTTGATAGAATTTTTTTAATCTTAATGTAGTGTTTAATATTCATGTCGGTAAGTTTAAATCTAGCTCGTAGCGGGGAGCGTCTCGCGCAATTACTTGTACAAGAAGGCATTAAAGATCAACGTGTATTAGAAGCTATTGCACGAGTGCCTCGTCATGCGTTTGTTCAACCAGCTTTAATCCACAAAGCATATGAAAATACCGCTTTACCTATTGGTAAAGGGCAAACTATTTCTCAACCTGCGATTGTGGCCAGAATGACAGAAATTATCTTGGCAGCAAACTCAAAGGTTGAAAATGTACTGGAAATCGGTACGGGTTGTGGTTATCAAACTGCCGTATTGGCTCAACTGGTCAATAAGGTCTTTTCTGTTGAACGGATAGCGTCTTTGCAATTTCAGGCAAGAAGGCTAATGCGTCAACTTGACCTGCACAACATTAGTTTAAAGCACGGTGACGGTTGGAAAGGGTGGTCTAGTAAAGCACCATTTGATGCCATTATCGTTACGGCAGCAGCTGCTTCAATGCCACAAAAACTTAAAGAACAGTTAAAAGTAGGTGGTGTTATGGTGATCCCGATAGGCATTGAAGAACAAAGGTTAAAGATAGTCACTCGTACGGAAGAAGGCTTTGAAATTAAAGATATTGCTAATGTTAAATTTGTACCTCTAATTGCTGGTGATATTGAATAAACAAGGAAAATAATATGGGGACTCCTTCAAAGAGAGCCAAAAAAGACTATGCGCTATTAACATTTAAAGGAATGGCTATGGGGGCAGCAGATGTTGTTCCTGGCGTTTCAGGCGGCACGATAGCATTTATTAGTGGGATATATGACGAGCTTATCGGCTCGATACAAAAAATAGGTCCTCATGCAGTAAAACTACTGTTTAAACAAGGGGTGCCTGCTGCATGGCACTATATTAATGGCTGGTTTTTATTAGCTGTGTTTGGTGGGATCTTGTTAAGTTTAAAAACCTTCGCAGCGCTGATTACTCTAGCGTTAGATTCTCAACCTTTGCTGGTTTGGGGCTTTTTTTCCGGTTTAATAGCTGCGTCAATCTACCTACTAATGTCTAGATTAGGCTCACATCGTTGGCAAAACTATTTAAGTTTATTGATTGGTGCACTGTTTGTCTATGCTATTTCAATCGCTTCGCCCGCACAATTACCAGACGATAATTGGGTATTGTTTTTAGGCGGCTTTGTTGCAATTTGCGCAATGATTCTCCCCGGTATTTCAGGTAGTTTTATTTTGTTGTTGGTGGGGTTGTATCCAGTTTTTTTAAATGCAATTAATACGGTAGACATTGCCGCGCTGGCCAGCTTTGGAAGTGGTTGTGTTGCAGGTCTATTGGTGTTTTCCCGCTTTTTATCATGGTTGTTGAGTCGCTTTCACGATATCACAATTGCAATGCTGATCGGATTTTTGATTGGGTCATTAAACGTAACTTGGCCTTGGAAAGAAGTTGTTACTACCTACACCAACAGGCATGGGGAAGAAGTTCCTTTGTTGCAACAGAATGTGCTGCCAAGCACATTTTCATCCATTGCTGATCAAGATAGTCAGGTGTTCTTGGTTGCAGCGTTTGCTTTACTTGGTTTAAGTTTGGTTGTCGTTTTAGAACGTTGGGCCAGCAAATTAAAATAGGCGAGTGGTATTTTACCAGAATGAGGATTACAACTGCGCCCAACAGCATTATTGTCATACTTGCATGTTTATGTATAGTGGCTTGTGCGCAACGTTCTGGACCAGCCCCTGTAGACTCTGTCTATCGGGGTAAAAGTATATTTGACTTTGAACCCAACAGTTTAAATCAGTCATCTTATACTGTTGTTAGGGGGGATACTTTATACAGTATTGCGTTTAGAGCAGGAGTTGACTTTAAATCGCTTGCTGTGCAAAACAACATATCAGCCCCTTATGCAATTTATCCAGGGCAAACACTTATACTTAGAAAATCGCACGATCAAAAAAGATCTAAAAAAACAAAATCTTCAAAACAAAATGTTATAAGCAAAGCTGAAAAAAAGGTTGCAACTGCTAAAGAGCAGGAGTACCTTAAACGTGGTAAACAGAATGTTACAAAAGTTAAAAATCCGATAGGATTTGATCTAGGTAGCTGGCGGTGGCCTGCAAGAGGAAAGATTATTGCTCGGTTCTCAAATGCTGAGTTGGGTAATAAAGGCTTAGAAATTGCAGGCAAAAGGGGAGATCCCATATATGCAGCAAACTCCGGAAAGGTAGTTTATGCGGGAAGAGCACTGCGAGGCTATGGTAATCTGATTATCATCAAACATTCTGATGACTATTTAAGTGCATATGCACACAATCAGGTCATAAGAGTGAAAGAACAGGATTGGATTACAGTAGGTCAACACATTGCTGATATGGGTGATACTGACACGGATGAAGTCAAATTGCGCTTCGAAGTGCGATTTAGGGGAAGTACCGTGGACCCTGAGAAATTTTTACCAAAAAAATGACAAAGGGTACTTAAAGGACTGAACTAGTTGCTGTGACTAATTAACCAGGAGATGAAATATGGGCCAGGTAAAAAGCGCGAACTCAAAGCAAGCCGTAGAAGCAAACGTAAATGTTGAAGATGACATTGTTATAGAAGATGCAGAAAATACTACAGATGACAATTCAACAGATGATGTCATCACCTCTGAAGATCTAAATAAAAACCTAGATGCAACCCAATTATATTTAGGTGAGATTGGTTTTTCCCCACTATTAACCGCTGAAGAAGAAGTATACTTCGCCCGTAAAGCTTTACGTGGATGTGAAGCTTCTAGAAAACGCATGATTGAAAGTAATTTGCGTTTGGTCGTGAAAATCGCTAGACGATACAACAATCGAGGATTGGCTTTATTAGATCTAATCGAAGAAGGCAATTTAGGTTTGATCAGGGCTGTCGAAAAATTTGACCCTGAAAGAGGTTTTAGATTTTCAACCTACGCAACTTGGTGGATACGCCAAACCATTGAACGTGCGATTATGAACCAAACGCGAACCATTCGTTTGCCGATACATGTGGTTAAAGAGCTAAACGTATATTTGCGTACTGCGCGAGAATTAGCACAGCAGCTAGACCATGAGCCAACGGCAGAAGAAATCGCATCAAAATTGGATAAGCCTGTTTCTGAAGTTAGCAAGATGCTACGGTTAAATGAGAAAATTAGTTCCGTAGATACACCTATGGGTGGTGATTCTGATAAAGGGTTATTGGATATCTTGTCTGATGATAGATATGAAGGTCCAGAAGAAACGATTCAAGACAATGATATAAAGAGTAATATTGTTCATTGGCTTGAAGAGCTAAATCCTAAACAGCGTGAAGTATTGGCTAGACGCTTTGGCTTACTCGGATATGAAGCATCTACTTTAGAAGATGTTGGTAAAGAAATAGGATTAACCAGAGAGAGAGTCCGACAAATTCAAGTGGAAGCATTACGTCGATTGAAGGACATATTGTCCCATCAAGGTCTTTCGATGGAATCTTTGTTTCAAATGTAATCCTGGCCACAATGACATCAAGGCTGCATACGCAGCCTTTTTTGTATGTACGATAAAACATATTCTAAACTCAATTCGTTTTTGATTAAGAACCCCGACTAAAACAGTACTAGTAATTATTGGCTAAGCTTGTTTAGCTAATACAAAAGTGGCAATTTGTGGACATTTGCGTATTAAAAATAGCCGTTTCGTACGTTAAATGACCGAACAGTAAAAAAACTTAAATAATTCTCAAAAACGTGTTGACGCCTAATTAAATCTCCCTATAATGCGCCCCCACAACGCAGCGACGCGGTGAAGTTCAACTCCTCCAAATCCTGCCAGCTTGAATCAAAAACTTGTTTTAAAAACTTATCTAAAAAGCTTTAAAATAAAGGGTTGACAAGCG
>NZ_ARZY01000041.1 GCF_000568405.1 Catenovulum agarivorans DS-2
TTAACTACTTGGCTTTTGTCTGTGTTAACCATCTCGCGTTTCCAGCTGGGCAAGCGCAAGTTAAGTTTGTTTTATTGAATATTTGGCGGTTGTTAAGCTGTTTGCTTGTTGTATTTTAGTGAGTGTGTTTTGCAGTTGCTTGATGGCCGGTTGTAAGGTTTGTTGTTCACCAACTGAGCCCCAAGCTTGTGCTTTGTGTGCGGCGATAATACGTTTACTGGCTTTGCGCTTGGAAATCAACGGCGATAAATTGGTTTTGGTGTGAATAGTCTGGCTTGTAGTTGGCCATGATTATGAGGTGTTGGTGAATAAGTGTTATTAGATCATATGGGGTCTGGCAACTCAATGTTTCTTTTGGGCAAATTACAGATTAAACTGATTTAATTTATTAAAGCTTAGATTGGAGTTTTTCTACAGTCTCGTTTTATATTTTTCTAATGATCGTCGTAATGTCCACCAATGGCGAAAATATAAATATATTCATCATCGAATTTATAGATTAACCGATCTTTTTGTGAAATCCGCTTTGACCATAGTCCTGATAAGTTATGTTTTAATGGCTCAGGCTTTCCTAACCCTGAACTAGGATCGGCACGCAGCATTTCTATAAGTATTTTGCATAAAGCTTTATGTAATTTTTTATCTTTTTCTCTCAATTGCTCGTAGGTGAGCCACGTTTTACCCTCAAAGATTAGTGATCTCATCTAATTGCTCTTGTGTTGGTTTATAGCCTTTATTGTTTGTATGCGTTTTCATTGAGTCGGCAATTTGTTGCATTAAGCTGTTACTTTGCAATACATGCAAAGTTTCTTGCTCTCGCTCCCAATCATCAGCACTCATCACAATAAAGTCGTCACCTGCACGTCTTGTTACTTTTAAAGGTTCATGATCGCTGACGGTTTGTTCAACATATGATTTTAAGTTGTCTCTAAATTGGTTTACGCTTATGCTGTTCATAGTTAATTCACTTTTATGTACGGTAATGTCGTACATTGTAGTACAAAAAATATAACAAGCCAATTCAAAGGACAAAAAACAGGCGGTTTTGCTCCTTCGTTGCTTATTTTAGCCAAGTCTTTATGCGCCGCTCATGGCAGGCGTTAGCCTTAACACGACGAACTAACTTTCATTGAGAGCGTTAATGAATAGAGCAATATCATTCTTACAAAGTGCTTCAAGTGGCAGAGCGGTGCTAATCTGTAATGGTCAACTTTTCCTATAGAAATTCTAAGCGGCATTTTTCATTTCAATATATTAACGCTGAAGCTCAAACGAAAACTGGTTGGTATCCAAAATTATTTTTGCCTACCAGATAACAGTCAAAGCATTAGCAGGATATATAACTTTGTACTGCACAGCTTATACACATGGCTAAACAGGCGCAGCCAAAGACATAGTTTTAACTGGCGTGGGTTTAAAGATATGCTAGGATATATTTCAAATAAAACCACTACGGGTCAGCAAACGCGTGATTACAGTAGATTGGTATTAGGGGCTTGTGATTTACACGGGCAGTGATTTTAACGAAGAGCCGGATGCGGTGTTATTTTTAACATTAGGGCACGTCCGGATCTGTATGGGGCGGCTCAGTAATGGGTCGTTCTACCATGACTACGTCTGAATATTCCTCTAGCTTTTTGTCACCTTAAGGGTTACACTTATCCTAATGATAAAGAGTTTCATTCATAAAGGCCTAGAAAAGTTTTATGCGACCGGTAAAACTGCCGGAATACAAAAAAAGCATGAAAAGAAAATTCGTTTAATTTTGGCTAACTTAGATCAGGCCGAAATACCTGACGATATGGACTTGCCGGGCTTATTTATGCATAAACTTAAAGGCGATAGAAAAGATATATGGTCTGTTCGAGTAAGTGGTAACTGGCGAATTACATACCGCTTTACCGGACGGGATGTTGAAATAGTAAATTATGAGGATTATCACTAATGTCTATGCATAATCCAGCTCATCCAGGCGAGATTCTTAAAGAATTGGTCATTGAGCCTATGGGAGTCACGATAACTGATGTAGCTAAACATTTAGATGTTAGTCGTAAGACGCTATCGAAAGTGTTAAACGCTAAAGGCTCAATTACTCCAGAGATGGCGGTTAGATTGGAGCTTGTTTTTGGAAAGCCCTCTGCCGATCATTGGTTAAGGCTTCAGAATGCATTTGATCTTTGGCAAATGAGGCAAGCCCAAAGCACCTTACATGTATCTCCATATAACTTGCAATTGGCGTAGTAGACGTATAATCGGGTAGCCGAGGGTATCTTGTAATGGTCAACTTTTGCTGTAGAAATTCTAAGCGGCATTTTTCATTTCAATATATTAATGCTGAAGCTCAAACGAAAATGGTTGCTATCCAAAATTATTTTGGCCTACCAGATATTAGTAAAAGCATCAGCAGGATATATAACTTTGTGCTGCACAGCTTTTACAAATGACTAAACAGGCTCAGCCAAAGACATAGTCCTGATAAGTTAATGTTCAGGCAATGGCCTTTTGCCATTTTTTTATCCATTCTATCAATTGTGCTGCAGGCATTGGTTTTGCGATATAGTAGCCTTGTAAAATGTCAGCGTTTAGATAACACGCCATATTCCAATGTTCAATACTTTCAATGCCTTCTAAAACAATCGACATGTTTAAACGTTTTGCCATACTGGTCATTGACTCAAGTGTGGCGCGGGCACTTTCGTCGGTTGTTGCTTGTTGGACAAATGTTTTATCTATTTTCATTTCCGAAAAAGGTAAATCTATTAGTCGTTCAACTGATGAATAGCCCGTGCCAAAATCGTCTATGGATAGTTTCACTCCGCGCATTGATAATCGGGCTAATACTTCTAGCATATCTGCTTGTTGTTCAATTACGCTTGATTCGGTGATTTCTAACACAAGGTTTGTTGGTGGCAATTGGTAACAGTTAAGTAGTTCAAAAATCATATCTGGTAGGTGCTTTTCTACCAACAGGGTGGCTGAAATATTCAGTGATACACTTAAGCTTATTCCGTCGTCTCGCAAACTCGATATTTGTTTGAGCACTTGATCAAGTTGTTTGTATGTTAGGTCTTTAATCAGTGAGTTGTGTTCTAATTCCATTATAAAGCTGTCCGGAAAAACCAGCCCTTTGGTTGGATGGTTTAACCGCGCAAGTGCTTCAATGCCCACAAGCTTTTTGGTTTTATTGCAAATTAATGGTTGGTAGTGTAAATCGAATTGGTGTTGGTCTAATGCTCGAATCAGTTCATATATTTTAAGCTTTTCTACATTGGCTCTGTGCGTTGGCTGTTTTTGCTGGGCCGCTTTTTTTATCATGCTAACAACTGCATGCTCGGTTATAGGCTTAGCAATACTTCCGACTAAGTCAAGTTTGCATGCTCGGGCTAGTTGTTCTACCGATTTAATGGTTTTTACTGACATTGAGCTAACTATAACCAAACGGCCTTTAAAATTTTTGCTTTGTAGTAGTCGGATAAATTCAACACCGTCTATATTGGGTAAATTTAGGTCACTAAAAATGATGTCTACAAGGTTATTTTCTACATAATTTAGGGCTTGGTTGGCATCAGAAAAGGCGTTAACTTGAGCAATACCAGCACTTTTTAACACTTGGATCATTAAAGCTGTAATAGAGGGGCTATCGTCTAATATCACGGCGTTCCATTGCAATTTGCTCATCGCGTCACTCCTTGTGTTTTAGTCATCTATAGTTTAGCTGTTTTTTTAGCCGCGACAAGTGCTATTTAACGGATGTGACTTAGTCGTCTGGTTTAGTTTGTTAGCGGCCTAGTTGCTGTTATCATTACGGACCATAACTTGTGAATAAGCATATTTAAATAATAATGAACACTAAAAATAGGGCATTAACCCTAGTATCAATTTTTTTACTTGTTGGGTTTGTTGCGGTAAGTGCCTTGAGTTATTGGTCGGCTAGGCAGTCGTTATCTGAACAAGTTATATCTGAGGTGGTTCCGTTAACAGGTGTCAGTATATATTCGAAAATTAAAGAAAGATTAATGGCACCTATTCAGATTTCTGCACTGATGGCTCAAGACACTTTTGTGCATGACTGGGTGAATGAAGGCGAGTTGCAGCCGTCGAGAATGCAGCGTTATCTAGCCGAAATTCAGCAGCGAAACAATGCGGTAACCAGTTTTTTTGTTTCTGATAAAACCTTAAATTATTATCACCCGAATGGCGTGTTAAAACAGGTTGATAAATCTCATCCGCAAGATAAGTGGTATTTCGCAGTTAAGCAAAGTAAACAAGATTATGTGGTTAATATTGATTTAGATACGCGCGATTTACAGTCGTTTACTGTATTTATCAATTACAAGGTGGTGGATTCTGACGGTCAATATTTGGGCGCTATTGGTATTGGTTTGTCGGTTGATTCTGTTACCCAGTTATTAGATGAAAATAACCCGCATCAGCAATTTTTTATTTTCTTTGCTGACAAACAAGGTGAGGTGATGCTCAAGGGGCAAAACGTAATCGCTAATCCTATCAATCACATGTCTGACATTACCGGCTTAGCGCAGCATCAACAGGCATTGTTGAGTCGCGAAAAAATGGTCATGCAGTTTAATTTGAACGGCCAAATTGCCCATATTAACAGCCGGTATATTCCAGAACTTGGTTGGTATTTAATGATAATGCATACAGAAAAACCATGGGATAGCCGTATTGTTAAACCGTTATTGTTTAACTTGTTAATTGGTTTTAGCGTGTCAATATTAGTCATTGCTGTGGTGTTTTATACGTTAAAACGCTACCAACGCGAGTTAGAGAAAATGGCCGTAACCGATAAATTAACTGGGGTGGCGAATCGGCACGGGTTTGAGCATATAGTCAAGCGCATGTTTGCCAACGCTAAAACAAAACCTGTCTGCTCTGCAATTTTGTTTGATTTAGATGACTTCAAACAAATTAACGATAGTTACACGCATTTGGCTGGCGATAGGGTAATTTGTGATGCGGTTGCTTTGGTAGAGGATGTTTATGGTCGTGTTGATACGTTAGCAAGGTGGGGTGGGGAAGAGTTTATTCTCGTATTGCCCAACGTAAATTTACCGCAGGCATTAAAGATAGCAGAAGATATACGGCAGAAGTTTGCCAATAGTCGCAGTCTATTTAATCAACAGTCTATTACATTTACTGCAAGTTTTGGCGTGGTACAGCAGCAGCCGGGTGAAGATCTTGATAGGTTTTTACTTAGGTTAGATCAAGCCCTGTATCAAGCTAAACAGTCAGGTAAAAATGTTGTTTATTCACAGTAGTGGTCGATGCATTTTTGTAATTCTGAAAAGTTAAAAGGTTTAGTGACATATGCATCCATACCTGCGTCTAAACATCTTTTTTCATTTTGACTGGTTACATCTGCGGTTAATGCGATGATGGGCGTGGGTTTACAGTTTGTTGTTTGTTCAATCGCTCTAATTTCATGGGTTGCGGTGTAACCGTCGATGCCTGGCAACATGCAGTCCATTAAAATCAGCAAATAACGTTCAGGTTGGTACATTTTTACCGCTTGTTCGCCATCTTGCGCCCACTCAACAGTGTAACCTTGGCTCGTTAGGTATTGTTCGGCGACTAAATAGTTTATGTCATTGTCTTCCACTATTAAAATATCTTTGTTGTTTGTGGGCTGAGGTGGCTGCTCGTCAGTTATATCTGGTGTTTCTGTTTCGTGTTCATATCCTTCAATGCTCAAGCACAAAGATTGCAGTAGCTTTTTACCGAGAATGGGCTTTTGAATATGTAATACGTTAAGCTCTTGGCACTCGGAATATACTTCCTCAGAGTCGACTGAGGTTATAAGGATTGCATGACAGTGCGCTGGTAAGCGTTCTTTTATTTTTCGGTATAAAGATAACCCGTCTAGTTCGGGCATGGCGTAATCTAACAGTAAAAAGTCGCAATCGATATGACTTTGTTGTTCTAACCAACTGAGTAGTTCAACTGGCGCAACAAAATTATGATGTTGAATATGCCACTGGTCGCAAAAACCATTTAATACTCTATGGTTTTCCGCTATATCATCAATAATTATCGCGGTTGTATTGTGTAAAGCTTCGGGTGCGATATGGTGGTGAGCTTGTTGTTCAACGGGTAACTCTAGTTCAAAATAAAATGTACTACCTTTATCTTTTTCGGAAGTAACGTGTAAACGCCCTCCCATCAAGGTAACCAATTTTTGACACAAGGCTAAACCTAAGCCTGTGCCACCATATTTTCGAGTTGTTGAGCTGTCTGCTTGCTCAAATGCGCTAAAAATATTTTGTTGCTGTTCGCTTGTTAAGCCTATACCTGTATCTGTTACGCTAAATTTAATCTGTGCGTGTTGCTCTGTGCTTTGTGGTAGTACTTTGGCGCTAACTGTTACACAACCAGATTCGGTAAATTTGATTGCGTTAGAGATGAGGTTACCCAATACTTGGCCAATGCGAATATCATCTGCCAATACTTGCATATTGGCTATTTCAGATGCATCAATAATGATTTCTATACCTTTTTTAGTTGCGTTGGCTCGGTGTGCCAAAACAATATCTGCAACAATGTCTTGCAATTCGGTTAGACTGGGGTGAATTTCTAATTTGCGTGCTTCTATCTTAGAAAAATCGAGAATGTCGTTAATAATGCCCATTAACAAACGACCTGAGTTTTCAATGGTCTTTAGTTTGTCCTTCTGCTCTTGGTTGAGCTTGCTAGACGCCAGCAATTGCGCCATACCTAATACGCCGTTTAGAGGTGTACGAATTTCGTGGCTCATATTGGCCAGAAATTCGCTCTTGGCATGGCTTGCCTGCTCTGCTTGTTGTTTGGCTTTGATAACTTGATTATGCTGGCGCTCTATCATCTGCGACAGCTTTTTTGAAAAGACCACAGCACCACTTCCGAACAATACTATGCTAATGAGCGTTATTACTAATACGTAAAGTGTGAGTTCTGATATATTTTGATTGATCACTGTTGTTGGAATCAGCCCAACAAATTTCCATCCCAAATAGGGAGATTTATATTCAACTGCAAAATAGCTTTGGTCAGCTGAAATGGTATTTTCCATGTATTCAAAAACGTTGTTTGGGTTGCGAGTATCTGCCAATATTCTGCCAGTATGCTCAATAACAACAAGCTCTCCTTGTTCGCCAAACTCCGCTTTCGATAGCATTTTAGTAAAGTCGTCTAGTGTTATGTCGAGCCCAATTACCCCTACATCATTATTTTGACTATCCTTAATTAAACGAACCGTTGAAATAAGCATGGTGTTATCGGCCGCCCAATAATATGCCGGTGCTCGAATAATTTGCCCATTGGCCTGTTTCGCTGAGGTATACCATGGGCGGGTACGTGGGTCATAGTTGTCTGTTGTTGGGCCTTCAGGCCATTGAACATAGCCCCCTTGTTCAGTCCCGAAGTAGAGGTAGTTTAAATTTGGGTAGTGTTGGGCAATTTGGCTGAATTTATCAAACAATTGCTGTTCTTTAGGGTTACTTGCGCTTGGCTGCATTTGAGTGGCAGCTAAGTGCATATAGCTGCTGACATATTCAGCATTCTTAATAAACTCAGGTTGAGTACTAATGAGGCTAAGTTGATTTTCATAAAGTTTGAACATCAAGGTAATAGCATTGTCGATTTGGCGAACCTCACCGTAAAATCGGCTTTCAAAAGCATTTTTGGCGTGAGTTCTAACTTCTGAAATGGTGAAAACGAAGTTTGCAAATAAAGGGATGGTGACGGCACATAAAAATGCCAATACTAATTTTACCCGTAACTGTTGCATTATGACCTTAGATCAACACAATACTTTGAATGTTTATAACTATAGCCACCTGTTTCGCTCAGTGCCATTTTATTCGAGTGGTTTAGTGGAAAAGTTTAAGAATAAACTATACTTAGTCCACTGTTTGTAATTGGCGTTATTTATGTTTTCACCTAGGTTAAAGCCTAAATATCTAGTGCGTTGTATTAGCTTGGCGTTTCTGACAGTGCATTACAACGCATTCGGCGAAGAGTCGCATCTTGACCCTCAAGTACAAGCGATAGAAGTCATTCGTGTAACATCAACTAAACGCACTCAAAACATGCAAAGTGTACCGATTGCGCTACAAGTACTTACTGAGCAGACGTTAGATGAACTCAAGCTGAGTAATTTAGATGCGCTTAATTTATATTTACCTAACGTTAGCGTTGCAACTAGAGGACCTGGTCAAGCAGACATTTTTATGCGTGGTATGGCCATTCAGCCTATTGCTGTTATGCTTTCTGGCGCACAAGGGGCAATGCCCAATGTAGCTGTATATCTAGATGAGCAACCCGTGACTGCACCCGGTCGAAATATTGATGTATATACACATGATTTAGCAAGGGTTGAGGTACTCGCTGGGCCGCAAGGTACTTTATTTGGCGGTAGTTCGCAGGCCGGTACTGTTCGTTATATTAGTAATAAACCACAAAAAGATAGCTTTGATGCTAACGTTAGTGCTGACTTAGCAACAACCAAAAATGGCAGTCATAGCCACACTGTTCAAGCCATGCTAAATATCCCTTTGGCTGACTCTTTTGCATTTCGTATATCCGCATACGATGTATTGCAAGGTGGATATATCGACAATACCCATGGTGTTTTTTCGATAGATCCAAAAGTAAATGATAAGTCTGCGCTGGAGATTGAAGGGGCAAGTTTTCAAAACGCGGATAATCGATTGCTAGTTGAAGACAATTTTAACCAGAGTGTTTACCGTGGTTATAGAGCCGCGGCGCAATACTGGATTGAAGATAATTGGCGTTTATTGTTGCAGCACAACGCCCAACAAATTGAGGCCGATGGCGTATTTGATATGGACCCACAAGTTGGCGATCTTGAAGTTGAGCGGTATTTTCCTGACCAATTAGAAGATGAATTCACTCAAAGCGCACTCACTATGTCAGGTAGATTAGAAGCGTTACAACTTTTGTATACAGGCTCAGTGTTGTCGCGCCAAGTCAATCAGTCGATTGATTATACTGGCTACAATAATACCAGTGCATATGTTGCGTATTATACTTGTACTTACAGTAACCCTAACTACATTGTAAATTACAATATACCTGCAAGCTTTATTACCGAAAACAGGCAGTGCAAAGACCCAACTAAAGGTTTTGTCGGCAAACAGTCGCATGATAAAAAAACACATGAATTCAGATTGGTTTATGACCAAAGTGCGAATTATACCGCGGTAGTTGGGATGTATTTTGATAAATTCACTTTAGAAACTCAAGATGACTATGTATATGTGGCTGCGCCTGAGTTAGGGTTTGCGCCGAATGCGCCAATTTCAACTGCAAATAGTATTGATCCGAACACTAGGCCAGCGGGGGTAACCTTTTTCAATGATGTCACGCGTAGAGAATCGCAACGAGCCTTGTTTGCTGAAGTCACTTTGGCACTAGCCCCTAAGTTATCAGCGACAATTGGCGCGCGAAAATACACCATTGAAAGTGATTTAACGGGTTCATCTAATTTTGCTGATGGTATTTTTCAAGGGTCGGTTAATACAGATAGAGGTCGCGACTATGATGTGTCGGGTGGACATTCTAAACAGCCATTAACGCAATCGGATAGTATCTATAAATTTAATCTAAATTATCAATGGCAAAACAATAAATTGATTTATGCCACTTATTCTGAAGGTTTTAGACCGGGCGGTTTTAACCGAGGTGGTGGCATACAATCGGCCAATCCTGAATTTCCGAATGTTGCTACAACCTATGACACAGACGATGCCACAAACTATGAATTGGGGTTAAAATCGAGTTGGTTAAACAATCGTATGCGTTTAAACGCGAATGCTTACCGCATTAATTGGCACAACATGCAGGTTTCTAGATTCGATCCACAAAATGTGTCTATTTTAACCTTTATTGAAAATGCGGCTGACTCAACAATAACTGGGTTAGAAACCGATTTAGCTTGGCAAGTGACAGACTATTGGCAATTGCACACGGCTGTAGCTGTGATTAATAGCAAACTGACTAACATTAAAGCCCGCGCGATAGAGCTTGTACCTGAAGGTAGTGAGTTACCTTTAACACCTAAGATTAAGGGAAATATTCGGAGTCAGTATAGTTGGCCTCTCGGCCAGCACTGGGTTGATTGGCATGTGTCATGGATTTACTCGCATAGTGCATGGAGCTCTTTGGTGGCTGAGCAAAGAGAACAGCAAGACGGCTATCATATAGTAAATACTTCTGTTAGTTTAGAAGCGCAATCTTGGCAAGCTCAGTTGTATATCAATAATCTGACTGATGAAAGGGCAGAGCTGTTTATTAACGACCAAGACGACATTCGTCGAGTCACGGTTAATCGGCCGCTGACATTGGGCGTAAAAGTAAAATATCGTTTTTGAGAATTTTTATGCTGCAACAGATTCAAGCATTGGTTAAAAGTGGCGACATATTAACTGCTTGGCAACACCTTCAACGGATAAAGCAAGACGAATTGGACGAGCAGACATTGTACTTGTCAGCCGTGTGTAATCGCTACTTAAATAATCCGACTTGCGCTTTAAATTATTTAGATTCGTTGCTCAAGTTAGACCCGACACACGCACGAGCTTATCAAGAGCAAGGTTATAATTTGTTATTGTTAAACAAAGCAAACGATGCGTTAAAAGCGCTAAACAAAGCCGTGAAGTTGAACCCAAGTTTAACCGCCGCTTGGTGCAAGCTCGCAGAAATTTATACACATAATCAGCAAACACAGTTAGCTGACAACGCACGCGCCAATGCAGTGTATTATCAATCGTTACCTTTACATATTCGCAGCGGCTACTCAAAACTGTACGATGGTGATATAGCGCAAGCTCAGCGCTTATGCCAAACCTATTTGCAGCATCAACCGGATCACCCAGATGCTATGCGATTACTTGCGCAGGTTGCCCAGTATAATGGCCACAATGACAAAGCGGAGTTTATATTAGACAGTGCAAGACTAATTTCGCCAGGCAACTTGTTTGTGCAATATGATTTGACGATTGTCTATCAAAACCGACAAAAATTTGTAGAGGCATACGAGCTCGCGTCTAGTCTAGTTAAAGCTGCACCAGAGAGTATAAGTTTTATGTTGTGTTGCGCCAATCAAGCAGCTGCGGTTAACCAATATGCTGAAGCTGAGCGCATGTACTTGCAAGTACTTTCTCAACTTGAAAAGAGCAGTGTTGATTATTCTGAAGTGGCGATCGCGTTAGGCCATTTATATAAAATGCTGGGCAAGACTGCACAAGCAATTGACTATTATAAACAAGCCTACATTAATAACCTTGATTGCACAGATGCGTTTTGGAGTTTAGCCAATTTAAAAAACTATCAATTTACCCAAGGTGAATTTCAGTTGATGCTGCAAACGCTTGAGCTTGGTTATTTAAGCAAACAACAACAGTGTTTATTGTCATTCGCTTTGGCTCATGCTTTTGAAGCGAAAAAAAACTATCAACGTGCGGCCTGTTTTTATCAAAGTGCAAATCATTTGCGCTTATCTGAGCTTAACTACAACAACCAAAAACATGTTGAAGATATTATTAACCAACAATGTATTTACCCTGAATCGTTATTTTTAAATTCGCCTGCAAGTGCAAAGGCCACTGCAACGCCAATATTTATCGTTGGCTTGCCCAGAGCTGGCAGTACTTTGTTGGAGCAAATCTTAGCTTCTCATTCTAAAGTCTGTGCAACGATGGAATTGCCATACATAATGCAAATGGCATATCAACTAGAGAAACAAGCCGCTGAGTCTAATGCTGAGCTAACTAGTTATATTGCCAGTTTGAGCGAGGGGGACAAACAACAGCTCGGCCAAACCTATTTGCAAAAAACAGCGATTTATCGTGATGGCTCTGACTATTTTATTGACAAAATGCCGAATAATTTTAAGCATGTGGGGTTAATTAAATTAATTCTACCGCAAGCAAAAATTATTGATGTGCGGCGAAACCTGCAAGATGCCTGTATGGCGAATTACAAACAATATTATGCCCAAGGGCAGCACTTTAGCTATCACTTAAAACACTGTGCAAATTTTTATCGCGGCTATCAAACCTTGATGGATTATTGGCAAAGCTTGTTCAAACAAGATTTACTCACGCTAGAATACGAGCATTTGGTTGCTCAGCCACAACAAAGTATTTCGCAGATTGTCGAAATGCTTGGTATTGAGTTTGAACCGACTATGCTGCACTTTTATCAAACAGAACGAGCGGTTAAAACACCAAGCTCAGAGCAAGTTAGACAGCCACTTTATCACTCTAGTATTAATGCTTGGCAAAATTTTGCTTTGTATTTGCCTGAACTGAATAACCTATAACTTTTGTCTGACAATTTGATTTTGTGTTAAATTGTTTTGACTGAGGATAGTCCTAGAAAACATTTATTTTTAGGTGTTACTAAACAAAAACACCTCTTATCTTATT
This sequence comes from Catenovulum agarivorans DS-2, assembly GCF_000568405.1. Taxonomy (GTDB): domain Bacteria; phylum Pseudomonadota; class Gammaproteobacteria; order Enterobacterales; family Alteromonadaceae; genus Catenovulum; species Catenovulum agarivorans_A. Next base: position 12,447 of record NZ_ARZY01000041.1, read on the forward strand.
GTTATTTATTTTTATTTTAAAATTGTCTTACATTGTGTGTTGTTTTGTTTGTTTTTATTGCTTGATCAATTTTGAATTTTTGTTATAAATTGTTGCTGTGGTAATACGAAAATTTAACCAAGAGGTTTTTCCTTGAGCAGCTTCAAATTAAACATGTGTTTGTTATCTTGCCTTAGCAGTATGTTGTTGGCTTGTGGGTCAAGCAATGTTCAGCATGAAAATAGTAATAGCACTTCGAATGAACAAAATACGGGGGTGCATTGTAGTCGTTTAATTGAATTGCCTATTGTTGCTGCATCTGACGATGGCAGTCACGATGACTATGAACCAAATAAAAGCATTGATGGTGATTTAGCAAGCGCTTCTCGTTGGTCTTCGGATGGGGTGGGCAAATACATCATTTTCGATTTAGCTGAAGTTGTCAAAATTAAGCAGCTACAAGTTTTGTGGTTTGAAGGGGATAGCCGAAATTATTATTTTGATATTGATATCTCACACGATAAAGCACAATGGACTTCCGTGTTAGTCAGCGGTCAATCTAGTGGCTCGCAAGCTGGGTATGAGTTAATAGATATTGATGATACAGATGGGCGCTATGTTCGGATTACAGGCCAAGGCAATTCAGTTGATGCTTGGAATAGCATTGTCGAAAGCCAAATTTGGGGGTGTTTAGAAGGTGATAAAACACCGACGTCAGAACCAACACCTGTACCAACTCCAGAATTTAATTTAGATGCCAATTTGCCCCCATCAGGTAATTTTGATTTGCAAGATTGGACCTTAGGCGTACCAGTTGATAACAACAATGACGGTAAGTCTGACACAATTAAAGAAAATGAACTCGCTAATGGATATGTGCATTCTGACTGGTTTTATACTGCGGCAGATGGTGGCATGGTTTTTAAAGCACCAATAGACGCGCCTAAAACGTCAACTAACACCAGTTACACCCGTTCTGAGTTACGAGAAATGTTACGCCGTGGCGACAGCAGTATTAAAACTCAAGGGATCAACCAAAACAACTGGATATTTTCTAGCTATTCACCTGCTGAACAAGCAAAAGCTGGTGGGGTTGATGGTGAGCTAACCGCAACATTGAAAGTTGACCATGTCACAACAACTGGCTCTAGCGGCCAAGTTGGCCGCGTAATTGTTGGGCAAATTCATGCAAAAGACGATGAACCAGCACGCTTGTATTATCGCTTGTTACCAGGCCACAGCAAGGGGTCAATTTATCTAGCGCACGAGCCAACTAATGGTAACAGTGAGCAATGGTACAACATGATTGGCACGCGCTCTAACTCTGCAGCCGAACCTGCTGACGGCATTGCTTTAGGAGAGGTATTTAGTTACTCGATTAAAGTAACTGGACATATGCTGACAGTAACCATATATCGAGATGGCAAAGCAGATGTTGTCCAAACTGTCGATATGAGCGATAGCGGTTTTCACACAGGAACCGACCAATATATGTATTTTAAAGCGGGCGTCTACAACCAAAACAATAGTGGCGACCCGAATGATTTTGTGCAGGCGACATTTTATCGGTTGCACAATACTCATAGTGGTTACGATCACTAGCTAGTTGAAATACTAGCAATTGATAAACACTCACACACAACAAAGGAAATAACATGAAAAAAGCGAATAAAAAGGTCGTTTTGTCGGCATTGTATTTATCTTTAGCTGCAGCTGGGTTTAGCGCTAATACACACGCAGCAACGCCGTCTTCGGTAACAGATAATGGTAATGATGGCAACGTAGCGGCTAATACAATTGATGATGACCCAACATTTTCTACCCGTTGGTCGGCAAATGGCAATGATGGCAGCCAATGGGTTCGATATGATTTTGGGTCAGCGGTTAGCTTATCTGCGTTAAAAATTGCCTTTTACAAAGGGGATCAGCGTCAAACGTATTTCAGAATTCAAAGTTCAACCAATGGTTCAAGTTGGTCGACTGTCGTTGACAAAAGCAGTGCGGGTAGTTCAGGTTCGACTACGGGTTTAGAAACTTTCAACTTCCCAGCAAGTGTTTCAGCCCGGTATTTCCGTATTCAAGGTTTTGGTAACACTTCAAATACTTGGAACAGTATTACTGATGTTGAGTTTGTTGATGGCGGTTCGACAGGTGGCGGAACAACCAATGTTCCTGGCTTAATTCAAGCTGAAGATTACAACGATTATTCCGACACAACCTCTGGCAACACAGGTGGACAATATCGTACTGATGATGTTGATGTGCAAGCAACTTCAGATACTGGTGGCGGTTACAATGTCGGTTGGATTAAAGCGGGCGAGTGGTTGGAATACCCAATTTCAGTTTCAAGTGCAGGCACATATACAGCGGACATTCGTGTTGCGTCCTCTCGATCTACTGGCGCGTTTAATGTATTGGTAGATGGTAGCACTAAAGACAGTGTTGCTGTAGGTCACACTGGAGGCTGGCAAAGCTGGACAACTAAAAGCGTAAATTTAGGTAACTTGTCGGCTGGCAATCACACTATTCGAATTAACGTAACAGGGAGCGATTTCAACATAAATTGGATTGATGTTAAAAAACAAGCTTCTAGCTCAACTGGTTTTGATTGGGATGGCTGGAAAGTAACCTTGCCGGTAAATGGTGATACTTGGTACAACAATGGCAACACCAGTAGCGCTGCAGAAATTCAACCTGCTGGCTGTACCGATGATATATTCGATGACAACTTAAATATTGATTATTTCTGGTCTGATTCAGAAGGTATTCATTTTAGAGTGCCAATGAATCTTGATGGTAAAACGCCAAATACCTCGTATATCCGTTCTGAATTGCGTGAGTTGTATAACTGGACACCATGTGGCTCAACAAGTGAGGCTAACTGGTCGTACGGCGGTAATCACACGTTAACCGCTAAAGTACGTATTGATGATTACAACCCAAGTGGTACCAAAGTTGTAGTTGGCCAAATTCATGGTCACGACATTAAATACGCGACAATTAAACTACATTGGGAAGGGGACAGTAAGCCGGTACGTGTAATTTACAATGCCTCGCCTAATAGCTCGACGCCAAATAATGTCTATTTAGGATATGTAGACTCGTCTGATTTCTGGGAATATTCCATCAAAATGACTAATTCTGGTATTGAATTGTCAGCTGGTGGGGTAACTGAAACCATTACTTTTGGTAATGAGCTAAGCAATGATTGGAAAGATGCTGATTTCTACTTTAAAGCTGGTTTGTACCCTCAACAAAAACCAGATTCAAGCTCGTCAGAAGTATATGAAGCAACCTTTAAAGATGTGGTTGTAACGCACGATTAATACAAGTTTGTGTCATGTGTAAGCCCAAAGCCACTAAGCAGCAATGTTTAGTGGCTTTTTTTGTTAAAAAAGCCAACGCATTAAATTTCCATTTAAAGGTTGGCAAACACATAGGAAATCGGTGAGTAAAACTAAGCTTTTGGATTAATAAAGCTTAGAATCTGCTCGGTGGTTAAGTTTGGCGTGGCGCCTGAATTTTGGGCAATTAGTGCGCCTACAGCACAGGCAAAGTCGACTGCGTATTGTGGGTTGTCCTGTACGCAAAGTTGATAGAGCAATGCACCTAAAAAGCCGTCACCTGCACCAACTGTGTCGACAACCTTTGCTTTAAAACCTGAATTGTAATAGTTACAGCCGTCGATTTTTAATATTGCTCCATGGCTACCTTTGGTTACACATAGGTTTTGTGTGTTGGTTTGCTCGGCAATAAATTCTAAGCATTGTTCTAAAGAGTTATAAACACAACCCATTTCTTCAGCGATTAAAAACAGCTCATCGTCATTTAATTTTATAAAGTCAGCATGCTGCATCCACTCAACAACTTGGCTGATTTTATAGTGTGGTTCGCGTAAATTGACGTCGAATACCTTAAATTTGGCATGAGGGAGCAACGCACTTAACGTATCAAACGACACAGCAGAGCGGCCAACCAAACTACCAAAAATAAATAGGTCCGATTCTTTAACCGCATTCAATGCTTCGTTGGTCAGTTGAATATTATCCCATGCACTGTCTTCAACAATGGTATAGGTTGCACTCCCACGGCTATTCAACTCCACCAAAACTTCACTGGTTGCTTTATCATCGTTGACCTGAATAAGCCCTGTATTTAATTTGTGTTGTTTAAGTAGGCTCAAAATCGAGCCTCCTAGAGGATCATTGCCAACGCTGCTAATCAGCTGGCTGTTTAATCCAAGAGATTTTAAGCGCCAGCACACGTTTAGTGGCGCACCGCCTAATCGCTTGTCTTGACCAAAACAATCCCATAAGACCTCTCCAAAGCAGGTAATCAATATTTCATCTGCAGGTGTAGTGATAAGTTGCTTGGTCATCGTATTACTCCATGTGATTCAGTTGGTTTTGCATCAAGGCTTTAACGCTTGCTTTAGCTGTGTATACGTCATGTACTGCTTGGATGTATGCATTGACGAAGTGATCATTTTTTACAATATCACCAAATACACTGGTCAACTTTAAAAATGACAACACGTCTGCATTCGTGCCCCTAGCTGCAAGTGTTAATTGTGCAGTCATTTCGTCTTGTATGTTAATTTTATTGCCGAGTTTATCGACTTGTTTGTCACAGGTATAACACCAAGCCGCAATCACTAATGCTGCTAGTGTTACATTCTGCTTATTCTGGCTGTTTTCGACTGCTGCTTCCAAGATAAACTTCGGAATTTTGGCAGAGCTTTCCGAACAAATTCGGCCAACACTGTCTTGGATATTTGGGTTGGCAAAACGTGCTAAAACGGTTTTTTTATATTCGGTTAAATCAATTCCCGGCACAGGCTCTAAAGTTGCTGTGGCTTCTTTGTCTAGGTAAGCTAATAAAAATTGGCTAAAGGTTGCATCAGCGACACAATCATTTATTGTCGCAAAACCCTCTAATGCACCCAGTATTCCTAGCACGGAGTGGCCAGCGTTAAGTAAACGCAATTTCATTTTTTCGTATGGACTTACATTATCAACAAATTGTGCGCCGACTAAATCCCAATTGGGTCGACCTTGGGCAAACTTGTCTTCAATAACCCATTGCATAAAGGGTTCACAAGTAATTGGCCATTCATCAGCTACGCCTAGTTGTTCAACGTATTGAATGTCTTCACCCGTTGTTTGTGGGGTGATGCGGTCAACCATTGAATTTGGAAAAGTAACATGCTCGGTAACCCATTGAGCTAACTCAGCATCTAACTTTTGTATAAAGCTAAGAAGCATTTTTTTTGCAACATCACCATTATGTTGCACATTGTCGCAGGATAAAATAGTCACACCTGGCAAGTTATTGTCGCGACGACGCTTTAAGCCTGCCGCTAGATAACCAAAAGCGGTTACAGGATCTGCTGGATGGGCTAAATCATGCTGCACGTCTGGATTTTCAAAATTAAACGTACCATCAGCTGGGTTAACATTGTAACCACCTTCAGTAATGGTAAGTGAAATGATTTTAGTTTGCGCAGCAGCCAGTTTATCAATCGCTTGTTGTTTGTTGCCAGGTGCTAAAATAAATTCAACTAAAGAGCCTATAATTTGGTGTTCCACTTTACCATCTGGGTGGCGCACCAATAAGGTATATAAGCCATCTTGTTGATTGAGTACTTGGCTTAAATGTCTGTTTGCTTCAAATAAACCAATACCGCAGATACCCCACTGATTATTGTTCGCCAATTTAAGTAGCTCATTGCAATATACAGCTTGGTGAGCACGGTGGAAGCCGCCCACACCAATGTGGACGATTCCAGCTTCAACTGCGCTGCGGTCATAGTTGGGTGTGTCTACAAAGCTAGGCACTTGTGCCAAGGTTTGATTGCTTAAGGTTAAAGCACTTTCATTTGGTAATTTATTAACGTTCATAACAATAATTCTCTAGCAGTAGGGTTTTAAAATTTAGGCGTTCAGGCTTTTTTGGCGCTTGAGTGACCAATACGCGGTAACAAAATAAACAACCGTGCCTATGATGCAGTAGAGCTCAAACTGAGTTTTATTTTCCTGGTAGCTAGCGATATCAGGACTGGCAAACATCACTAGACAAGCAAAGTAACTAATGATAGCTAATGCTACAGCTGAGGTGTAATTTAGTACTTTGCTGAACATTGATGTATCTACAACATATTTACTTTCAGTTTCAGCTTGTTTTTGCTGGAATTTTTCAATTTTGCTTTGCAGCGCTGCTTCAGCTTGTTGCTGCTCATGATAATCTTTATCTGCACCATATTTTTTAGCCAATAAGGTGTAAGTGACTATGGTGAAAATCCAAGTTGGAATAAACAAGTAGTAGAATGACATAACATCTAGTGCATTTAAGCCAAAACCAAAGGCTAGGGCTAATCCCCAACTAGCGATTGCTGGTGTGCTATGAGTGAGTTGTTGATACTTAGCCCAATAGCGGGTGAAGCCTAGTTTTGGAAACAATACGTGTTCAGCAAATACAATACCGCCAACAGGCACAACTAATAGACCAGCGTAGGTTAGCAGCGGTAACATTTGCGTAAATACAAATGGGAAACATGCAATTATCACAGTGGCAATACCAACTACAAATGTGGTTTTTTCTCTAGAATGATTGGTAAATATTGACTGAGCTGCTAAGCCTGCACGGTATAGGTTTGCATTTGCAGTTGTCCAACCCGCAATAATGATAATTACAAAACCGGTAATACCAAGTGCGTGATAAGCAACATCACCTGGGTCTAGGTGTGAAATACTGGTTTGTAACAAAACCGCGGTACCAGCGCCCATAATACCAGCTGCGATCCACGCCAAATAATGACCAAAAAACATACCAACACCTGACAACATGCCGTAACGTTTCTTTTTAGCAAAGCGGAAGATTGCCATATCAATTAAACCAAAGTGGGTAATTGAGTTAGCAGCCCAAGCGAAACCGATAACTTCAAGTAAACCAATGCCTGGTTCGCCATGACTATTGATGCCTGTCCATATTGAGGCGTCGCCAATCGCTAAGAAATCTTGCCAACTGGTTACTTCGGTTTGACCTAACACGTGATTAGAAAGGGCTGGGAAAAGTGCAAAAGAACCGGCAATAAAAATCACAAATAACCAAGGAGCACAAATTTTTGAGAAATCAGCAACTGTTGAAAAACCAAACATGGCGACTAATACAACAATGGAACCCACTGCTAGCACTATGGCGACAAACCACATACTTGATGGATACCAGTTTAATTGTGCAGGAATGTCGAATAGAAACCGCACTGCAGTGGAAGAGACGGTTATCATCGCGGCGGAAATGACGGTAAAGATGACCACATTGGCCCAATTGTACAGCTTGGTCATTGAATCGCCGGCAATCTTATTCAGGTAGTTATATAAACTCAAGCGAGTTTCTACGGCAATTGGTGCGGTTAACAATGCCCAAGATAACATTGCTAAAATGTTACCGATAAATAGGCCAAGAATAATATCTATTGTTGAAGCACCTAATGCAACAAAGGTCGCTCCAATAACAAATTCGGTGGCGGCGACATGTTCACCAGCGTATAAACCTGCGAAATGTTTCCAGCCATGTAGCTTATGTTTTGCAACTGGGAGTTGCTCTTCGTTAACTTGCTCAAGTGATTGAGTATTTGGGTTTCCAGTCATGGTATTCACCTTTGTCTGTACTATCTAGTTTAGGTTTAGCAGTTTTTCTGCATTATTTTGTTTTTTAAAAAGTGGTTGATACATCTGTTGTAAACTGTGCCAGTTGTTAAGTTGACGCACGCTGCCATCAAGGATAATTTCTGGGGCAGAAGGGCCAGTTAAGTGCTGCCCACCTTGATAATGCAGGGCTTGCATGTTGGCCGCTGATGCTGCTGCCAAACCTGCTGTGCTGTCTTCTATTACCAAGCATTTATCTGCAGGTACTTGCATTTGCTTTGCCGCAAATAAAAATAAATCTGGAGCGGGTTTACCGTGTTTAACTTGTGAGGCTGTATATACATTTTTAGCAAAAGCATCGGTTAGCCCAACCAATTTTAAACAATAAGCTGCACGCAAAGGCGCACTGCTAGTCGCAATGCAGTAATTTACAGACAGTTTGTTAAGCATCTGCTTAAAACCAACCGTTGTTTTTAATTCAGTTGCAAACTGGTTGAATAAGGCTTCGCGGTATTCGTATTCAAATGCGTTGTTAAGTGACACGCCAAATACTCGATAGACACTGTCTTTCATGCTATCAAAGCTGCGGCCTAAGTAATGTTCCAATACGTAGGCTACATCTATTTCAATTCCAATTAGTTTAAATTGTTCGACCAACACAGTTGCGCTGATAATCTCGCTATCAACCACCACGCCATCAAAATCAAAAATTATTAGCTGTATATCTTTTGGCATCACATTCTCACAAAATTAAACTGGGCAATTGCTCTCAATGTGGTCATATTCTCAGATTTGTTGATAATTTGTCAAATACAATGTGAATATTTTTTAAACTTTTTTACACATATGTCCGTTGAGTTAATCAAAAATGTTGATAAATAAGGTAAAAAAAATCTAGAGAAAAATAAAAAGAGAGCGCTGTTTATGAACAGAAAGGATGTATCAGCGAGTAATTGAGTTGTCGAGGACTTAAATATTGAATTGAGCTTTAGCTCTTGGTTTGGGCGTATGCTTGTGTTTTTAGCCCAAACCGGCTACTTGAAGATTGTCGTTAGCAAGATGCTAATAATTGTGTTGCGGTAAATTCATTGGTGACTAAAGAGTTGATTAAACGTCCATTTAGCGCCGCTTTAATTGCGGTGATTTTTTTCGACCCAGCTGCAATACCATATACGGGGTTGTCGGTTTGTGGGTACAAAGGAGAACTCACCACGCGTTCATTAATACTATTTTGTAATATTTGTCCCTTTTCATTGTACAGCCAGCTGATGATCTCTCCTGCTGCGCCATCATCAATGGCCTGTTGTAGTTCTTGTTGTTGAATGAACCCATCGATTAACAAGGGAGGGTTATCGGAAATTTGCCCAATGCCAACAAAAGTCGCATCTGCTTGTTTGATTAACTCAAAAATACTTTTGACCGAAAATAAACTGTGCAAAATGAGCTTCTCTTGTTCTGAGCTGGCAATAACAGGCAGTGGCATTGGGTAATGTTTCGCTTTAACTCGGTTTGCCATGCTAACAACAATATCAAAGTCGGACGCTGAGCCATCTCGCATCATATTGCCGAGTAAAGACACTATTTTATGTTGTGGGCAATGCATAGATGGTAGTTCATCAACCATGCCTTTTAATGCCCGACCTGTCCCGAAAGCCAGGGTGCAGGGCGTATTTGATTTTAAATAGCGTTCTAGGATCTTGGCCGAGGCTTGAGCCAAACCAATTCCATCGTCTGGCGCTGCTGGATCGCTCGGTACTATCTCACATTCAATTAAGTTGTATTTCTGCTTTAGCTGCTCGGCTAATTCCATACATGCGCTAATAGGGTGATCTAACCTAACTTGTATTAATCCTTCGTTGACCGCTAGTGCAACTAACCTTTGGGCGGATTGACGTGACACTTCTAGCTTTTGCGCTATTTCGTCTTGGGTATTTTTGCCAACGTAATAAAGCCATGCAGCTCTGGCTGCGTCTTCAAGTCGTTTTAATTCTGAAGTTGATTTAGTTGTCATAGTCTTCCTACTATTGCTTAAATTCTTGGGTGAATAACTGGGGATACATGTCGATAAATTCCCGCCAGCAGCTTATTTGAGTGATTTTATTGTCAGCCTGCTGTGTTTTTTGGTTTATTAAATGCCCACCACCACGATAATTTATAACTTGCATATTTGCGGCTTGCCCTGCTTGTACGCCAGGTTGACTATCTTCGATGACCATACATAGATCAGCTGCAACGCCCATCTGCTTTGCGGCATGTAAAAATAAGTCCGGCGCTGGTTTGCCATGCTCAACTTCACTTGCGGTAAAGACGTTTCTTTTAAATTGCTCTGCGAGACCAATTTGCAGTAATGAGCCTTGCACTCTCTTTGGACTACTACTGGTTGCGATACAATATTGACAATTCAGTTGAGCTAGCATGGTTGAAAATCCAGGCGTTTCAGCGAGTTGTGTCTGGAATTCTGCTAATAACTTTGTACGGTACTCTTGTTCGAAGTTATCGGGTAGTTGTACTGAAAAGTTATCTTCAATGTGTTGATGTACAGTCGGGAAACTGCGACCTAAAAAATGCTTCATTACATATTGGCGGTCTACTTTAACACCGTACAGACAAAGATGAGCGATTAACACGCGTGCACTGATAATCTCGCTGTCTATTACCACACCATCACAGTCAAAAATAACTAATTCAATCTTGTCTTGCATTCACAACCTCATCAGCCACATGAGCATAAGCCCTTTATATGGGCATGTTCTTACGATGAGTCGCTGATGTCAATTTAAATCCTTTTTTGCCGGGCAACAGCGAGATCAACTGTCAGCGTGAAAACTTGATGAATTGGTCATTTGCCATTTTTGTGGTCATTTGTTCTGTTTTGGTTTTATAAATAATGTGTGTTTTAAGTTTATGATTTTTATTGAAATGTGTTTATTTTGTTAAAGTTTGTGCTGCTTTTTTGTTTGAATTAGGTTGATCAATTAAATAAAATATGGTCATATGCCCATATGGTGAGCAAATGATTATTTCTAGAACGCATATATTCTGGATAAATAACACCTTTAAAAAACCGTCGATAAACTAAGAGGATTCAATAATGCAAAACGATACGACTTTGAGTTTGAATAAGCCGCTTAATAAAGCCACAAAACTGCAACTAGGTATGTTGCTCGCGACATCTATAGCGTCGCTTGCCCCCGCATATTCGCATGCAGATGATTCAAATACCTTTTTCGACGGACGCATGCAGGTTAACTTTTTGGCGATGCAGAATTATCAGGCTATTCAGGCAAAGACCGGCGCGTATCGCCCAGCAGATGAAGTGCAAGCAGATGGATTTGGCCGCTTGAGAGTTAATTTACAATTAAAGTTTAATATTACCGAGCATATTGTTGCCGATGTCGATATTGCCGAAGAACCAAACGACTTTGGCAACAATGGGGATCGTGATTTCTCGTTTCACCAAGATTTTGCTGGCATCGAGTTTGACGTACTCGGGTTAACAAACAGGGTTAAAAATGGCAAGGATTTAACCCTGCGAATAGGTAATATTGGCGCTTCACCTTTTCAGTTTAAAGGCTTTCAGGACGGCGCAGATAACCAAGGCAATGCGTTGATTGGTAATGGCATTACCGATTACGCAACTGCTGAAAATGGCATTCAGCTTAGCTATAGTCAAACATACACTGGCGGGGTAATTCGTGCTTACAATCTTGCTGGACATATGACGACTTCAAGTTTTGGTGAAGCTTTTCAGCAAGGGCGGGGCTACAACTATAGATTGCAGGGTAGTTTAGAATTCGATGGTGGTTTTAAAACAGGTGTTAGCTTATTTAAAGCAAATCAAGATGGTCAACTTAACTTTGTTGATGGAATTGCCAGCTTAGATGGCGTGACGACAACTAACTATCGTTTTGGTGATGGCGAAAACTATAATTTTTCAGCGTCTGCATCAAGTGAGCGAGATACACATGTCGGGGCTTTGCCGGGCATTAATCAATCGATTGTGCAACTGAATTTAGCCTATCAACCGACTGAACAAACAAGCTTAATTTTTATGTTGGGCCGCTCCGCTGACGATTACACATTTGCCGATACCGCAGGAAATGCAGTCGCTGGTATTACGTATTCTGGATCAGCGGAAGATTCAAACCAAGTTATAAAAGGCGATAGCTCTGTTGATTATTGGGTGGTGGAAGCACAACAATATTTAGTGCCGAAAAAATTCTACTTAGCTGCGAGATATTCAGCCGCTGAGAATACCTCTGATTTAATTGAGCAAGTCGATAATGAAGTAACGCGTATACAAGTTGCTGCAGGCTACTGGATTAATCATAGAACATTATGGAAGTTTGAATATGTAGACCAAGAAGAAGGCGTTAATTCTGGTGGACAAATTGGCCAAGGATTTAAAGGGTTTACGTCAGAACTTTCGGTTAAGTTTTAGTCAATCTATGGGTTGGATAGCGGCTAAGATAGACGCTATCCAACCGATAAACTGACTCTCTAAACTGTTACTTCAACAAGTTTGCTGGTGAATATTCGTCGGTTAGAACTCGCGCGTTAACGTCCCAATCAACTATGCTTGATACCGCTTCAAACAATACATTTGTATCTAACCCATAGCTGGTGAGTTGGCGATTTAATTGTGCTGATAGGCTCTTGGTTAAGCTGAAATTGTCACAATTACAGGCAAAGATAACCCGGTTACCTTTTGTGGGTGCTTTAAAAATATCGAGTTGGTTAAATACTTTTTGATAAGTAACGGATTCATGATCGTATAAATCACTGGTACTGAAAGTATTGGCGGATAACAGTCCATTTGTCGATAAAAGCCGTTTACATTCAGCTAAAAATTCTTCTGTCATTAAATGTTCAGGTATGTAGTCGCCATTGAACGCATCGAGAATTATCCAATCAAACTGCTGTTTTTGCAGTAAAGCGCGTTTTACAAATACACGAGCATCTTTAATTTCACTTTTTATTTGTGCATTTTCTTGGTAGCCGAAATAAGCTTTGGCAAGCTTAACCACTGCAGGGTCGATATCTACAGACACGATTTCGCTTGTTGGTGATACCTGATGAATGACATTCGCGAGCGTACCACCGCCTAAACCTAATATTAGCACTCGTTTCGGTGCAGGGTTATGTGCTAGCCCCAAAAGTGTGCCTTGCACATATTCAAACACTAATTTGTTTGGCTGCTTTAAGTTAATACAGGCTTGATTACTCACTTTTTTACGCCTTGTTTCAAAGCGCATACAGCGAATGCCTTTATCTTCGGTAATAACGATATTGCGGTATATAGAACGTTCTTTATGTATTTTTTCAAGTGCGAAGCCGCTTGAGTTAGCGAATAAGTTGGCTGCGGCGAACAAGATTAAACCAATTGTATATTGAGTTATTTGCATGTTTTACTCGCTCACGACTGAGTTATTTGAAAAGACTGGAGTGTTTTTATTACTTAGGACATGAGTTGTAAAGGCAAGCGCAGCACAACTGGTCAATATCCCAAAGATAAACCAAAGAATCTGACTAACTTCCATCCATAACACTAAATAAAAAGAGGTCATTATGGTGCCAATGGCACTGCCTAACGTTGAAACAAAATACAAAAATCCAGCGGTTTGACCAGACGAGTGCGTTGAAACTGTTAGCAGACGCACTGAGTAGGGGGATATCATGCCCATAACCACACTGGGTATCAGAAAAACTAGGGTCGCAGCAACTAACGAACCATAACGAGGATCTTCAATCCATGCGAAGACTAACTCGAATAAAAACTCTGAATAAAATATACTCGGCAAAATGGCGACAGCGGCAATGCCAAAGATACAGGCAAACTTTGCCAAATTCGGTTTGTTTACCGATAGCTTGCCACCAGTTAGATAACCCAATGACAATGCCAACATAAAGACGGTGATAATACTCCCCCACACATAAACGCTGCTGCCAAAGTAGGGGGCTAGCATGCGCCCACCTAATAATTCAAAAGACATGATTGAAAATCCAGCGCTAAACGCCAGAAGGATGACGATGAGTTTTTGCATAATTGCTCAGATATATTTGTAATTTATTCGCTTGAGTGGCTGGTAAATTAACTTGAAATTAACCTTTGTGCAAATATTGGAACGAGTAATTGTCGCGACATTAAAGGCGAAAACACTGGGGGCCGCTTGCATCTGGAGTAATCGCGTCTAAATTTAGATAATGGTCTAATTTAAATTTAACTGCTCATGGATAAGTTAAGTTCGTTGATACAAAATTTGCTACAAGATGGGCTTAGTGAACCAGTGCGCTTTAGTGGTTTTTTGAATAGTCAACCTGAATTAAGTGAAACTATTGAACTGCCTTTTGCTATTGTTGCAATTGATAAAGATGAAGCGAACGACGAATATAACTTGACTGGTTTTTCGTTTTTAACCGACGATAGTGTCGTGACGAATCGACTTGCGGTAAAAACGGACGAAATGAGTGATTGGCCATTACTGCATTCGTTGATAGAAAATTTACCAAAGCAGCTTGAGGTTAATAGCAAAGATTGGCCGGCCGGCATTGTTGAGCAATTCTGGTCTGGCGCTTTGTACTTAAACACTTTGGTGATAGAGCAAAGTTTAGTTGGTTTTATATTAAGCCTTCAGCAACTAGAGCAAGTTTTGACTGCTGAAAAATTCAAACAAATTAGTCAAACTGTTTCGTGGTTATTGTTGAACCGGCAACGTCATTTACAACTAAAAACCCAAATGAAAGCTTACCAGCAAGTCATTGATTTAATGCCTCAGCGGGTATTTTGGAAAAATAGAAAGTCAGTTTATATGGGCTCGAATCATGCGTTTGCCAAGGATGCGGGTTTTGAGTCACCTCACGAATTAGTGGGTTTAACCGACTATGACTTCTTCCCAGAGCAAGCCGAGCTCTATCGCGGTGATGACGCCAAAACAATGAATGAGCGCATCCACTTAATTAATTTTGAAGAACCGCAAACGCATAAGTCTGGTGAGACTATTTGGTTACGTACTTCTAAACGGCCAATTGTTAGCCCAACAGATCAGGTAGTTGGTATAGTTGGTACTTACGACGATATTTCACAATTAAAGCAAGTACAGCATGATTTGCACCAAGCCAATGAGCAACTAGAACAAAGAGTTGAAGAACGCACTAAAGCTCTGACCGAAAGTAATGAACGTTTGCTTACAACCTTATCTGATTTACGGCAAGCCCAACAGCATTTAATTGAAAGTGAAAAAATGGCTGCATTAGGCGGTTTAGTCGCCGGAATTGCACATGAAGTGAACACACCAATTGGCATTTCAGTTACCGCGGCTAGCCATATAATTGAGTTAGTTGAAGATTTATCTAAACAAATGCAAGGTGGCACGTTGAGCAAAAAGTCGTTTGCAACCTGTATGAATAATTTAGCCAATGCTTCATCTATGGTGTTAAAAAATTTATCCAGAGCTTCTGAGCAAATTAGTAACTTCAAATTAGTGGCAGTCGACCAATCTCACGATGAGCAACGCAAGGTTGAGCTTGCTAAATACATAGATCATGTATTGGATACATTAACACCCATAGTAAAACGCCATCATATTCAAATTATTACTGCTATATCAGATGACATTAGCATTCAAACCTACCCAGGGGCATTAGCGCAGATTGTCTCAAACCTAGTGGAAAATGCGATTAAACATGCGTTTCCAAGCGACAATTTAGGCATTATTGCGATATGCGTACATGCGCTGGGCGAACAACATATTGAAATTACTTTTAGTGACGACGGTGTCGGCATGTGTGACGATACCCGCAAGAAAATTTTTGAACCTTTTTATACAACCAAACGGGGAGATGGGGGCTCAGGCTTAGGTATGCACATAGTGTACAACTTGGTTACGCAAAAACTTAGAGGGGAGATAAGTTGCCAAAGTATTCAAGGTTGCGGTACACAATTTAAATTAGTGTTACCGGGTTACCTTGGCTGAATCATTTGCACTCACCAAGTATTTTAGTAATTCAGTCGTCGCCATATCATTTTGTTTAATAAAAGGGTTGTCGAGTTCAATAACCTTTCGCTTCGCTATGTTTGCGTATTTAATAGTATCTTTTATCATTTGAGAGTTAACCAATTTTTGGTAGTAGCTGCCATCAGCCAATGCTTTTTTCATGCCCGAGTCTAATAATTCATACAGAGCTTGGTTGTTTTTGTGAACATAAAAATATAATGCTGAGGGGTACACTAGCAGAATATTGGGCTCTACCGCCATCTGTAAATCAGGCCTGACGGCTAGTTCTTTCCATGGCTCATGTACCGCTAAAGCAATGTAATCAAAGCGCTTGGCATGTAGCATCTTCCATAATTTACGAGCTTGAGTAGACTTTTCAACTTTTAACCCTGCGTTTTCTAGTACGCGGGTATCGCCCCAAAAAGCACCTTGTCCAACCGTAAATGAAGTTAAATCTTCTAGGCTATTAACATTTTTGAACCTAGCTTCTTCACCTTGGCGGATCACAAGAATTCGATATCCACCTAGCCCTCTAAAAATAGGTTGGGCAACTTCTTGCAAATGCTCTACATAGTGACCGCCAGCGCTGCCCCATTTTAAGCTCAAACGTTTTTCTATCACATAATGGACTTTACGTGCTTCGGTAAGTGTTTCGCTTAGTTCGTCGAAACACACTGATTTGTTGACTTTACTCAGTGATAATTTTAGTAGCTCAACCACCAACTCATCTTTGCTGTTTTCTTGAAGAGGGTGGGTAACTTGGATGTCACACGCCATCAGTTGGCTGGTTGCGATTGCACTGAGAAAGAGGCTGCAAATTATTTTATGAATAAAGCTCATGGCGTTAACTATTTACCGCGTTTGCATAAAGCTTAGCAGTAAATTTACCTTGTCTCTAACTTTTAGTTGATGACAGCAAGAATCTGACATTTTTGGATAATAAGTCGCATATTTTTCTAATTTAACCTGCCTATAATGGTTACAGTTATTTAACAAATTCCATGTCTGACGACAACAGGCATTTGATTAGGGTGAGTTTGATGAAAAAAAGTGAATTTTCAGATCCGTTTGAACAAGCGAGAAATGAGCAGGGTATTGGGCATATGAATGACCAAGATGATCCTGTGACTATGGTGCTTGGACTAAAAGATGTACGTAAATGTGCACACAATTGGAAAACCTTTCAGTCTGGTGCTAAGCCAGGCCGCATTGTGGTTCCGTCTGAGGTGAACATTCGTGATACACGACAAATTCCTTTTGAAGTTGATCCACCTGAACACGGTGATTATCGAGCGATAGTTGAACCTTGGTTTAAACGCCCATTAGAAGACGAATACCGAGCGAAACTGCGAACTCAAATTGAGTCTTTAGTTGACGAAGTATTGACCAAAGATGATATCGAGGTTGTTGGTGAGTTTTCACTTAAGTTGCAGTCTCGCGCATTAACTTTGTTGTTAAACATTCCTTATGAAGAGTCGGAAGTTTGGATTGGCTGGGGCACCCATGTATTTAGAAGCGAAGGGGTTGCGTTGGACGGTGATAAAGCGGCTATTTTGTACGATTACATTGACGAACAAATTGATCGAGCACAAGCAAACCCAGGCGACGACTTATATTCAGTGTTGTTAAATTCTGAGATCAACGGCCGGAAACTCAGCAAAGAAGAAGTAAAAGGTGTGATGATCTTAACTTTTGCAGGTGGACGTGACACTGTCATCAATGCTGTAACCAACTCTATTGCATATTTTGCTGAGCATCCGCAAGCTTTATCGCGATTGCGCGATGAACCAGAAATAACCAATAGAGCGGTTGAAGAGCTTATCCGCTATTTCTCTCCATTAACTCATATGGGACGCGTCGCCACAGAAGACACAAAAGTCTGTCCGCATGGACATGATGTCAAGGCGGATAGCCGTATCTCGCTGTGCTGGGCTTCTGCAAACCGTGATGAGAAAGTTTTCGAAAACCCCAATGAAGTGGTGTTAGACCGAAAAGTTAACCCACATGTAGCATTTGGCTTTAGCCATCATAATTGTTTGGGAGCAACTCACGCTCGACAAATTATGCATATTTTATTGGAGACGCTCGCAGCTAAAGTAGGCTCGATTGAGATTCTTGATGCTAAAGAAAACATTGAAGATTTAGACCAATTTAAACGTAAAGTTGGTTTTGACAGTATTAACGTGAAATTTAATCCAAGATAAGTGGTAGGTGACTCATGGCTAAAATTATTTTTATTACAAGCGACAGTGAAAAAGTTGAATTAGAGGCAGATTCGGGCTCAGTAATGGAGCTTGCCGTACAAAATGGTGTACAAGGGATAGACGGCGATTGCGGTGGTGTATGTTCGTGTGCGACCTGTCATGTGCATGTAGCGCCTGAACATTTTGATAAAACGGGTCCTGCTAGTGAAATTGAGCAAGACATGCTTGAGCTAGATGATGATGCAAACGAATACAGCCGTTTATGTTGTCAAATTGAAGTAACAGACGCCCTCGACGGTGTAGTGTTACACGTTGCTAAATAAGATTGATTAAGATTTAAAGGGGTAGTCAGGTTATGGCAGAAAATCAAACATGTGTTGTGATTGGGGCAAGTCATGCTGGGGTTAATTTTGCATTTGCATTAAGAAAAGCAGGCTGGCAGGGCAATATTAAGTTGTTTGATGCAGACCCAACCTTGCCTTACCACAGGCCTCCTTTATCGAAAGCTTATTTAACCAGTGCAGATGCTATTGATAAAAATTTGCTTAAAGCGGCTGATACTTATCAGAAAGAACAAATTGAACTTAACCTTGGGGTTAAAGTTGGTAGCATTGAGCGCAGCGCACAAGTTGTGCAATTACAAAATGGTGAGCAAGTTGCGTATGACAAGTTAGTGATTGCAACGGGTGCTCGGCCGTTTATTCCACCGATTGAAGGCATTGAATCTGCCGAGCAGTTATTTCCATTACGCACAGCAGAAGATGTTGAAAATATTCGCCAAGCGTTTGAGCAATCTGAGCAAAAACGCGTGGTGATTATCGGCGGCGGTTATATTGGGCTTGAAACAGCAGCCTCACTGAAAAAGCTCGGCGCTCAGGTAACAGTTTTGGAAAGAGAGCCGCGTATTTTAGCGCGAGTTACGGCACCTTACATGTCAGACTTTTTCCAAGAGTTGCATGCTAAAAACGGCGTCGCCGTTGAAACTAACAAAAATGTGGTACGTATCGAACGTGCCAATCAACAGAATTTTGTACAATGCGACGATGGGACTGATTATCCAGCTGATATAATTATTGTCGGTGTGGGTATTCGAGTGAACAGTGAAATCGCGATGGAAGCGGGCTTAGAGATTGACAACGGTATTAAAGTTAATGGTCAAGCGCAAACCAGTGATGAACATATCTACGCAATTGGTGATTGTACTTATCACTTCAACCCTCACTACCAAAGATTTATCCGATTGGAGTCTGTACAAAACGCAGTAGACCAAGCAAAAGTCGCAGCTGCGGCTATATGTGGCAAAGAAGTTAATTACGATACCTTGCCTTGGTTTTGGTCAGATCAGTACGATGTAAAACTACAAATGGTTGGTTTGTCGCAAGGTTACAATGAAATATTAATTCGTAAAGAAGCCGAAGAACACAAATTCTCTGTGTGGTATTTCAAAGACGATGAGTTGTTGGCAGTAGATGCCGTCAATAATGCTAAAGCTTATGTTGTTGCCACTAAATTTATTAAGTCTGGTGAGATCATTAATAAAACTAAGCTAGTTGATAGCAATATTGAGTTTAAACCTGCCAATTTACTTTAAATAAGCTTACTGTAAGGGGATCAATCTGGATACAGATCGATCCTCGATTCAATATTTTTCCGAATCTTTTCTGTTGGGTATAGCATTAAATCAATATCTCCTTGTTGTTGGAGTAATGCCAGCCCTTTTTGCAGTGCATCAAATACAGTTTTACCACGCGGGTGGCTTTTGGAAATGGCAAAATGTCGAGAAATGGGGAAGGTGAATTTTACGCCATTTATCGGAACCAACTGCACATCATCACATGGAAATGTGGTTTGATTTGGACCAACCATCACTAACTCACCAATAAAAAGTTGTGCTCGGCCAGCTTTTATCATTCGGCACAACGCACTATCGTGCGAAGAGTTGACCGCGGGTAGTTGCAGTTTCTCTAGCATGGCCCAGTCGTGCCACCATTGCCGAGATGACAGTATATGATAGCCACGCAGTGTATGTAAGATGAGTCTTTTGCTAGCTGAATGCGGTAATCCCATTAATTTATGTTCAATTTGTTGTTTGTATTCTGGCGTTGTAAATAACCCTTTGATGAACTGGCCACGTGGAAAAACAGCATCGGTTAAATAAAAGGTATTTGTATCTACGTCTGTTTGCCAAATAGTGGTAGCAGACATGACGACATTGCCTTTTTCTGCTTCGATAATTGCACGAGCATAATTAGGGGTATTTAAAAACTTAAATTGAAAATCTAACTGACTATAACTTAAGGCTTTGCAGATAACCAAAAGCTCCAGTGAAAGTCGGTATGCACTTGGGTGCAGATAGTTGTCGAAGGTTTGACAATCTGTGTTGCCAACCATTTGCTGGAACTTTTGCCGCTGGTCGGAATTAACCGCAATGTCGACAGAAATAGCTTTAGCCAAACTTGCTGGCATAACAAACGCTGCCAACACGAACAAGCTTATTTTCAGTACTGACACTAAGTGCTCCGGTATATTTAGTTTATAAGGGCTTTGGTTAAGTATAGAGCATAAAAAAAAAGCCGCTTAACTTTGTATTAAGCGGCTTTTAAATTAAATGTTAGCTTATGCTTTATGGCTACTTATTTTGTTTTAAGTGACCATAGCGACGTTCGTATAGCTCTGTGTGCAGTTCTCTAGCTGCTTTGACCATAGCATTGTATGGAATATCAGTTACTGATACAAAACCAACATTATAGTTTTCACCATCATATGCACGACCAGTAATTGGCGAGTCTAGGTATTGGAACCAGTGTGCACCAATGAAGTAGTCGTTGTCGATAATTGAGCGCATATAATCTTTGTACATACGGGCTCTATCTTCTTGATTAGCCGCGTGAATCAAACCAGGGTGGAAGAAACCTGAAGCGGTTGTGCCCATATGGAATTCACCAATGACGGTTGGCATATCCATTTCTTCTAAGAATTTCCATTTGTTTTGAGTTAACCCTTCTTTGTATAAATTAAAGCTGACAACATCAACATATTTTGCAGCTGCTTTAACCACAGGTTTCGGCATACCCCAGTCAGCAAAACGAACGCCCATGTACATATGGTTAGGCATGTATTTAGCTAATGCTTCATCAACAATACGGAAGTATTCAGCAGCATAGTTGTATAACAATTGCTCGTAATCAGCGATTTGTGTTGCATTGTTTACATCAAGTTTGCTGTTGATTTTTCCTTGTTGGAAAGCGTCCCAAGAGGCAACATTGGTTCCCCAAGCTTTATTTAGTTTACTGATTGAGCCGTATTTAGCTTTCATAGTGTCAGTAAACATATTTTTAGTTGGCGAATCATTACCGTCACGCGTTAATGTGTGAATAACAATTCCTAACTCAGATACTTTAGATTCTGGACGACCCCAGCTTTTTTCGTTGTCAATGAATACACCAACACACCAAGGGCTGCCTTTGACTTCGTTGGCAATTGTTTTAACTGTAATATCAGCTCGTTCAGCAAATAACGGGTCGAATGGATCTGGTAAACCACCCCAGAAATCGTTACCACTTGAAACTTGTTTGAAGTCACCAATAATCCAGCCGTTGGCAAAGTAAGGAATACGATTATTTTGATAATACATAGGGTCAATCCAGTTACCGAACGAAGTGAAACCCCAGCTCAGCATGCGATCAACCGTTACTTTAGACCAATCTTTTAAGTATGAATAAGGTGTCGTTTCACCATATTTGCGTTCTAAGTTTGCCATATAGAAGCTAAATACTTCACCACGCTCTAATGGACCCGAGTGTGCACCACGGCGATAACCATAGCTGCTGGCTAACGGATCATCATAGTCTGGCAACCATTCGAACATATTCTTACGAGTTTCAGAGACTAAATGGCGCGTTGGAATCGCAGACGGTGGTGGTGGATTCAACCCTTGTGAATCTTCAGGGGTTACTTCGTCTGCAGTTCTTTGGTTGATTGCAGTTTGGTCAAAATCATAACCAGTCAAAGTAGTCGCGTTTGACATACGTACGTTATCTATACCTGTTGTGAAATATAAATAACCTTCAGGGTCAACTAAGCTCCATTTACCACCCACTTTTTCGGTGCGGAAGTATCCAGTAGCTTCAAGTCTAGGGCCATCTTTCCAACCACTAAATTTGGTCCGGTCAGATATTTTTTTGCCTCCTTGTAGTTCTGCAAGTTCTTTTTCTTTAACTGCAAGCAATTCAGCCTCAGAGTGAATTTTCTCTTCGTATTCCATACGAGAAGGTTGGCCGAATTTATCTACGATATCCACAAGATAGTCAGGATCCATCTTAGGGTTTGGCATTACTCGAACATTGTCAATTGTCACTTCTTTATTGTGAAGATTATATTGCACACTTAACGAGATCTTCGTGATGCCCGATGTGTCGAGGTTTTTATTACCCCACATCCAAATAAATTGAACTTGGTCGTCACCTTCATTCCAAGTGGGTGGGTTAGAACGTAAACCTGAGCTTAAATTAAGCTCAACATTTTCACCGTGTTTATTTTTTGGACTGACTAAATCATGGCCAGCCATCTTTGAGTAATAGGTTTTAGCATCTTCTCCAACTGGCACGTTTACACTGCGGGTATACACTTGACCGTTTTTGTCGAATACGTTCAAAAATAGTTGAGTGGAATACTGCCCAACATTTGAAATATCAAATGCAATGCTAAAGCTTTCGTATTCGCTCCAATCCCAAGGTTGGGCTGGGGTAAATTCAATAGAGGTCCATTCATGTGCTTTAGAATTAAATTTCACATTGAGCGCTTGGTCACCAGAGGTTGCACCTTGCTTTACAATGCTTGCAGTTGCATTAGCTACTTTTACTTCAACAGGTACGGCTGAGTTTTCAAAGTCGAATAATACTTTATCCGGTTTGGTTTCAACTTGGCCTTGAGTATTGCCATCACTTGATTGGCAGGCAGCTAAGCCGATGCCCAGTAACGGAATCGCAGCTATTTTACTTCTGATTTTCATCTAATCACCTTTTAAATTGGCTGATTTACAATTGTTTCGTTGTTTTATGTAGATAGTTAACAAAATGTTTTGTCATAAGTAAAGTAGATCTATAGATTTTTAGCAACTAATTTTTTAGTTTTTAACTATAGTTGGTTCTATTAAAAAGTCTAAAATTCAAATTAGATTAATAAAAACATATTGTTAGAAATTGGCGCTCGGTTATGGTTTAAACCAATTAATTAAAATAATTGTTAACAATATACCATTTGTGCGCTATAGTGCAATTTATTGTGAATATTTAATATATGCCTATTCAGTTGAGGGTCATAATATGTCTGAAAAAAAGTTAAGTTTAGCCAGTAAACGTGCGATTGAACGTGGTTATGATAACAAAGATTCTTCTTGGTTAATTGAATTTGATGTAGAGCCACTACAAGGTGACTTTGAATTTCAAGAGGGCGTCATTCGCAGAGATCCAACTGCTGTTATCTTGGTCGATGGCTTATACCATGTGTGGTATACCAAAGGTGAAGGGGAAACCGTTGGTTTTGGTTCAGACAATCCAGAAGACAAAGTATTTCCTTGGGACTTAACCGAAGTTTGGCATGCAACCTCTACAGATGGTTATACATGGAAAGAACAGGGCAGAGCGATAGGTCGTGGTGAACCAGGACGTTTTGATGACAGAGCGGTGTTTACTCCAGAGGTGTTAGCTCACGATGGCAAATTTTATTTGGTCTATCAAACGGTGCAATTCCCTTATACTAACCGCCAATATGAAGAAATTGCGATTGCATGGGCAGATTCGCCGTTTGGACCTTGGAATAAGTCAGACGCACCAATTTTAAGCCCTTCCAAAGACGGTGAATGGCAAGGTGATGAAGACAATCGTTTTAAAGTTAAATCGAAAGGCAGTTTTGATAGTCACAAAGTACATGATCCTTGTTTAATGGTGTTAAACAACAAATTTTATCTTTATTACAAAGGTGAAACCATGGGCGAGGGGATGAATTTTGGTGGTCGTGAAATTAAACATGGTGTGGCAATTGCTGACAATGTTTTAGGCCCGTATGTAAAATCCGAGTACAACCCAATTTCCAATTCAGGCCATGAAGTGGCTGTATGGAATTACAAAGGTGGCATTGCGTCACTTATCACCACTGACGGTCCAGAAAAAAATACCATTCAATGGGCACCAGACGGAATTAATTTTGAAATTATGTCGCACATCAAGGGCGCACCTGAAGCATTGGGGATTTTTCGTGATCCCGAAGGCAAAGAAATTGAAGCACCTGGTTTAGAATGGGGTTTATGTCATAAATATGATGACAGCTGGAATTGGAACTATATTTGTCGCTATCGTATAAAGCGCCAAATACTTGATGCTGGCACTTTCCAAAATAGTAACTAAATTAAACTAATACATAGATATTTTTATCATTCACATATAAACATTGTTGTTTGTATGTGGTATCTTGTTTGTTTAGATATGTTCCCAATTAACAGGGTGTATGCATACATAAGGTAGTTTAGTTATGACAGGTTTATTGGTTGTTGGCGAGGGTATGGTTGAATTTAAGCAATCAGAAAATGGCCAACTGATGCAAAAATTTGCGGGCGATACTTTAAATGCAGGTATCTACGCTAAGCGCTGGTCGCCAAATACTCAAGTGGGTTATTTTTCGGCGCTCGGTTCAGATATGTTTAGCGATAAAATGCGTGAGTATTTAGCTTCTGAAAACATTTCGGCTGACGCTGTTTACCAAACGGATTCTGCCAATATTGGTATTTACGCGATTCAAACTGATGAACACGGAGAGCGTTCTTTTACTTATTGGCGTAAAGATTCTGCTGCGACGCAAATGGTTGATTTATTGTTGGCTGCGGGTGGTGCAGATCAGTTACCAGCAGCCGACATCATATTTTTCAGCGGTATTTCGTTGGCAATTTTATCTGACGAAAACAAAGGTCGGTTACTTGATATATTGGCCCAGGCAAAAGCAAATGGCAGTAAGATTGCGTTCGATCCCAACTATCGACCACGCATGTGGCGTGATCAATCTCATGCAATCGAGTGGATTGAAAAAGCCTACAAGTTATCAGATATCGCTTTACCAGGTTTAGACGAACATCAAGATTTGTTTGAACAACAAACTGTAGAAGCAGTTAAAAACTATATGTTGCAACTTGGCGTAAGCGAGTTTGTGATTAAAGCGGGTAAACAAGGGGTATATGGTTATACCGCAGAGCATAGTGCATGTCATGTTCCATTTAACCCAGCACCAAAACAGCTTGATTCAACGGCTGCAGGCGACTCTTTCGCTGGCACTTATTTGGTATCTCGGGTTAATGGTCAAAGTGTTTTATCGGCCATAGAAAACGCGGATAAAGTTGCGCGTGAGGTTGTTCAACACCCAGGCGCAATTATGGATATTGAGTTATATAACAAAGCTTTTAAGTAGCTAGCTACTTTTATAGACGGTTTAGTAGTCGTGCTCTTGTAATGAGCAATATAGCAAGGACGCTTTTTTTAATGCTGATCAATAAACCCGCATTTGAGTATTCATATGCGGGTTTTTTAGTTCAAGTGCTAGAGTGTTTTGAGCAAGTAATCAACTTCCTCTTTTGAACCTGTGATAACAGGGACTCGTTGGTGCAATTCACTTGGTTGTATATCTAAAATTCTATCCGTACCAGTAGAGGCTAAGCCGTCAGCTTGTTCTACTAACATCGCCATTGGATTTGCTTCGTAGAGCAAGCGTAATTTTCCTGGTTTAGTTGGCTCATCTGTATTGGCTGGATATAAGAAGATGCCACCACGCGATAATATTCTGTGTACATCACCCACCATAGCGCCATTCCAGCGCATATTAAATTGTCGCTCTCTGCTACCTTCTGTGCCAGCTTGAAGCTCACTAATATAGTCTTTAATGGGTTGATCCCAACGGTGGAAGTTCGACATATTAATTGAGAATTCGCTAGTTTGTGCTGGAATTGATAGTTCTGCTTTGGTTAGCAGGTAACCGCCATGCGTTCTATCTAATGTGTATTGGCGAGTTGGACCGCCTGTTGTCATCACTAAGAGTGTTGAAGGGCCATACAGTACATAACCTGCGCACACTTGGTTTTTACCTGGCTGAGAAAATTGTAAGGGTGAATCGGCCGCAACATCATCTCTTGCAGGGTAGATTGTAAAAATAGTGCCGATTTGACCATTGATGTCAATGTTAGACGAACCATCTAACGGATCGAATGCCACGATGTAAGGCGCGCCGTCTTGCCCTTTAACCACATCGTCTTCTTCTTCTGATGCGATAGCTCGAACATCTGGTGATGATAACAACATGTCTTTAAGTAACTGGTTAGACAGTACATCGAGCTTTTTTTGCGTTTCACCCTGAATGTTTTCATCTAAGGTTGAGCCTAAAACACCACTGAGTGCGCCTTGATTGACACGAAAAGCAATTTCTTTACTTGCTGCCAATATGGTACGAATTAGCATGATGAGCTCTAAGGGTACGTTGTCTGCACGTAACGTTGGTATTAGTCGTTGCATTTATTATTCTCCTGCGTATCTGTTTAGGCAGTTTAATTCGGCAAAACATCGTTGCAGGCGAGCAGACATAGATTCTTCTGCTTTGCGCAACCAAACTCTTGGATCATAGTATTTTTTATTAGGCTTATCTTCACCATCAGGATTGCCAATTTGCTCTTGTAAATAACCTTGGTTAGCATTGTAATAGTTATGAATACCTTGCCAAGTTGCCCATTGGGTGTCGGTATCGATATTCATTTTAACCACACCATACTCAATTGCTTCGGTTATCTCTGCTTGCGAAGAACCTGAGCCTCCATGAAAAACAAAATTTAAACTATTGGTTGGCAGATCAAATTTTTCGCTAACAAACACTTGTGAATTTTTTAAGATTACTGGCGTCAGTTTAACGTTACCGGGTTTGTAAACACCATGCACATTGCCAAATGATGCTGCAATCGTAAAGTTGTGGCTAATCGCAGACAGCTTTTCGTAAGCATATGCTACATCTTCAGGTTGGGTGTAAAGCGCACTGCTGTCGATTCCAGTGTTATCTACACCATCTTCTTCTCCACCCGTGCAGCCCAATTCAATCTCTAATGTCATGCCCATTTTGTTCATGCGCTCAAAGTAGCGAGCGCAGGTTTCAATGTTTTCTTCCAACGATTCTTCTGACAAGTCAAGCATATGCGAACTAAACAGCGGTTTGCCTGTTTTTTCAAAGTGAGATTCGTTGGCATCCAACAAGCCGTCAATCCACGGCAGCAATTTTTTAGCAGCATGGTCTGTATGTAAGATAACAGGTACACCATAAGCTTCAGCTACGGTATGGATGTAATGAGCAGCTGCTACACCGCCTAACACTGCATTTCCATGCCCCTGATAACTGTCTAGTTTGATACTTTTACCTGCAAAAAAGCCTGCACCACCATAGGATAACTGAATGATGATTGGTGATTGAACGGCGGCAGCC
>NZ_ARZY01000042.1 GCF_000568405.1 Catenovulum agarivorans DS-2
TAGGCGGCTCAAAGTTTCCGTCTTCTAATGCACTAACCAATCCGATATTCACTACGGAACGTCAGCTTTTTTTACAATCCAAATTTATCTGATTTTTAGTTATTTGAATTTTAAGCATTTTTGGTATTGGTATATCAATTGCTTAAAAATAGCACAACTGATAAAAAAGGATACCAACTCATGACTCCTAACAAAATTAAACTGTTGGCTGTTGCAATTTCTACCATCTTGGGTACGCATATTGCCCCCGTTTATGCATTTCCAACAGATATTGAACTTTCGGCTAATACAGATGTAACGCTAAATGGTGATAATAGCACTGATTCAGACACCGACAATACGAGTGTCTATGCTTCATCTTATTTATACAGTGGCAATGATTGGGCGGATGCAAACGCATCAGCAAATGATCAAGGTTGGATTTACAGTAATGCTTATGGTTATGGCGCTGACTTTGATGCTATGTCAACGGTTACCCAATCTGTTACTGTGACTAACGATACAGGCCTCGACCAGTTTATTGATTTCACGTTTACAATTAACTTTGGTAGTTTGAGCGTTTATGGATTCGAATATGAACCAGCCTTTGAAACAGGAGAGTATATAACCGCTAGTTATATGGCTGATATCCGACTAAACGACACTAGTATATGGGATAGTTCTGCAGCTCTTACCTATGATGAGAATGGATATTCGTTTACTCAATCAGGTGCGTCACTGGCAAATTATGACGCTAGTAATCCTGAGTATTACGGTTGGGGAGAACAAACAGATACAATAGGATTAGGGTTGATAGGTGCAGGAGAGAGTTTTACGCTCGACTACATAGTCAAAACACATTCGTTTGGTCAACCTGGTCTAATCGACGACTGCGACAACGGATATGGTGATTATGGTGAATACGGCGACGGTGGAGAATTCTTGGTTTTTAACACTTTTGTTGACGATTTTGATGACGGCTATGGTGACTATGGCGAATATGGTGATGGATATGGGTGTTTGTACAGTGCTTTAGATGCATACGCGCAATTTGGTGACCCGTTCGACTTTGGTGCTACACCTGCATTTACTGACGCTTCTTTTACCCAAAGCACGCCAGTTCCAGAGCCTAGTTCATTTGCCATCATTGGTGCAGGTTTAGCGGGTCTAGCATTTATGCGTAGACGACAAGAAAAAACAAAAAAGAACCTTAGTTAAAACCTGAACACTGTCTGTAATGGAAGCAAGTTGTTAGTCAGCTTCCATTACAATCTCCGCACATCGTTTGGCAATTTCCTCAGCGTGGAGTTCGCTGTTAAATCCTAAGTAGCGATTCTTGAAGTTGGCTGCATTCGCCTTAATGCTGCTGTCTGCTATCATAAAGTTTAGCGCTTTGTGTATTGTACCAAGATTGCTTTCTGGTACAAGCGCCGCAGATAATCCCTGCTCTGTCAGTTTTTTTGCCAAGATTCTTTGCTCTAACTGATTTGGAATAACCAGCAAACGAATCCCTGATAGCAGTGCTGCTGCGACTGTACCATGTCCGGCATTGCAAATTATTAGGTCCACCTGGTTTTCAATCGCGCTCAATTTAATCGGCTGATCGCTAAAGTCTAGATTAGTGTATTGTTTTTTTAGTTGGCTAACATCTAATTTAGGAATGTGAATGAGTCCTTCAATTGGCAACTGGTTTAACGCTTCGAGCAACTGCTGATAATTTTTGGTTCGTGAATGAAGGTAAACAAAAACTTTGTATTTATCTGTCTTAAATTGATGAGACTGGCCTAAGTTAGTGGCATAACGTGCGCCCCAATAGTTATCAGAGTCTCTGTTAGAGTAGTGGTCTAGTTCTGGAAAAGTGCATAAAAAATCTTCTTCGACGGTAAATATTTCACTAACGCTTGCTAGTTCGGCTTGATTGAACTTTGTGATACTAGAATTAATTGTAGCCAAAACTCCGTCGTCAATTTTTTGCAGTGTATTTGATGATTGTGGAGGAAAAATATCAAATTGAGGCAAAATTAACTGCCTGGGCGGCGAAAAAAAACCTGTACCAATCATGCAACTCTTTATGTTGAGTGTCTTCGCAGCCAAAACGGCTGACGGAGAATGATCCGCTACTATTAAGTCTACTGATAGTGTTTGCAATAAAGTTCGCCATGTACCTAGAAGATTTGTCAGTAGTTGAGGGTTGTTATATCCAAGATGGGATATTATGTGGGAGTAGCTGAGTGTGGCAGAGCGATTGCTATTGGTATTTCGAGTGCAAGGTGACTGAAAAATTAACGTGTTTTCATCAAAATTTTTTTTAATTAAATGTGCAAAGTCAAGATGACGAATAATCCAAGAGACTTTTATACCCATTGTCTGTAAATGTTTAGCAATTGGAATAAACCCCGAAATATGTCCATACCCTTCGCCAAACTCCCAACAAAATACGATGTGTTTCATGTTATTTTCCATAAATTTTAGTTCGAGTGCTCAGAACACTCTGCTCTGCGGGGCTCAATTCGTATGCCATGTCGATAAAATGTTTTGCTTTATCCACATTTCCTTGTTTATTGAGGTACCAAGCTAGATTGTTACTCAGTTGCCAATTCGTCTGTGCTAATTTGTGTACACTCGGTACATCGACGATTTGTAAGGCTTGGTCAGTGTGAGTATCAGCAAACCACATAAACGCATCTATTCTAAGGCCAATTTCTTGTGGATAATGCTTTAGATATTCAATCGTTATTTCTAATAGCTGAGTCTGGATATTTATATAACTAGTCAAACGATGAAACTTATATATTAGCTGTTTATTTGCTGACAACTTAAACGCATTTTGATACGCATTTGCGGCATCGCTATACCTTTTCTCAATGGCTGCTATATTTCCTATCAACTCAAAATAATGAGCGTTGGGTTTAACGGCATTGGAATAGCTTTTGAGCTGTTGTTTGGCTTTGTTAATCTTGTTATCGACTATGTAAAGGTTGGCAAGCTCTAACTGAAAATTCACATTGTTTGGAAATACGCTCAACGCATGTTTTAATAACTCGACTGCTTGGCTGGTTTGCTTTAAATGTCTTAACATCAGTAAGCGCAACTGAATTCCATCTATTGAATTGGCTTGAGGGTGTGCAGAAAATTGCTTAGCAATCTCTTCTATTTGAGTCTGATTGTTTTGCTGTTGATTGACTAGAAAATATAATTTCCAGTGGTCAATTTTTCTATGTTCAAGCGTAATTTTGGAGAGCTCTTGCTCTAATAAAAGCCATTGCTTGTGTTTATACAACAACTTTAGATATGGCATTTTTATATCTGGGTTGGTTGTCGATGTGACTTGTTCTTTTATAGTTTGCCAGTTGATTTTAGGACTATTTTGCCAAGCAACTAAAAATGCATTGAATGCACCAGGATTATTTGGATCCAGCGTGAGTAACTGGCTAGAGTAAGTTAGCATTTCTTGCCAATTTTGTTGTGATTTTGCCAAAAATATCTTGTAGTTTAGTGCTATATGGTTTGTGGTGCCATCAGTTAAAAGGCTGTCGAAAATCTCGTCTGCCGCTGTTTGTCTGCCTGTTTTCCATGCAATTAGCGCCTGCATGGTTTTGGCAATTTCACTATCTGGATGGTTTTGTAACCATGCATCTACTCGGTCTTTTGCAAGTTCAACCTTATCGTTTTGTAGCCACTTAATGACTGAAAAAGAATCTTTCAAGTCGGAACCACTGGCTTGTGGAAATGATTTCACAATAGAAATATAAAAATGATGGTATTTCTGATTGTTAATGTAGTTTTCTAGTTTTTGCTGGCTGATATCAGTGATGTGCTGTTTTTCAAGTTCGTCAACTTCATTTATTAAGTAACTAGCAAGCGTAATATCCTCTTGAGAGGCAAATTCAAGTTGCTTGTATAATTCGATGGCTTTTTGGTGTCCATCATTTTTTAATTCTAGAATGGTTAGGATACGAAGAATGGGGTCATTGCCTGCAAGTTTGGGGGCTAAAGGCGATAGTAGCTTAAATGCTAGTTGATATTGTTCTAAGTGATATGCGCTCATGCCCGCAACAGTGCGTAGCGATTTGGTATCCAAACCCGTTTGCAAGGCTTTATTTGCAGAGTGTAAGGCTGATTTATAGTCTTGTTGCTGATATGCCAATGTTGCCACGAATTGATTAACAATCGGTCGCTTATCATTCGTGATGACTAATTGTTGTGTATGTGCTTTTGCGATGGCAGTTTTATCCAGCTGTAATGCAAGTTGAACAATATAAACATGAATATTGGGGTACTTAGGACTTTGTGTATAGACCGTCAAAAATTTTTGCAGTGCCTGTTCCTTTTTTCCAGAATCTGCAAGCTTTCGAGCGTGTAATATAACCAACCGCCTGTCTGCATTTGAATGCTTTGTTTGCTCAGATAGTGTATTTAAGATTTGTTTAGTTTTATTCGGTTGCGTCTCCAACAATAGTTCATAGTTTGTGACTAAGAACCAATCGTTATTATTTGCTGTGATTTTTATAAACTCTTTTGATGCTAACGGAATATCGTTTGAATATAACGCCTTCCTAGTCAAATAAGCTTGTCGTAAGTTTGGATTGTCTACTTTTTTTAACGCGTCTGATAAATCTGCTAGTTGCCTATTTTGTAACAATGATTCTAAATAAGCGTCTACTTCAGATTCTACTTGAGGCTGTTTCGCTAAAACTGGTTTAAGGAAGCGAGCAGATTGTAGAAATAACCCTATTTGATAGTAAAACTTCCCTGCAGCTACCCTTATTTCAGGGTTATCTGTGTATTTTTGAAGCGCATTTTTTACTTCTATTTCCGCTTGTCTGAATTGCTGTTCCTGGGTGAGTTCCTCAATATCTATTATGGCTTGATGTGCCGTTTTGTTCCATCCGCAGCTAGTTAAAACAATTAATGTGCTTAATAACAACGCGATTTTGATGTTCACAACAGACCCTTATTCATTTTTCCTTAGCTGCAATGCAAATATTAGCATATGGCGCAACAACCTCAATTAATCATAGTACACTTGTTAAGTAGAACGTTATCTTTTAGGCGGCTCAAAGTTTCCGTCTTCTAATGCTGTTTCATAGTCATTTGCAATATCATCTAATTGTGAGATTGGCACGCCTTCTGTTTTAAGTACTGCGCGCAATGGAGCTAAATCAATATCACTTACACCAAACTCTTTGGCAAGTTTACCCCATACATAAGCGTGTTTATATTTTTCTTCTTTTAAGTACAAGGTACTCAAAGTATTGAGAATCTCTGGGTTGATAACATCGTCTTTGCCGTACAACTCTAAAGCTCGATATAGCGTATCTATTGTCAAATCACGATTAAATTTTACATAGTAAGTGGCTAATTTAAATTGAAGCTCTGGCGTTTGTAAAACACCGCTATCACGCAAAGCTAAGAATCGGCTCATTGCATCTTCATCACCGTTTCTTGACCAGTGCCAATACAATAAGTTCGGGTCGTTACTATCGGCTGTTGCCTTTGATAAACGCTCAAGCTCTCTGACTGAGGTCACAAACCCTTTAACTCGGCCCGTTTGCTTGTCTTTTAACTTAATATGCTCAATAAAAGATGCTTTCTCTACGCAGGTAGAGTATTTTTCAAAATCAGTGATCAGCTTATATCTAACTTCATCGCTTGGGTTGATAGACTCGTTAAATCGTCCAAATATCACTTCTTTGCGTTCTTTTTTACACCAAGCATCATCATTTAAATCTTCGCAAAATTCAGGGGTGTTTTTGCAGATAGATTTTAACGTGACGCCTTGTTCACAACCAAACAAAAAAGACAAGGGTAGAAAGCATATCGGTAAAAGTCGGGTCTTATTCAAAAGGGCTCTTCCGTTTATTATAGAGATTGCGAATAGCTGTTTTTAAAAGCTTTTAAAAAAGGATAAACCAAAATGTCACTAAAAAGAATGGCTAAGTGGGCAATTGAGTTGTTTTTTATGTTGTTAATCATTTCAGCATTCTTCTGGTTTCAATCGCGAAATATGCTTGAAACCGGCCATCGAATTGAACGTGTCACGGTGAACGGCCAAGTAGACAAATGGTTAAATACACAAATGGGCGTTACGGAAATTAATTTAGCCAGTGGTGACGGCCCGAGTCTAGTTTATTTCATTGCGCCTTGGTGTAGTGTTTGTCATCTAAGTATTGATAATTTACAAAGTTTGTATGCAGATTATCCTGGCAAACTCAATTTATATGTTATTGCGTTAAGTTTTGACAATAGTGATGAGGTTGTCAGCTTTGTAGAGCAACACAGTTTAACCTTTCCCATTTATCTAGGGGATGAGAAGTTGGCGCAATCTGTCAATGTATCGGCTTTCCCGAGTTACTATTATTTAGATAACCAAGGTGAGGTTGTCGCAAAAGCGGTTGGATACACAACCGAAACCGAGTTAAAGGTTAAACACTGGCTGCATTTTGAATAAATCCCCGTGTTTCATTGTAGAGGCTAAGCGACTACAAACCTCGCAATTGCCGTTTGCTTGGGTGTATAATGCCGCCTCAACTTTATGAGGTAAATAATGGCAAAGTTTTTAGTCACAACATCCAAAGGTTTAGAAAATTTACTAGAAAGTGAATTAACTGAGCTTGGCATTGAAAATATCAAGCTATCCGTTTCGTCGGTATGGTTTGAGGGAACAATGGAGCAGGCTTATCGCCTTTGTTACACCTCTAGACTTGCCAATAAAGTATTGTTAGAACTTGCCTCTGGTGATTGTGCCAACAAAAATGATTTATATAAAGTTTGTCAATCTGTTGATTGGCCAATGCAATTTTCAGACAAGGTTACGTTAAGTGTAGATTTTAATGGCACTAATGATGCTTTGCGCAATACTCAGTATAGTGCTCAGGTCATCAAAGATGCGATATGTGACATATTCAACGAGGAGTTAGGTCGCCGTCCCAATGTTGATAAATCCAATGCCGATATCCGTATTCAAGGGCGTTTAATTAAAAAGCAGGCGCACATCTTTTTAGATTTCTCTGGTGCGAGTTTGCATCAGCGTGGCTATCGAACCCAAGCAGGACGCGCGCCAATTAAAGAAAATATTGCAGCTGCAGTTGTTATGCGTAGCGGGTGGTTGCAGCAACCAAATGCACCATTGGTCGATTATTTTTGTGGGTCTGGCACATTGTTGATTGAAGCGGCACAAATGGCGTGTAATATGCCTGCACAACAATACCGACGAAAGTGGGGATTTGACGCCTGGTTATCTCATAACAAAGCGCTATTCGAGCAAATAAAGACGGAATACGACCAACAAATAATCGAAGATGGTTCATTTCAACTTTATGGTTTCGATATCAATAACCGTGAATTATCCGTTGCAAAACAAAATGCTGATGATGCAGGTGTTGCCAAATATATCCACTTTGAGCGACAAAATGCGGTAGATCATACGTTGAAAGTGAAATCTGAAACTGGTTTTATTGTTTCAAATCCGCCTTATGGTGAGCGGTTGGAAGACCAAGTCGCGATTGCGCACTTATACTTAGATTTTGGCCATAATATCAAACAGCAACATGCTGGTTGGTCTCTTACCCTTATATCTTCAGCCATTGACGCAATGCGCTATTTAAAACTCTCGGCTAATAAAAAGTATAAAGTTAAAAATGCCGCATTGGATTGTATTGTTGCTAATTATCAAATAGAAGCAGCTCAAGACACTACTCACCCTAGAGAAGGTTTGGCGGTTGAGTTTCAAAATAGGTTAAAGAAAAATTTTAAACAATTTTCTAAACAAGCGCGTCAAGCCGATACCGAATGCTATCGTGTATATGATAGTGATTTACCGAATTATAATGTCGCGATTGACATTTATAACGACTCTTTGGTCATCTACGAATATGCTGCACCAAAAAGTGTACCAGTCGAAAAAGCGCAAGCTCGGCTAAACGAAGTACTATTAACAGCACCATTTGTATTAGGTACAGAACCAAGCAAGATTGCATTAAAGGTGCGTAAAAAGCAAAAAGGTAATGAACAATATAAAAAGGCTGCTGATCGTGGTGAGGTCATGACGGTCAGAGAAGGGCCCGCGCAGTTTTACGTCAACTTGTACGATTATTTAGACACAGGGTTGTTTTTAGATCACAGAGATATGCGTAAACTGATTGGCCAAGTCAGCCAAGGTAAATCTGTGCTCAATCTATTTTCATATACATGCAGTGTGAGTGTTCATGCCGCATTAGGTGGAGCAACTCAAGTGACTTCGGTTGATCTATCAAAAAAATACTTGGATTGGGGTAAACAAAATTTTGAGTTAAATGGCATTAACTCAACATGGCATCCCTTTATCGCTATGGATAGTATCGATTGGTTAAAGCGAACCAATAACAAGTTTGATTTAATTTTTATCGACCCACCTAGTTTTTCGAACTCAAAAAAACTAGCGCATGATTTTGATGTGCAAAGAGATCATATTAAATTACTGCGTTTGGCTTTAGAGCATTTGAACGAGGGGGGAGATATCTATTTCTCAAACAATTTACGTTCATTTAGCTTAGATGAATCCTCTTTGGCTGAGATAGGCTTGCAATGGCAAGATTTAACCAATAAAACCATGCCGTTTGATTTTAAGCGTAAATCGAATATCCGTCAGGCGTGGCGATTATTTAAAACGGCAAAGTAACAAGCAAACCAATGGAACATGCACAATTATTATTATTGGGTACAGAAGGTTGCCATTTGTGTGATCTAGCATACCAAGTATTAGCAAACATAGGTTTGGCACAACATATTCAAATAATCGATATTGCTGAAAACGAGCATATGGTTGAGCAGTTTGGCGAGCGTATCCCAGTATTACAAGATAGTTTAACCAAAGACTGTTTAAACTGGCCGTTTAACGAGCAGCAAGTGATAGAGTGGTTAGAAAATTAATATGAATTTATACCGTATAACGAACGGCCATTTAGCTTTTGGTGATCATCCGTTGTTAATAGGTGCAGAATTGCAAATTAACAAAGGTGAAAAGATTTCCATATTGGGACGCAATGGTACGGGTAAGTCCACTTTGTTAAAAATCATTAGTGGAGAACAAAACTTAGATTCGGGCGAAGTAAATGTCCGCGCTGGCACGATAATTTCTCGCTTACCTCAAGATCCACCACGCAATACACAAGGCACAGTATATCAATATGTTGCTGAAGGTTTGGGGGCTGCAGGTACAGCTTTAGGGGAATTTTATCTGTTAAGTACACAAGCCGATGCTTGTTTAGACAAAATGTCGGTGATTCAGCAACAGATAGACAAACTTGATGCCTGGTCCATAGAACCCAAAATCCAGCAAGTTATTTCACGTTTAGGCTTAAATCCAGACACTGAATTAACATCAATGTCAGGTGGTTGGTTACGTAAAGTGGCATTGGCTCGAGCGCTCGTTGTTGAGCCTGATATCTTGCTACTAGATGAACCAACTAACCATTTGGACTATCAATCTATTGCTTGGTTAGAAAGCTTTTTAAAAGAGTTTAACGGCGCGGTTGTATTCATTTCGCATGATAGGGCATTTGTTCGTAATTTATCTGATTCTATTTTAGATTTAGATCGTGGCAAACTTATCCGCTTTGAACGTGGTTATGATCAATATCTAATTGATAAAGCTGAATATCTAAAAATAGAAGAAGAAACGAACCGTAAGTTTGATATCAAACTCGCGCAAGAAGAAGCTTGGATCCGCCAGGGAATTAAAGCGCGTCGAACCCGCAATGAAGGCCGAGTAAGACATTTACAACAGATGCGAAAAGACCGAGCTTCAAGGAGAGATGTTCAAGGTACAGCCAATCTCAAACTTGAAGAAGACAAGCGCTCTGGTAAGGTGGTTGCTGAAATATTGGGCTTGAACTATGCCTATGGTGAGCAAAACATCGTCTCCAATTTTGATGGTTTGATTTTACGCGGCGATAAAATTGCCTTGGTTGGCCCAAATGGATGCGGTAAATCGACTTTTATTAAACTGATATTGGGTCAATTAAAACCTGATTCGGGCAATATCAAAGTTGGTACTAATTTAGATGTTGTGTATTTTGACCAATATCGTTCACAGCTTGATGAAGAAAAGTCGGTGATGGACAATGTCGCAGATGGCAAGCAAGATGTTGTATTTAATGGACAAACACGCCATGCACTCGGTTATCTGCAAGATTTTTTGTTTAGTCCTCAAAGAGCGCGTTCTCCGGTAAAGTCATTATCAGGCGGTGAAAAGAATCGACTCTTGTTGGCCAAATTGTTTTTAAAACCAGCTAACTTATTGGTACTAGATGAACCAACTAATGATCTTGATGTAGAAACACTCGAGCTACTAGAAGAATTATTAGATCAGTATTCAGGTACACTATTATTGGTATCGCATGACCGTGAATTTGTAAATAACACAGTTACTTCGAGCTATTATTTTCATGGTAATGGGGTTATTGAAGAGTTTGTTGGTGGTTACGATGTTATAGTACCTGCAATTGAACAGCGAAATCGTCAACTGCAACAACAAAATAAAAAAACTGAACCAAAAGCTGAACCAAAAAGCTCGACACCAGTCGAAAAATCACAAAATAACAAAACAAAACTGTCGTATAAGCAGAAACGTTTGTTAGAATCGTTGCCACAAACCATTGAACAGCTTGAAAGTCAGATAGAAACTTTGCAATTAGAAATCAATTCACCAGAGTTTTTCAGTAAAGAACAAAGTTATACTCAAGCTAAATTAGACGCTTTAGCTAAAGTTGAAGCAGAACTTGAGCAAGCTTTTGAGCAATGGGAAGAATTGGAAAGCCTACAGAATAATTAAATGATGAATAAACTAACAAAATTATCAATCGCCTTGTTAACAGCAAGTGCAAGTTTCGCCACTTTTGCGAGTGCACTCAGTTATAACCTTGAGACTATTAGCACTGCGGAAGTATTTAAGAACAGCTTTCCTATCGATATAAATGATAATAATGAAGCTGTCTCCTTGAATACGGGAATATATCAACATCCTGTCGATTTATCGTTGCTCGACTTTGACGAACGAGACTTAACTTTTGCAAATCAATTAGCGCAAGTGGGTGTCAACAACGTTAGTTACCTAGAAAGTGTTAAAAAGGGAAACTTCGACGCAACCAGTTTGCAGTCAGTATTGGGTTACATATCAGGCAACGCAAGTGACGGCCGATATCAGCCAATTGCAAATTATCGATCGTCATTGGCTGAATATAATCAAAGTGAAGAGTTAGTCGTATTTGACACTATCAACCCAAACACAGATGAGTTGAGTTATTTTAACAACGAATACGCGCGTGGGATCAACAACTTATCATGGATCGTAGGTGACACTAGCTCAACGTTTACTCGAACCGAATTTAACGATGAAACTTGGCTAATTCCAAACTTTATTCATCGTGGTTTTGTTAAAACCAGAAACCGAGTTATAGAACTTTTACCACCTTATGATGAAATCGTCGGTGGTGTTAGTTATGCGACAGAAATTTCTAACTCAGGCTGGGTTGTTGGTTATGGGTCAATAGAGGCGACGAATAATGTATTGTCGATCGAAGCTTCATGTGAACAGAATGACCTGATCCCTGAACAAGTATGCTTATGGCAAGGGTTTAATAACAATATTGCAAATCAAACAAGCTTTTTTAAAACGCATGCACTGATGTGGAAGGTCAATGCAAATGGTGAGGTATCTCAACCAATTGATCTGGGCATTGCTATCGACGACTCTGGCTCAACCAACCAAGCAGTTTATTCTAGCCGAGCATTTGCGGTCAACGAAGAAGGTTATGCCGTAGGTGATTCGCATGTCAGAGATGTAAACGATGATGTTCGCCGCCAAGCAGCGCTATTTCACAACGGTTCTGTGCATATCATCACCAATCCACTTACTTATCCTGCAAGCCGTGCCACTGATATTAACGACAATAATATTGTTATTGGCGTGATGTCAGATACAGCTGGTTTAGGTATTGTGCAAAAGAGCTTTTATTATGACCTGAACACCAGTGATACTCAGGTACAAAAATTAGATGATTTTGCGGTTAGCTCACAAACTTTAGCGCGAGCAATTAATAATCAAAATGTTATCGTCGGCCAAACTGAAATCGATGCATTAACAGGCGGCTCTACGCCTAAACATGGTTTTGTCTATTATACAGATACAGACGAAATGTTTGACTTAAATGAGCTAATGACCTGCGACACAAACATGACGATTGTCGACGCGGTAGCGATTAATAATGATGGGGTTATTTTAGCACACGCAAGTGCAACGCAAACTGCCACAAATATTATGAATCAACAATTAGTTGACGGTTTAAGCGGTGAATTCGCGCGTGAACAAGTTAATCACACCGTTAAACTTGTTCCAGATGCACAAGGAATGTATGACTGCGTGCTACCAGGAGACGACATTAAAATTAAGCGCAAGGGCGCTTCTTTTTCTTGGATTTACTTAAGTTTGTTATTTATTACATTTTTGTTTAAAAAATCAATTCGTAATAGGAAATCGATCTAAGCTAACTGACCTATGGTGAATTGTTAGAAACTTCCCGTTAATCAGCTGGTTACTTAATATTTGGCTTAATAAGTAACCAGCAACCATCAAAAGTCCCTGTTGCAATACCCCGTTAAATTAGCTAATTTGAAAGTGAAGGCACGCAAGCGTGTTGCTTCAAATTAATATCCAAAAACCAAAAACGGATGAAGGAATTGCTTACATGAAAAGACAAAAGCGTGATCGTTTAGAAAGAGCTCAGTCTAAAGGCTATCAAGCAGGTCTAACTGGTAAAACTAAAGAATGTTGTCCATATCAGGAAACTGATACAAGAGCCCAGTGGTTGGGTGGATGGCGAACGGCGGTAGATGACAGAGTTTCGTTTTTTGGAGGAAAGTAAGAAAAAAGCCCTTAAGGGCTTTTTTCTTATCTAGAGCATAATTGTATAAAGTACCTAGTTTAGTTAGAAGCCAGATGTATCTTGGAATAAACCAACCTTTAAATCTTTCGCTTCATAGATAACTTTACCGTCTACAGCTACAGTACCATCAGCCATACCCATAAATAATTTACGCTTAATTACACGCTTCATATCAATTCGGTAAGTAACTTTTTTCGCAGTTGGTAAGATCTGACCGGTAAACTTAACTTCACCAACACCTAAAGCTCGACCTTTACCAGGACCACCAGACCAACCTAAAAAGAAACCGACCAATTGCCACATAGCGTCAAGACCTAAACAACCTGGCATCACAGGATCACCAGGGAAGTGGCAATCAAAAAACCATAGGTCAGGCGTAATATCAAGCTCGGCTTCAATATAGCCTTTGTTTGCAACACCACCTTCGTCATAAATAGCGGTAATGCGATCCATCATAAGCATATTAGGCGCAGGTAGTTGGCTATTACCTGGACCAAAAAGTTCGCCTCGGCTACAAGCCAATAGGCCTTCTTTGTCAAAACTGTTTTGTTTCATTTTGGCTAGTCAATATATTGATTAAAATTCGGCGCATACTTTAGCGAACACATGTGCGCTAAACAAGTCTGAGCAGCTAATTTCTCACTATTTATTAAATAATTTAATTAATTTATGCCAAATAGAGCTAATTTCATCATCCTGTTGGCTAAATTTGTCTAATTCAACTTTAACCAAATCAAATAGACCTTTTTGATCATCTGTTTCAGCTGGTTTGCCAGTAAGTATTTCTGAAGCTTGATGGACATGGTCAATTGCATAAATTTTAAAGGTGCCATTGCTGACAGCTGTTTTAATTTCGCTGGTTAAATTTAAATTTGCAACATTAGCTTTGGGGATTATTACCGAGTGAACTTGAGAAGGCGCTTTTAATTTGGCTAGGGTATAAAAACCTTCAATTTTCAAATCAACACCACCGACGGCCAATACATTACCCAATTGATCCATCGCACCAGTTACAGCAACGTGTTGGTTAATAGGAATGTTCGATATAGCCGACAGCAGGGCATATAATTCAGCTAAAGATGCACTATCGCCATCAACTTCATGGTAAGACTGCTCAAATACTATGTTGGATGAAATTGGCAAAGGTTCGTTGCGCGCAAATACCTTGGCAACAAATGAAGATAAAATCATCATAGCTTTAGCATGGATGTTGCCACCTAAATCGGATTTTCGTTCTATATCGCCAATATCACCTTCACCGACAAAAATATTTGCGGTGATTCTAGATGGTTCACCAAACTCAGCAAGCGCTGTTTCTACAACGGTTAAGCCATTAATTTGGCCAACCACAGCACCAGAGAAATCTACTTTGATACTGTTATTTTTAATTTGCTCGTAATTAAATAGACGCGCAGTCGCGTGAAAGCCTTCTAGTTCTCGAACAGTTAATTCAACTGTTTGCTGACTGATGTTCGTTTGGATTCTTTGTTTAATTTGTTCGATGTAGTTTAAGTCAATCGACATCCAGTTTTGGTCTTCACATCTTCTAGCAAGTGCCCAAACAATTGCATTAAATGCATTTTCATCAAGTTGGTAATTTAGGGCTTGTAGTAAAGCATTTAAAGCCGATAAGGTTGTTGGATTGATTTCAACTGCGTAGTCAGCCTCATAAATTCGGTCCTGACTAATTTGACCC
This sequence comes from Catenovulum agarivorans DS-2, assembly GCF_000568405.1. Taxonomy (GTDB): domain Bacteria; phylum Pseudomonadota; class Gammaproteobacteria; order Enterobacterales; family Alteromonadaceae; genus Catenovulum; species Catenovulum agarivorans_A. The sequence goes on from NZ_ARZY01000042.1 coordinate 14,599, forward strand.
AAAGCAGGGCATAAGTACAAAAGTTGCTGAATTGAGTCGTAGTCACCCAAGATAATTATCTTTTTATCCAGCTTAATTTTGCTATGTCTTAGTTGTTTAAACTCTGCTTGCTGATAGTCTTTGCTTAACCACTGGGTGTCGAATACTTTTGTAACGGCTGTTTTAACCAATAAATCGGCGCAATCTAAATCTTGCAGCAATAAATGAGTCGAAAAAATTAAATACTCATTATCAGCGTTAAAGATTTCTCCAGGCGAAAAATGTGCTTTACCACTGGTGGTTAGCTTAAATCGTCCGAACAAGGTTTCTTTGCCGCAATTACAAATAAGTTGGTTGTCTAAGCCTAGCCAAGTTAATAATTGAGCTGTATGAGGTTGACCGCACAACAAATGAATCAGTTGATCCACTTTATTGGTTAAATCGACAAAGCTAGCGAGCTGAGGTAATAGGGCGCTTGAGTTAATGTCATCCTTTGAGTAAGAATAGGACGAAAGTTTCTCCTCAATGCTTAATTGCTCTACTGATAATTCAAGTTGTGCAATATCCTTCGCGTTTGACATAAGCGCTAACCTGTTTGCTGCAAAATACTAGGGCGCGAAGTATATACCTAAAGTTGTTTAAATTGCGAGATAATCACTTAGGTAACAGAAGATATGGCGATAAACAGCAACAAATACGCCTCAAACGGTAATTTATAACAATTTATCGGGGGAGGATGTTTTAATTACTGATATATATGAGTATCATACGCCTCTTAATTATTCCCATAATGTAAATAACAAGTGGCACTTGGTAGGTGTCACCACTGGTAAGGAAATATAATGCCTATTATCACTCTTCCTGATGGCTCAACAAGAGAATTTGAGCAAGCCGTAACTGTAATGCAAGTTGCTGAATCCATTGGCCCTGGTTTGGCCAAAGCAACAATCGCTGGCCGTGTTGATGGCCAACGAGTAGACGCATGCGACTTAATTGAAAACGATGCTAAGTTACAAATTATTACCGCGAAAGATGAAGATGGTCTAGAAATCATTCGTCACTCGTGTGCACATTTGTTAGGTCACGCAATTAAGCAACTTTTCCCTGATGTAAAAATGGCGATTGGCCCAACCATAGATAATGGTTTTTATTATGATATCGACTTAGATAAATCTTTGACCCAAGAAGATATCGAAGCGCTAGAAAAACGTATGTTACAATTGGCGAAGACCAACTATGCAGTGGTTAAAAAGCCAGTAAGCTGGCAAGAAGCGCGCGACACCTTTGAACAGCGTGGTGAACCATACAAAATTGAAATATTGGATGAAAATATTTCAAAAGATGACAAACCTGCTTTGTATCATCACGAAGAATACATTGATATGTGTCGTGGTCCGCATGTACCAAATATGAAGTTTTGTCAGCACTTTAAACTAATGAAAGTCGCAGGAGCATATTGGCGTGGCAACTCAGACAATAAAATGTTGCAACGCGTTTATGGCACTGCTTGGGCCGACAAAAAACAATTAAAGTCTTATTTAACCCGTTTAGCAGAAGCAGAAAAGCGCGACCATAGAAAAATTGGTAAGGCACTTGATTTATTCCACTGGCAAGAAGAAGCGCCAGGCATGGTGTTTTGGCATAATGATGGTTGGACCATTTACAAAACATTAGAAAACTACATGCGAGAGCAGTTAGTTAAATACGGCTATGAAGAAGTTAGAGCGCCGTTAATTTTAGATGTATGTATGTGGGAAAAATCAGGTCACTGGGATAAATATGGTGACATGATATTCTCAACAGAATCTGAAAAGCGCACCTATGCAGTTAAACCAATGAACTGTCCTGGTCACGTACAAATCTTTAATCAAGGTTTAAAATCGTACCGTGACTTACCTTACCGTATGGCTGAATTTGGTTTAGTTCACAGAAATGAACCATCTGGTTCATTACACGGTTTAATGCGTGTTCGTTCATTTACTCAAGATGATGCGCACGTGTTTTGTACTGAAGAACAGATCTTGCAAGAAGTATCTTCGTGTATAGAAATGGTGTTCGATACATACAAAACTTTTGGTTTTGAAGATATTGACGTTAAATTGTCTACCAGACCTGAAAAACGTGTTGGAAGTGACGAAATTTGGGATAAAGCCGAAAAAGCGCTAGAAGATGCATTAAAAGCTAATGGCCTAGAGTTTGAACTTCAGCCTGGTGAAGGCGCGTTTTATGGACCAAAAATTGAATTTACTTTGCACGATTGTTTAGGTCGCGCATGGCAATGTGGCACAATTCAGCTAGACTTCTCTATGCCTGAGCGATTGGGTGCAACATATGTTGCTGAAGACAATGATCGAAAAACGCCTGTGATGATCCACAGAGCGATTTTAGGTTCATTAGAACGTTTTATCGGTATTATGATTGAAGAGTTTGCTGGGCATTTCCCAGTTTGGTTAGCGCCAACTCAAGCTGTTGTATTGAATATTACCGACAAACAAGGTGAATATTGCGAAAATATTGCTAAAATATTGAACAAAAATGGATTTAGAGCCAAAGCTGACTTGAGAAATGAGAAAATTGGCTTTAAAATCCGCGAGCATACTTTAAAACGTATCCCATACATGTTGGTTGTAGGGGATAAAGAATTAGAGAATGGTCAAGTTGCAGTACGTACCCGTAAAGGTGAAGACCTCGGTGTTATGTCTATTGAACAAGCCGTTGAACTTATTCAAGGCGACGTTGACTGTAAAAAATTATAATTTTCGTGGAGGAATGAACCATTAAAGGTGGTAGAAAAGGCCCAGAGGCCGGCAAAGCGCGTATTAACGATGAAATCGACGTAAAAGAAGTACGTTTAATTGACGCAGAAGGCGAACAAGCTGGCGTTGTCAGCTTAAGAGAAGCTCAGGATATGGCTGATGAGGCCAAGTTAGATTTGGTTGAGATTAGTCCTAATGCGAATCCACCCGTCTGTCGAGTGATGGATTACGGTAAGTTTCTGTACGAAAAGAGTAAATCTGCTAAAGAGCAGAAGAAAAAGCAAAAACAGGTTCAGGTTAAGGAAGTTAAATTCCGACCTGGAACTGACATAGGCGACTATCAGGTAAAACTACGCAACCTGACTCGCTTTTTAGAAGACGGTGACAAAACCAAAGTAACGATTCGCTTCCGCGGTCGTGAAATGGCGCATCAAGAAATTGGTATTGATATGATGAATCGTATCAAAAATGACTTATCAGACTTGGCTCAAGTGGAATCTTTCCCAAGCCGAGTTGAAGGTCGCCAAATGATCATGGTGTTGGCACCAATTAAGAAGTAGTTAAGGCATAAAGAGGTTAGCCTTGGTTAACCCGCCTTGCTGCAAATTGTAAATTGACAATGCGGAGTAAACTCAATGTCAAAAATCAAAAGCCATAGAGGTGCTGCGAAGCGCTTCAAAAAAACTGCCAATGGCGGTTTTAAATGCAAACAATCACACTTGCGTCATATTTTGACCAAGAAAAGCTCTAAGCGTAAACGTCACCTTCGTGCGAAAACTCAAGTTCATCAAAATGATGTTCCATTGATCGTTCGCATGTTGCCATACGCATAAAATAGGAGACTGAATAATGCCTAGAGTTAAACGTGGTGTAGTTGCACGCGCAGCACACAAAAAAGTTTTAAAGCAAGCTAAAGGTTATTACGGTGCTCGTAGTCGCGTATATCGTGTAGCTACTCAAGCCGTAACTAAAGCTGGTCAATACGCATACCGTGACCGTCGTCAGCGTAAGCGTCAATTCCGTCAATTGTGGATTGCACGTATCAATGCTGCTTCTCGTCAAAATGGTTTATCATACAGCCGTTTCATCAATGGTTTGAAAAAAGCATCTGTTGAAATCGATCGTAAGATCTTGGCTGATATCGCTGTATACGACAAAGCAACTTTTACTGCTTTAGTTGAGAAAGCGAAAGAAGCTTTAGCTTAATTCGAAAAATCAACAAACAGATTTTTGTTAAAAGGGGCGTGGTTATCACAGCCCCTTTTTTGTTTTTGTCTACTCACATTTATTATTTAACCTGAACTCTGGATAACAACTTGCTTTCTAGAGGCTATTTATCCTTATAACGGCGTTGAATTCGCTAGTAATAGCCAGCTATTACGTACGCAAATTCGCCTTGTTCTAAGAATAACTATCTCTCTAGAATGACTACCATAAAATTAATTTTTAATAACAATGGGTTAGCTAACTTGTTATCCAGAGTTCAGGTTACTTAACGTTATACCCTATAACCCACTAACTATTAGTCAGAAATATAAAGCGGCAAAACTGCCTTAAACAGAGTCCAAAACAGTTTATTTAACCTCAACTCAAATGACTAAATTACTAAATCGCTAATCTGCTGATATTTGACTACATTTTTGCGCTAAATCAGTTAAAATACGCGGTTTATTTTTCAAGCTAATTCTGGGGAAAATTCTTAATGAATTTAGATGCTATCGTAGCGGCGGCAGAGCTTGCTATCAAAGAAGCAAATGACCTAGCAGCACTCGACGATATACGTGTGCAATATTTGGGTAAAAAAGGTCTTTTTACCGAACAAATGAAAACTTTGGGTAAGTTACCACCTGAAGAAAAACCAAAAGCGGGTCAAGCGATCAATCAGGCTAAACAGCAAGTTCAAGCTTTATTAAATGACAAGCGTGACGCTTTCCAACAAGCCGAATTAGACAAAAAGTTAGCACAAGAAAGTGTTGATATTACATTGCCTGGTCGTGCAGCTCATGCTGGTGGTTTACACCCTGTATCAAAAACCATTCAACGTGTAGAGTCATTTTTTGCTGACTTAGGTTTCCAAACAAGAGTTGGCCCAGAGGTTGAAGATGATTGGCATAATTTTGATGCACTCAACATCCCAGATAATCACCCAGCTCGCGCAGATCACGATACTTTTTACTTTAATCCTAAGTTAGTGTTACGTACACAAACTTCAGGTGTGCAAATTCGCACAATGGAAGCTGAGCAACCACCGCTTAGAATTATTTCCCCAGGTCGCGTTTATCGTAACGATTACGATCAAACTCACACGCCAATGTTCCATCAAGTCGAAGGCTTGTTGGTAGACAAAGACGTTACTTTTGCTCAGTTAAAAGGCATCTTGTTTGATTTCTTACAATTCTTTTTCGAAGAAGAGTTAGAAGTTAGATTCCGCCCATCATTTTTCCCATTTACCGAACCTTCAGCTGAAGTCGATGTAAAAACCAAAGATGGTAACTGGTTAGAAATTCTAGGCTGTGGCATGGTTCACCCAAATGTTTTAAAAGGCGTGAATATCGACCCTGAACAATACACAGGTTTTGCTTTCGGTATTGGTGTTGAGCGTTTAACCATGTTGCGCTACGGCGTGAGCGATTTACGCTCATTCTTTGAAAACGATGTTCGTTTTTTAAAACAATTTAACTAGGCACTTTCGGAGATAGTATGAAATTTAGCGAATCTTGGTTAAGAGAATGGGTCAATCCGCAAGTTAGCCAGCAAGAATTAATTGAACAAATCACCATGGCGGGTTTAGAAGTTGATGAAGTCGCGCCTGTTGCTGGTGAATTTAGCGGTGTAGTGGTTGGTCATGTAGTTGAATGTGGCCCACACCCAGATGCAGAAAAATTACAAGTGACCAAAATTGATGTTGGTCAAGACGAATTATTAGACATAGTTTGTGGTGCAAAAAACTGTCGTAAAGACTTAAAAGTTGCAGTCGCAACGATTGGTGCTGTTTTACCGGGTAACTTTAAAATTAAAAAAGCTAAACTACGCGGTGTACCTTCATTTGGCATGTTGTGTTCAGAAGCTGAATTAGGTTTAGCAGACGAAGCACCTGGAATAATTGAATTACCCGCAGATGCGCCTATTGGGCAAGACATTCGTCAATATCTAAATTTAGACGATGTAGCGATTGAGGTTGACTTAACCCCTAATAGAGCTGATTGTTTAAGCATACAAGGTATTGCTCGTGAAGTGGGTGTATTAAATAATCACGATTTAACACCAGTAGAAGTTAACCCAGTAGCTGCAAGTATTGATGCTGCGGTATCAATCGAACTTAAAGCAGAACAAGCTTGCGCTAAATATGCAGGTCGCATCATTAAAGGTGTAGATGTATCAAAAGCTTCACCTTTATGGTTAGTAGAAAAATTACGTCGCAGCGGTATTCGTTCAATTGACCCAATTGTTGATGTAACTAACTTAGTGATGTTAGAGCTTGGCCAACCTATGCACGCGTTTGACTTACAACAAGTTGAAGGTGGTATTGTGGTACGTTTAGCCAATGATGGTGAGAAACTCACATTATTAGACGGCCAAGAAATTAGTTTAAAAGCCGATAGCTTAGTGATTGCTGATCAGTCAAAAGCTTTGGCTCTAGCCGGTATATTCGGTGGTAAAGATTCAGGCGTGACTGAGTCTACGCAAGATATACTGCTAGAAAGTGCATTTTTTGCACCTGACTTTATGATGGGTAAAGCACGTCAATATGGTTTACATACAGACTCTTCACACAGGTTTGAGCGCGGTGTCGACCCAAGTATTCAGTTACAAGCAATTGAACGTGCGACCCAGCTTATATTAGACATTTGTGGTGGTGAAGCCGCGCAAGTATCTACAGCAGAGGTTGCAAGTGCATTACCGCAAGCTAAAAAAGTAACCTTACGTGCCGCTAAGCTTAAATCTAAATTAGGTATTGAGATAGCAGATGACACTGTAACCGAAATGTTGACACGTTTAGGTTTAACAGTTGAAAAGACTGAAGCTGGCTGGAATGCTGTTGTTCCAGGCTATCGTTTTGATATTTCGATTGAAGAAGATTTAATCGAAGAAGTTGCGCGAATTTACGGCTATAACAATATACCAATGCAGCGTCCGGTTGCTCAGCTAAACATGAGCGCAAAACCAGAAGCAGTAAAATCTTTAGATTATGCAAAAAATTGTTTAGTGAATTTAGGTTATCAAGAAGCGATTACTTATTCGTTTGTTGACCCGAAAAAACAAGATGCACTGCATAATAATGCCCAAGCTTTAGTATTACCGCATCCGATTTCAGCAGATATGTCGGCAATGCGCTTATCTTGCTTAGCAGGCTTACTCGGTGCAGTGGTCTACAATGCTAACCGTCAGCAAAGCCGTCTACAGCTATTTGAATCGGGTTTAATTTTCACCCCTGATAAAGACGCAGAGAATGGTATTCGTCAAACTAGAGTGTTAGCCGGTGCTATCACAGGTTTACGTCACGGTGAACATTGGACGCTAGAAAAACGTCCGGTCGATTTCTACGATATTAAAGGTGATGTAGAAGCGTTATTGCAACAGATTGATAATAAAGCTGAATATGAATTTAAAATAGAATCGCATTCTGCCTTGCATCCTGGTCAATCTGCTGCTATCTATAAAAATAGCCAGTATTTAGGATTTATTGGTGCAGTACACCCTGAAGTAGCGAAGAAAATTGGATTAAAACCAAAAACTTTCGTCTTTGAACTGTTAACTAATGTATTGCTAACAAGTCAGGTACCGGCGGCTCAAGCAATTTCTAAATTCCCGTCAAATCGACGAGATTTAGCATTTGTGGTGGATAAATCTGTCCAAGTTGGTAAAGTGTTAAGTGAAATTAAAAAAGTTGGCGGAAATCAATTAGTTGAACTAAACTTGTTTGACGTCTACCAAGGAGAAGGGATAGCAGCTGATAAAATCAGTTACGCGATCGCTTTAACATTGCAAGCGGTAGAGAAAACGCTAGAAGAGAAAGAAATCTCGGCAATCGTTGACAAGGTAGTTGAACACTTAAACGCGCAATTTGGTGCTACATTGAGAGATTAGGTATGGCATTAACAAAAGCCGAAATAGCAGAACATTTGTTTGAAAAACTTGGAATGAATAAACGTGATGCCAAAGAATTAGTTGAAATATTCTTTGAAGAAATTCGCGTTGCTTTAGAAAGTGGTGAACAGGTTAAATTGTCTGGTTTCGGCAATTTTGATCTGCGTGACAAAGGTGAAAGGCCGGGTCGTAACCCTAAAACGGGTGAAGATATTCCGATTACCGCTCGCCGTGTAGTCACTTTTAGACCTGGGCAAAAGCTCAAAAGTCGCGTAGAGAATGCTGAACCAATGGATGATTAATCAATAAAAAAAGGTGCTTAAAAGCACCTTTTTTATTGGAAGTTATCTTGCTTTTAGGCGAGCGCAGGGCGCCAGCCTAAATTAAACAGACTTAGAACGAAGCTGTTTTTGGCGCACGTGGGAATGGAATAACATCACGCACGTTTTGTACACCTGTTACATAAGCAACTAAGCGTTCAAAACCTAAACCAAAACCACCATGCGGCACTGAGCCGTAGCGGCGTAAATCACGATACCAGTAGTAATCTTCTGGGTTTAAGTCAACTTCGTGCATACGCGCATCTAGTATGTCTAAGCGGTCTTCACGCTGACTACCACCAATAATTTCACCAATACCCGGTGCTAATACGTCCATGGCTGCAACAGTTTTACCGTCATCATTTAAACGCATATAGAAAGCTTTAATGTCTTTCGGGTAGTTTTGTAGAATAACGGGTCCACCTACGTGTTTCTCAGCTAGATAACGCTCGTGCTCAGATGATAAATCAATACCCCATTCAACAGGGAATTCAAACTTCTGGCCGGATTTTAATAAGATGTCGATAGCATCTGTGTAATCCATACGAACGAATTCTGATTCAGTTAAGGTCTTTAAGCGTTCAACCACACCTTTTTGCACACGTAAATCGAAAAACTCTAAATCGTCCATACGTTCAGCTAACACAGCTTTAAATACGTACTTCAACATGTCTTCAGCACATGATGCTACAGTTGCTAAATCAGCAAATGCGATTTCAGGCTCTACCATCCAAAACTCAGCTAAGTGACGACTGGTATTTGAGTTTTCTGCTCTAAAAGTTGGACCAAAAGTATAAACTTTAGATAAAGCACAACAGTAAGTTTCAACGTTAAGTTGACCTGATACTGTTAAGAAGGCTTCTTTACCGAAAAAGTCTTCGCTGTAGTCAACTTCGCCATTGTCTTTCATAGGCGGATTAACTGCATCTAAGGTTGAAACGCGGAACATTTCACCAGCACCTTCACAGTCACTTGCGGTGATGATAGGTGTTGCAATCCACTGAAAACCATTTTCATGGAAGTATCTATGAATCGCTTGCGCTAAACAGTTGCGTACACGTGTTACCGCTCCAATTAAATTGGTGCGCGGACGTAAATGCGCATGTTCACGCAAGTATTCTACCGAGTGGCGTTTTGGTGCCATTGGGTATGTATCTGGATCTTCAACTAAGCCGATAATTTCAACTTCGGTTGCTTGAATTTCAAAACTCTGGCCTTTACCTGCTGATTCAACCAAAGTACCAGTAATTGCTAGCGAACAACTTGTTGTTAATTTCGCAATCTCGGCGTAGTTCGCCAAATTGCTGTCGGCAATAACCTGAATAGGGTCGAAACAAGAGCCATCATGTAAATTGATAAAAGCAAAATTTGGATTTGAACGAACGGTACGAACCCAGCCTTTAATGGTTAGAGTTTCTTTTAATGGGTATTTACCCGCTAATACATCACTGATTGCAGCGTGACTCATTTCAATTTTGCTCCGGCTAAATAAATCTTCTATTGTTATAAAGGGCAATATGTTACTAAAGCCAATATGAGAAACAAGCAAAAAGACACTAAAATTGTCGAAAATGAACGTAGAAAAGGCGCCGACTGGGTAATTAAGTCGATTTGGGCAACTAATTTAGTTGCTTGGTTGAGTTTTATCTTAGCTATGGTGTGGTTTAGGCTTGCCCGACCAGAAAAACTGCCAGGCTATGCCAAGTATAAAAAAATTGAAGATGAGTATCGATTGGAGTGGGCAGAACAATGGACAGAGTTTCTTTTTTGGCAATTGATCATTTGTTGTGCAATTACCCTAATTGCTATGTTTATCAACTTAAAAAGAATGAAACGCAAAAGCGACCATTTTCACTATAACTTGGCAGTATTGTTAGCGGTGGCGGTCGCTGCGGTTTTATACGTGTATACTCAAATACTGCCGCGTTTTTAATTTTTTAACCAGGCTTCAATTGCGCCAGCCAACTTTTTAATGTGTTTTTCTTCACTGATAAACGGCGGCATTAAATAAACTAATTTACCAAAAGGTCTAATCCACACACCTTGTTCTACAAAAAAGGCTTGAATTTGCTCCATTGGCACAGGCTCTTTTAGCTCAACCACACCTATAGCACCTAACACACGTACATCTTCCACTTGTGCAAATTCAGCAATTGGCTGTAAGTATTTGTTCAGCCAGTTTTCGACATTTGCGACTTGCTCTTTCCAGTTGTTTTCAATCAGCAATTCAAGTGAAGCATTCGCCACAGCACACGCAAGTGGGTTGCCCATAAAAGTAGGGCCGTGCATAAATACACCTGCTTGACCATTACAAATTTGTTCCGCGACTTTGCTTGTGGTTAAAGTGGCGGCTAAGGTCATATAGCCACCAGTAATGGCTTTACCAACACACATAATGTCTGGTGTAATGTCGGCCCATTCACAAGCAAACATTTTGCCTGTACGACCAAAGCCCGTAGCAATTTCATCTGCAATTAATAATACATTGTATTGGTTAGCCAATTGGCGTAACGCTTTTAAATATTGCGGGTGATAAAAACGCATACCGCCAGCACCTTGAACGACAGGTTCAATAATGATTGCGGCGATATCATTGTGGTGTGCTTTCAATAACTGAGTGATTTCAATTAAATGATCTTGAGCTAAATCCGCTTTTTCTAACTGTTCATCTAACTCATTTTTATCTTTTGGGAATATTGGGGTAGGCGCATTGGCAAACAAATGCTGATTAATGGTCTTGTTAAACAAGGTGTGCATACCATTCACTGGATCACAAACCGACATCGCAGCAAAAGTATCACCATGATAGCCATTTTTCACCGTTAAGAATCTGCACTTATCTTGTTTGTGTTCACTTTGCCAATATTGAATGGCCATTTTCATCGCAACTTCAACACTAACAGAGCCAGAATCAGCTAAAAACACTTTCTCAAGTCCATTTGGTGCCAAATCAACTAACTTTTTAGACAAATCAACCGCTGGTTTGTGAGTGAGCCCACCAAACATCACGTGCGACATTTGCTGGCTTTGCTCAACCAAAGCTTGATTGAGTTTGGGATGATTATAACCATGCACCGCAGCCCACCAGCTACTCATACCATCCACCAATACTTCGCCTGTTTCCAAAGTAATTTCAACACCGCAGGCGGATTTAACAGGGTAAGTTGGTAAAGGGTTAGTTAAGGAGGTATATGGGTGCCAAATATGTTTACGATCAAACTCTAAATCAATACTCATGCTTAATATTTATACAGATGTCAAATTTTATGAAGCGAATGATTGACAGTGTAACTAAGGTAAATAAACTATCAAGCAAAATTCAATTAGAGAAAAGAGCATGCAAGCTGAAATACGCCACGATTGGACAACTGAAGAAATTCAAGCCTTATTTGATTTACCATTTAACGATTTATTATTTAAAGCTCAGAGCGTACATCGCCAACACTTTAATCCAAATGAAGTGCAAGTAAGTACTTTATTGTCGATTAAAACAGGTGCATGCCCAGAAGATTGTAAATACTGCCCACAAAGCGCACGTTACGATACTGGCCTACACAAAGAAAAGTTAATGGAAGTACAAAAGGTGTTAGAAACAGCTGAGCTTGCAAAGAAAAATGGCTCAACACGTTTTTGTATGGGCGCTGCGTGGCGTAACCCAAAAGATCGTGACATTCCTTACATAGTTGAAATGATTAAAGGTGTGCGCGAAATGGGCATGGAAACTTGTATGACGCTTGGCATGTTAACCCGTGAACAAGCGATCACCTTACAACAAGCTGGTTTAGATTATTACAACCACAACTTAGATACGTCACAAGAATTTTACGGTGACATTATCACTACACGTACTTTTCAAGACAGATTAGACACTTTAGAAAATGTGCGAGCATCTGGCATGAAAGTATGTAGTGGCGGTATTGTTGGTATGGGGGAAGAAGCTAAAGACCGAGCAGGTTTATTAAAAAGCTTAGCTAACTTAGAACAACACCCTGACAGTGTACCAATTAATATGTTGGTTCGTGTTGAAGGTACCCCATTTGCTGATCTTGAAGATTTTGACCATTTTGAATTTATTCGCACCATAGCAGTTGCACGTATTTTAATGCCAAAATCGCATGTGCGTTTATCTGCTGGTCGTACTGAAATGAATGAACAAATGCAGGCTATGTGTTTCTTTGCTGGCGCTAATAGTATTTTCTATGGCGAAAAACTATTAACCACTGAAAACCCAGAAGCAAATACCGATATGCAATTGTTTGCTAAATTAGGCATTCAACCAGAAAAACGCCAAGGTTATTCTGACGAAGTAACAGAACAAGCTATTTCTGAAGCGGTTGCTGAAAGCCAACAAACGCCACAGTTTTATAACGCTGCTGTTTAATGTTACCCAGCTATATTGAGCAAGAGCTTGCAGCTAAGCAAGCTCAATACGCTTATCGACAAAAAAATACAGTTACAACCGACCAGCAATTTATTGTTCATAACCAGCAAAAGTATTTAAATTTTTCTGGTAATGATTATTTGGGTATTGCTGCGTCTGGTTGTTTGCAATCTGCGTGGATGAATGCGCTTGAAACTAATTTATCGGGCAGCACTGGCTCACCGTTAATCAATGGCCATCATGCTGCTCATCAAGCGTTAGAAGACGAAATTTGTGATTGGTTGGGTTTTGATGCTTGTTTGTTATTTAACAGTGGTTTTTCTGCCAATAGCTCGGTATTAAAAACACTGTTAAAAGAGCAAAACCAGCTGATTATTCAAGATAAATTAAACCATGCGTCTTTAATTGATGGTGGCCTACAAAGCGCTGCGAAAAATTTGCGTTTTAAACACAATGATATCGAGCATTTGCAACAAAGATTGCAAACACCAGCCGACTATAAATTAGTTGTAACTGAAGGTGTGTTTAGTATGGATGGTGATGGTGCGCCACTGCAGCCAATTTGTCAGCTTATAGCAGAGCAAGATAACACAGGTTTAATGTTAGACGATGCACATGGCATAGGTGTATTTGGCGAGCAAGGTCAGGGCAGTTTAGCTAAACAAAATATATCAGCGAATAACATAGATATATTTACCGCAACTTTTGGCAAAGCGATTGGCACAAGCGGCGCATTTGTCGCAGGCTCAAAACAGTTAATTGATTATCTAGTTAATGAAGCACGAGCATATATTTTTAGCACTTCTTTCTCGCCGATATTAGCTGAGGTCACTCGTCAAGCTATTATTAAAATTCGCCGTGAAAATTGGCGACGAGAAAAGCTTGAACAGAATGTTGTGTACTTTGTTGATGGTGTCAACAAACTCGGGATAAGCTTGTCTTGTGGCGGGAGTGTCAGTGCAATTAAACCTGTGGTCATTGGCAGCAATGAAGATACGCTCAAGCTAGCTAAAATATTACGCAAGCAAGGCATATGGGCAACAGCCATTCGCCCACCAACTGTGCCCAAAGGACAAGCTCGCATTCGTTTTACTATAAATTCTCTGCATGACATTGCAGATATAGACCAAGCCATACAGGCTTTAGAAATCGGCCTGCTAACTTTAAGCACGAGCCAGAGCTAGGAAGGTAAAATTGTCGTTATCTAAAAAACAGCTTATCTCAGAGCATTTTTCTAAAGCTGCGGCCAGTTATGATGGTGCTGCACAATTGCAAATTGCAGTCATTGAGCAAGCCTCAAAATATTTGATGTTATCAACAGAAACCAATTTGCTTGATGTTGGGTGTGGTACAGCCAATTTAATTAGATTTGCTCGTGGCAATACATACCTGGGCTGTGACATCTCAACGGGGATGTTAAAAACTGCCCAACACAAGGTCGAAAGCTCGGTTGAATATCAAAAAAGGTTTAGCCAATTTGATTTTAGCCAAGCTGATGCTCATCAATTGCCATTTGACGACAATAGCTTTGATATTGTTTTTTCCTCGCTTGCGTGGCAGTGGTGCGATTTAACCCAAGTATTGCAACAAGCTTATCGCGTTTGTAAACCGGGTGGTCAAATCGTGTTTACGACCTTGTTGGCTGACACCTTAAGCGAACTTAAACAAGCTTTTGCTGCATTAGATTCGAATAACCACGTCAATAATTTTTTAACCATAGAGCAAGCTCAACAGCAAATTGAGCAAGCAAATGTCCGCTGCTCAGTTTTTGAGGTGGTTAACCATCAAACCCAATATTCTAGTGTTAGAGCACTGCTCAAAGAGTTAAAAGCAATTGGTGCAAACACAGTGGTTAATCGTGACAAATCAAATGCGTTAACACGGGCTAAGTTGCAGCAATTAGAAAATGTATATCCGAAATTGACTACTGTTGATAAAAACAAAGATTCCGGAAATATAACGGCAAGTTGGCAAACATTGTATTGTTGTATCTATAAAGCTAACCAATAAATTATGAATAGAAAAACATATTTTGTGACCGCCACAGACACTGAGTGTGGCAAAACTTTTTTTTCAAGCGCGCTTGTTAGTTACTTGAGTAAACAGGGCAAAGCTGCTGGCTTTAAACCCATTGCTGCTGGCTGTGATTTAATTGATGGTCAGTTCAAAAACGAAGATGCCTTAGCATTGCAGCAGGCTAGCAATGTCGAGCTTGAATATTCTACGGTGAATCCCATTGCACTTGAGCCTGCTATTGCACCACACATAGCAGCGGCTGAAGCTGGTGTTGAAATTACCTTTGAAAGCTTAACTCAAGCTTATGCAAACTTTGACCAACAGCACCTTGATTATTTAGTGGTTGAAGGTGCAGGAGGCTGGAAATTACCTTTGGGCAATAACAATTATTTATCCGACTGGGTAGCTGAGCAAGAGTTATCGGTAATTTTAGTTGTTGGTTTAAAACTAGGCTGCTTAAATCATGCTTTGTTAACCCAAGAGTCAATTAAAGCAACCGGCTGTAAAATTGTTGGTTGGGTTGCTAATTCACTACATGGTGAAATGCCATATATGCAACAGAATATTGAAACTCTTCAACAAGCTATCGATGCACCTTTGCTCGGTGTGTTACCTAAGTTAAACAAGCCAAGTGAAAGTTTACACTTTTTAAATTTATCGAACCTGTTGTAATGCTGGCTTCATACAACTTGTATAAAAACTCAAATGCCTCTTGTTTGTTAAGCAAAGCTAAGATATAAACAAAGGGCACACCCAAAGTAGGGTTTTACCTGAGTAAACAGTACAACTTAGGCATAACATAATACAAGTTAAAAACTTGAAGTCACGATACATACACTATCAAAAAATCAAAACCGTAAAGGAAAGTCATACATGGCGTTGCATGAGAGAGCTGGTCAGCCAGCACAAAGTCAAGATCTAGTAAATATTCCTCGTTTAGTTAGCCAATATTATTTAAATAAGCCGTCGGCGGCACAAGGCGTAAGTTTTGGTACTTCTGGACACAGAGGTTCTTCGGTTAATTCAACATTTACTGAAACGCACATAGCAGCCATATGCCAAGCGTTGGTTGAATACAGAACAGAAAAAAATATTGATGGTCCGCTTTATATAGGTATGGATACGCACGCCTTGTCAGAGTGTGCATTTGCAACTGCCGTTGAAGTGTTTGCTGCCAATCAAATTAATGTAGTTGTGCAACAAGGCCGAGGTTATACACCCACGCCAGTTATCTCACATGCAATTTTAACCTATAACCAAGGGAAAACGAGAGGTTTAGCAGATGGTGTTGTTATTACCCCAAGCCATAATCCACCACAAGATGGTGGTTTTAAATACAATCCACCAAATGGCGGCCCAGCAGATGCAGATATTACTAATGCTGTGCAAGCGCGCGCAAATGAAATTATTGCAAGTGGTTTAGCTGACGTTAAACGTATTGATTTTACTCAAGCGATTGAATCTGAATTTGTTACTGAATACGATTATATTAAACCTTATGTCGATGACTTAAAAAATGTAATCGACATGGATGCTATTGCCAAATCAGGTTTAAAAATTGGTGTTGATCCATTAGGTGGTTCAGGTATCGCATATTGGGATGTCATTGCTCAAACGTATGGTGTTAATATTGAAGTCGTAAACGACAGCGTCGACCCAACATTCTCATTTATGACGTTGGATAAAGATGGCAAAATTCGCATGGATTGTTCATCACCATATGCAATGGCTGGTCTGATCGGCTTAAAAGATAAATTTGATATCGCAGTGGGCAACGACCCAGATTATGATCGCCACGGCATTGTCACTAAATCTGCAGGCTTGATGAACCCTAACCATTATTTAGCTGTTGCTATTCAATATTTATATACCCACAGAAAACAATGGGACAATGGTTTAGCCATAGGTAAGACCTTAGTCTCTTCAAGCATGATAGATAGAGTTGCTGATGCTCTAAATAAAAATTTATCAGAAGTACCCGTTGGCTTTAAGTGGTTTGTTGATGGATTATATTCAGGCACTTATGGTTTTGGTGGCGAAGAAAGTGCAGGGGCGTCATTCTTAAGAATGGATGGTTCAGTATGGTCAACCGACAAAGACGGTATTATTTTAGCGCTGCTAGCTGCAGAAATTACCGCAGTGACAGGTAAAGACCCAGCGCAACTTTATCAAGAACTCGTCAGCCAATTTGGTGAGCCTATCTATAATCGATTAGATGCGCCAGCGTCTAAAGCGCAAAAAGACGTACTGAAGAATTTATCGGCTGATGACGTAGAAGCATCAACACTGGCAGGTGAAAAAATTCTTGCTAAGCTTACTCACGCGCCGGGTAACAATGCAGCAATTGGTGGTTTAAAAGTCGTAACGGAAAACGGCTGGTTTGCAGCAAGACCATCAGGTACAGAAGAAATTTATAAAATTTATTGCGAAAGCTTTTTAGGCCAACAACACTTAGAGCAGATAATTGAAGAGGCTCAAGAAATTGTAAGCCAAACCTTTAAAAAAGCTGGACTTTAAGGTCAATTCAGTGGGCCAGTAACTTTGTTTAATAACATTTTTACTGGCTATTTGGCTGAGATTTGGTTAAATTTAGCCGCAAAACATAATAACAATAATCGAAATTGGACTATTTGATTAACTCCCAAACATCAACATTTAGTCTGCATGCGGAGCGCGTAACTGACTTATAAATGAGTAATGCATTCATTTATAAGTTGTGAAATTAACATCAACTTCATTTGAACAACGGGATTGCCCGTTACTCTATGAATAGGACATAAGATGACTACAACACGCCGTACTAGCAAAAGTAAGACAACAACATCAAAAACTTCAGCGTCAGCCAGCAAAACCGCTGCGAGCAAAAGCTCAACCAAAGCTGCAACCAAAAGTACAACTCGACGTAAAAAATCAGCTTCGGCAGTGTCAGCAAGCATTGCACAATTTGGTATGACCCCAGAGCAATTTAAAGAATGTGTTGTTCGCCACTTACACGTATCGCTAGGCACCGACGAAAACAAAGCAAGCAAAAAAGCGTGGTGGAATGCAACATGTGCTGCAGTTAACGAAATTGTTTTTGAGCGAGCGACTAAAACCCAAAAAACACACTTTCAAAAAGATACTCGAGCGGTTCATTATTTATCGTTAGAATTTTTAATGGGGCGCTTTTTAAAGAACAACCTAACCAATATTGGTTTAACTGAAGTCGCTGCACAAGCATTAGAACAATTAGATTTAGACTTTAATGAAATATGCGAAGAAGAGCCAGATATGGCGCTAGGGAACGGTGGTTTAGGTCGTTTAGCTGCATGTTTTGTTGATTCACTTGCAACCCTTGGGTACCCGGCAATTGGTTATGGCATTCATTACGAGCACGGTTTATTCACCCAAGAAATTAAACATGGCCGTCAATTAGAGCGCCCAGACTCATGGCGCGAATATGGCAACCCATGGGAAATTTGTCGTCCAGAATCCATTCAAGAAATTCCGCTATACGGATATGTAGAAACTAAATACGATGAAAATGGCCGTATCCACAAAGAATGGCACCCAGGCCGCATAATTAAAGGGGTACCATGGGATATTCCAGTTGTTGGTTATGGTGCAAAAACAGTTAATATTTTACGTTTATGGGAAAGCCGTGCATCAGACTTCTTTAACTGGGATGTATTTAATGCCGGTGGTTATTTAGACGCACAAGTTGAGAATGTACAAGCTGAAACCATTTCTAAAGTATTGTATCCAAACGACAACACAGACGCGGGTAAAGAGTTACGCTTAATTCAACAATACTTCTTCTGTGCGTGTTCAATTAAAGACATAATTCGTCGTTACAAACGCGCACATGGTGACAATTGGGACAACTTCCCAGCTCAGGTGGTCATGCAACTAAATGATACCCACCCAGCAGTGGCAATCCCTGAATTAATGCGTATCTTAGTGGATAGGGCAGAATTAGATTGGGATAAAGCTTGGGGCATCTGCCAAAAAGTATTTGCTTATACTAACCATACCTTATTGCCAGAAGCGCTAGAAAAATGGTCAGTGCGTTTATTTGAAAAAGTATTGCCTCGCCATTTAGAAATTATTTACGAAATTAACAGCCGTTTCTTAGAAGAGGTTGTTGAGCCAGCATTCCCAGATAATGATGAAGTTAAACGTAAATTATCTATCATCGAAGAAGGCCATGAAAAAATGGTGCGAATGGGTAACTTGTGCGTAATCGGCAGCTTTAAAGTAAATGGTGTTGCTGAAATTCACTCTAAATTAGTTAAATCTGATTTGTTCCCTGAATTCGACAAAATTTGGCCAGGTAAATTAACCAATGTAACCAATGGTGTTACACCGCGTCGTTGGTTGAAGTCATGTAACCCAGCGTTATCAAACTTAATTAGCAAACATGTTGATGAAGATTGGCCAGTACATTTAGATAAATTACAAAAGCTAAATGACTTGGCGGATGACAAAAAATTCCAAAAAGAATTTATGCAAATCAAACATGATAACAAGGTTGAGTTAGCTAAAGTTATTAAAGAATTAACCAATGTCGACGTTGACCCTACAGCACTGTTTGATATTCAAATTAAACGTTTGCATGAATACAAACGTCAGCAACTTAACTTAATTCATATAATGGCCTTATATCGTCGTTTATTGCAAGACCCTGACTACGATATGCCAAAACGTGTATTTATCTTTGGCGCTAAAGCAGCCCCTGGTTATTACATGGCGAAAGAAATTGTTTATGCAATTAACAAAGTAGCGGACAAAGTTAATAACGACTCGCGTATTAAAGACAAACTTAAAGTGGTCTTTTTACCTAACTACCGAGTATCGTTAGCTGAGAAAATGATCCCTGCAGCTGACGTATCAGAGCAAATTTCACTGGCCGGTAAAGAAGCATCTGGCACTGGTAATATGAAACTTGCATTAAACGGTGCGGTCACCATAGGCACATTAGATGGTGCAAATATCGAGATTGCTGAAGAAGCGGGTGAAGATAACGTAGTGATATTTGGTTTAACGGTTGACGAAGTTAAAGCGAAAAAAGCTGAAGGTTACAACCCTTGGGATTATTATTACGCCAACGAAGAGTTAAAAGCAGTATTAGACTGGTTTGATACTGACTACTTCACCCCTGGTAAACCTGGTGAGCTTGCTGAAATTAAACGCAGCTTATTAGATTATGGCGACACCTACATGACACTTGCTGATTATGCTTCTTACTCAGATGCGCATAAGAAGATTGATGCATTGTATCAAGACTCTGCCAAATGGGCGCGTATGGCAATTGTAAATACAGCAACTATGGGTAAATTTAACTCAGACCGTTCAATTCAAGATTATGTTAACAATATTTGGAAGCTTGATCCTTGTAATGTTGAATAGGGTTAAAGCGAACTGATAGTTGTTTTAAAAAACTACAAAGAGCGTTCAAATGAACGCTCTTTTGCTTTCTATCGGTCAAAAGGGTTAATGACACCAACAAGTTTTTTCGGAACGGAGACTTCAGTGGACAAGCAGGATCAAAAAGCATTAAATGACATTGAAGAATATGGATGCCATATCATTAACGTCATGGAAGGTGATAATGAGCCTTCTTTTACTTACTCGATCGGAATTAACCAAAAGCAAAATAAACCAGACTTAATTATTGTCGGTTTAAAAAGAGAATTAGCTCACTCTATCGTGAATAATTATAAAGATCGGTTGCTTGCTGGTGAAACCTTTGAAACAGGGCAATATTACTCTGATTTTCTTGGAGGTTTCGACGTCTTCTTTATCGAAGTTGATAAATCACATTACAAAGAATATCTCGGTTGGGGTTTGTGGCTCAATAACGGAGATGATTTTAAAATGCTGCAATTAATTTGGCCTACTACCGACGGTGTGTGGCCTTGGGACAGCGATAAATCTGAATTTTATGAGTGGGCACAACCTATTCTTAATGACGCAGGTGAGTTAAGTAAAATATAATCGGCTAGCCGAGGGTATCTAGCCCTCAGCCCCTGTAATGGTCAGCGTAGTCAAACAAAAGCACAAGGCAAATGGTAGTTATATTGTTTGCTACACAATATAGAAAAGTTGGTGAATTATGGTGAAATCAGGCATTAGCTAAGACAAAGGCAAAATATGTTTAGTTCGGCTAATCGGCTGGGATTAAATTGTTGAAATGTCGCAAAAAATAAGCGAAAGTCGTTAGTAGTTTAACAAAGTAAGTAGACTGTGGTGCATTGTTGCTTTGTAATAGGGTTTTTCTACAGTCTCGTTATACATCACAATAGAGCGCAACGATGAACAAAGGTACATTAACTTTCTTCTGTGGAAAAATGGGAGCTGGAAAGTCGACTAAGGCTAGCGAAGTCGCACAGAAAAGCAACGCAGTTTTGCTTTCCGAAGATGAGTGGCTTGCGTCGCTTTACCCAAATAAGATTTCATCTCTAAATGATTATATTGAATATTCAAAGCTACTTAAGCCGCAGATTAAAAAACTTGTTCAATCCATGTTGTCTGTGGGAACTAATGTAGTAATGGATTTCCCAGCAAATACTGTGTCGCAAAGAGATTGGTTTCGGAGTATTTTTTCCGAGATCGAAGCTCCACACAATTTGGTATACATCGACCTTTCAAATGAGGTCTGCTTAATGCAGATTGAAAAACGGCGTAAAGAGCAGCCTGAAAGATCGGCAACTGATACACCTGATATGTTTGAGCAGGTTACAAAGTATTTTATCGCTCCAACCCCTGAAGAAGGCTTTAATATAACCAAAGTGGCACAAAATGCATAATCGGGTACCCTAGGGTATATTGCAAATACTATTGGGTTTGAAGATGTGCTAGGGTATTGTCAGTTTAAACCAAAACGAGGAACGCAAAATGACAGATATTGATATAGGTATTAATACGGAAGATAGAATCAAAATTGCTGAAGGTTTGAAACGTCTTTTGGCTGATTCTTACACTTTGTATTTACAAACACACAATTTTCATTGGAACGTCACAGGGCCTCAATTCCGTGAGTTACATCTAATGTTTGAAGAGCACTATACTGAGCTGGCTGTTGCGGTTGATGATATCGCGGAGCGCATACGTACTTTAGATGTGGCTGCTCCAGGAACATATAAAGAATTTGCAAAACTTAGTTCTGTTGAAGAGGTTGAAGGTGTGCCTAGTTCAGAAGAAATGGTTGACTTGTTGACCAAAGGGCATGAACAAGTGGTTAAAACTTCTAGAAATGTGTTAAAGCTTGCACAGTCTGCAGATGACGAGTCAACTGCAGCATTAGTTTCTGATCGTATGCGTATCCATGAAAAAACATCATGGATGTTAAGAGCTACTCGAAAGTAGTTTGCTGATACCTCCCTGTTTGTTAGCCTGCGCAACCTAGGCGTTGTCGCTTTGCGCAGGTGTGCAACAGGGCATTTCATCTTACAAAAGATCCAGTTTTAACAATTGGATAGATCTATCCATCCTCTTTGAATTTGGCCTTTCTATACCAGCATTCCTGCTATGGTTAACTATTCAGGTTGCACTGAAGTTTGCGTTCGGTTCTGCTTTATTAGGTGTATCTGAAATATTTCGTATAAAAATTTTATTTGTTTGTGATTATTTCAATATAGATGCGAATAATTAGGTAAACATAGAATATCGAACTGTTTAAATATACAAATAACGGCGTTTAAGCAAATACCCGAAACATGATGGGATAGGAATATTTAGACACAATAGTCAAAGTAAGAGAGTGTTCATGAACACAACTAAATCAGCATTATTTGCTCAGGCAATGGAAGAGCACAAAGGTATTATTTACAAGGTTGTCAATTCGTATTGTCACAATCTTGATGAAAGGCAAGACTTAGCTCAAGAAATACTTACAACTATGTGGCTGTCGTTTGACAAATATAACAACGAATTCAAGTTTTCTACTTGGATGTACCGAATTGCTCTAAATGTCGCCATTTCCTACTACCGAAAAGATAGTAAACGAGAAGATAAAGCCAATGTTTGTGAAGCATCTATTGTACATATTGCAGACGAACCTGCAGCAGGGGAGCGCAGTGAGGAAATAAAGCAGTTGTATCAATTTATTGCACAACTCGACACGGTAAATAAAGCGATTATGTTGCTTTATCTAGAAAGTGAATCTTACGACAGCATTGCTAAAAGCTTGGGCATCAGCACAACCAATGTCGCTACACGAATAAGCCGAATTAAAGAAAAATTGAAAAATCAATTTGAGTTACAGGAGTCCTAACATGAATTTAGACGAAATGAAAAATACTTGGGTTCAGCAAGAAAGCCAAAACGCCGCAGCTATCACTATAGATCAAAGAACCTTGGTTGAAATGAAAATTAATAAACAAATGCAGCAACTTAGAGCAATGAAATGGGCTCGAATTATTGAAAGTGTACTGTTTTTTTGTATTTTAATTTTATTGGGGCAATACATTGCACAAGGGGAATTCACGCTATCAGCCACCAAGGTATCGGCTTTGATTCTTAGTGTTTTTGCGATTATTGGTTTAGCTGGAAATATCGGCCAAGTTATTTTGATAGCTAAAGTTGATTATTCACAGCCAATCAACGAATTACAGAAAAATATCTATCAAGTTTGTTGCCACAAGTTGCAATTAACGAAATTACTGCTGATGTCTACGCCTTTTTATTTAGCTTATGTATTTATTGGGTTTGACGTATTGTTTGGCATAGCGCTGTTTCAACATTTGGAATCGCATATGGTTTGGTTTTACTCGGTATCATCTGTGCTATTGCTTATTGTTACCGTGTGGTTGTCGGCAAAGTTAAACTATAAAAACATCCACACCGACTGGGTTAAAAATACCATTCAATTTATTGTTGGTGAGCGTTTAGTTAATGTGGCGCAGTTTATTAACAACATCGAGTCGAGTTAAGATAACGATATATATAAACCTATTTGTTCAAAGCTAATTTATGAAAGCTCTACTTCAACAATGGGATGGAAAATCAAAAGCGGATATTGAAGCTATTTATCAAAATACATCTGCTGAGCTAGCCTTTGTTAATGACTTAATTTTATTGCTTCAACAGCCAGAATTACAAAAAGGGGCTTCGTGGCTTTTAAAGACACATGTCGATAATGGCTGCGTTTTGTCAGAAACTGAATCGCAAGAGGTTTTAGCGTGTTTAAAACATTTAGGGGATTGGCAAGCGAAACTCCATATTTTACAAATATTCCATGCAATTAAAATCTCTCATGAGTATAAACGTGAAGTAGAAAGCTTTGTCAGGCCTTTAATAACAGACAAAAATAAATTTGTTAGAGCCTGGGCATATAATGGATTTTATTTGTTAGCAAAGGCTTATCCGGAATACCGAAATGAAGCGGATGAATTCATTAAAATGGCTTTAAGAGATGAAGCTGCGTCAGTTAAAGCCAGAATTAGAAACATGCTAAAATCTAGTTAGTTGTATTAATGTGATTAGCTCGTTGCGTATCTTACGGTTTTAATGAATAGAGAGGACTTTGGCCAGCGTGTGACTGAATGTCCGCTAACCGATTCTCGATTAATTACAGCCGTGCTTTCTACAATAAAATATTGAGGTTGACTTTAATTTAAAATAAACATAAGTTTATGAAATTGATTGTTTTTTATTGATGGATTAACGGTTCGAATTCAATCTGGATACTGTGAATCCTGATCAATAAGCTGTTATGTGTATGGAGAAAATGATGCTGATGAGCGAAGTCTTGAGTTTGCCTCCTATTATGCAGGGCGTGTTAGGCTCTGCTATATTCTGGCTTATTCTTAAGTTAGGCGAGGTTATTACGTCGCACTTTCTTAAGAAGGTCTCACTAATTTCATCATCATTTCGTGATAAAGTGATTTTATCAAACACGGCTCTAAATCAGGTGGTTATGGGGGATGACCCTGTTAACGCTTCTGCTATGGCGGGCTGGTGTTTAATTCATGCTCTAAAAGAGACCATTAAAGGTATTATTTTTATTGTTATAGGCTTGGCTTTTAGTCCTATGTCTAATGTGTTTTTGGTTGCAGGGTGCTTGGGGGCTTTATTTTATTTTTATGTCGCCCTAACGTTTGTGAATCTCAAGTGGAAGAATTAAAAATACACATAACAAATAAGGATATGTGTCGCGAAGCCGA